>CANQYL010000160.1 GCA_947628035.1 uncultured Akkermansia sp. | reverse complement strand
TTATCCAGCTTCGCCGCCAGCTCCTCCATCCTCTCCGCCTTCTCCTCCGCGCTCATCTCCACCATCTTCATATACCTCCCAAACCTCCGGTACCCCTCCGCGCTCATCTTCCCAGGCGCCATCTTCCCACTCTTCAGCTTCTTCGGCTTCAAAGCCTCCGCCAGCCTCTTCACCTTCTCCATCTCACGCCGCACCAAATGCCTCTCCACCGCATCCACAGCATCCTCCACCATACTCACCGCCACCTCGCTCAGCTTGCGCCCGGCAACTTCACGCACATACCCCTCCCGCAGCTCCCGCAGCGCCTCCCCCTTCAGCGTCCCCACCTTCTCCAGCTCACCCATCACCTCATCCAACACCTCCTGCTTCGCGCGCGCTTCTTCGCTTTTAGCATTCTCCCGGTGCCACACTCGCCCAGTCTCCACCAGCCGCGCATACGCCTCCACCAGCTTCATCTTCCTCGCATAGCTCGGTCTCTCCCCAGCCGGTAAATACGCATACACCGCCTCCATCACACTACTCACCTCCCCCAGCGCCCTCGCCGCATCCGCCGCGCTCGTCTTATCATCCATGAAAACCCTCCGCCACCGCGCCGCTCCCCTCCGCGCCCGCGTCATCAGCCGGCTCATCTTCTCCTCCTCCGCCATCTCCCGCAAATTCACCCTGTCCAGCAAACCCTCACCCCTCACAGAGAAAGACATCCCGTGCCGCATTTTATACTTGACTAAATCCTGCGGAGTCAGTACCCTCGCATCAGAGGCGCGCATGGGATGAATTGATTGCCGCAATTGGAGCGGGTATTTGTTCATCCAAATGCGCGCTTTTGCTTCATTCCAATACAGCATCCGGTGCTTCAGCAGCGCCCCTATGCTATCCTTGCCATAGAGACTCGCTATCCTGTTCACCATCACACTTGGATTCGCTGCCGACGTCACATTCAACTGCACCGCCACAAGGATATTCTTCCCCTCCTCCTCCAACTCCGTTATCACCTCCAAACACCCCGGCGTCTTACTCACCGCTATGCACACCGGATCCGCCATCGCCTCCGGCAACTGCTCCAACGCACCCCAACTCACCGCGTGCTTCTTCTTTGTCACCTTGTAAATCACCGCCGCGCTCGTCACCATATCCAACGCCCTCGCCCCCACCATCTGCATCACCGCCGGCGTCGGACACACAAAAATCTCCTGCGTATAAGCCGCCGTCCCCTCCTCCGGAAAACTCTCCCTCAGCGCACCCAGCCTCCCCTTCCACATCCCCACACTCGCACTAAAATCCACAATCGCCTCCCCCGGATACTCCAGCGTCTCATTAAACGGTAATTGCTGCCTCTCCCGCGCGCTCATCCCCGCCCGTCCCTGCACATTCCGCGCCTCCCGCTCACCTGCACTGTTCCAGTAAGTTTCACTGCTCACAAGCCGCGAATCTGCTCCAGGCTTAAAACCTTCAATCTCCTGTATCGCGTGCTGGATCTCATGCAAAAGCACCCTCCTAAATGTCTCCGCATCCCTCACCCGGGATGAAACAAGAATATGCTTAAACACAGAATGGAAACCCCCATAAACACCATTCGGCAACTTCCCTGTGTACCTCACATAATAATCCCTCAAAACCGGGTATGCCTCGTACAACTCCGGATAATCCAGCACATCACCCAGCGGCTCGCTGTCCCCTTCCTCCATCTTCACATCCTTCACCCTCTCCCCCACCAGCTTCCTCGCCTCGTTCCATGCCTTTGAGTCCCCGGCATACAAATCTGTCAACCGCACAAGCTCCTCCTTCCTCAACCCTTCTATCCCCCCGGCTTTCGCCATATCGCCGCCCAACTTCTCAAGCTCCTCCGCGCGCTCCTTATCCTCCATCTTCCCCGCCGCCTCATAACGATCGTAAAAATCCTCATGCTCATAAATAGCATTCACTGCCTCACTCGCCGCAGAATTATTATACACCGGCGCCCGCATCGTCAACTTCGCCTGGCTCGCATCAATCTCCGCCCTCATCCTCCCATCATCCCTCCCCGCAAAAGCCCTATCCTTATACCTCCCCCACGTCCGCGCTCTCTCCCCTATCACACTCGCACTAAAATCCACATCGCTCCCCTCCCTAAATATCTCCTCCGGACTCTCCCAATCCCCATTCCCCTCACTATACTCACTCCACGGATGCCGATTATTCACATGCGTAATCTTGATATAATCCTCATTGAAAATCACATAATTATACATCTTCTCCCCATCCTTCTTCCCGCGCGACATCCCATCCAGGTATTTATTCCCCCTTATCCCGTGCGCATCCAGCCATTGAGACGCCGCCTTATCACTCCCCAGCGCCTTCGCCAACCCCCAGTAAACATCCCTCCCCTTCTCCTTCCCCTCATACTTACCACCCGCCTCCCGATACGCCTCAAGCAACCCCGGGTGCTCATCAAAAAGCCGCCCCGCATCCTCATCATAATGCAACACATTCCCATCATCCACATCCAAATCCGCCATATAATTCACCGCAAACTTCCCATCCGGATTCAATCGC
>CANQYL010000159.1 GCA_947628035.1 uncultured Akkermansia sp. | reverse complement strand
GAGGGGAAAAGGGAAGATTTTGAGGAAAAAGAACAAAATGTCCGGGGATGAGGTATCATGGGCTTCCTCTTTGTCAAGAATTTCGAGTTTTTAGAGGTGCCAGAATTACAAAACGCCCTACACGGGGCCGTCGGGCGTCTTGTGCGTTGCATATCCCGCGCCACCGGCGCGCTAGGCATCCCAATCGTCAATCGTAAATGAATTGTGTAGATTCAAAACAGGGAGCGAATAGCATCGGCTCCTTTTTTGAGGGCTTCATTCCCTTTCGACTTGATTTCTTCAATCGTCTCCTCGTTGATATTGATTTTTTCAAGAAGCTGCATACCTTGCTCGGAGAACCAGCCTTTTGCGCTTTCAATGGTCTCATGGACGAGGTGAGGTTTCTGCTCACGGGGCTTCTTCACGGCGGTATCGGAGTAATCAAATTGGAAACTCACGACTCCGGATTTTTCCACAGGACCATTCCAGCCAATAATGTTTTTGAAACTTTCGTACTGTGCGCAGGCTTTTTCAAAGTTGCGCAGAAAAGTGTCCTTGCTGGCAAATGCCTGCATGTATCCCTCAAAGTTGGGCTGTTTGTTGCGAGCTGCCGCATCGACCGCCTTCCATAGCGCAGGATATGAGCTGTAGTATCGCCTGATTTTGCGAAAATAGGAGGCATCCTTCACCTGCGAACTTGGTAAGGAGGAAATGCTCCACCTGTGATCCTGACCCATTTCTACGTCATTGATCAGGAAATAACGACGTGATATATCGACCTCGCCGCTCTCTCTCGTCTCCTCCGGCGTTATGCAGTCATCCCACGTCACATCCACATGGTACCACTCACCGTCCACGCGCACCATGTTCCACGCATGAGGACCGCCGGTGATACCAATCACGATGTGGGCTTCCAATCCCGCCATCTCCGTCAGTAGGTAGTAGACGCGACTGTATGCTTCACACACACCTTGATCGGTAAGCAGCATGGTGGTGGCCGCGCCTCCACTGGTCAGGTTGTAGGAGTAGTGCTTCACCATGAAGTCGTGCAAGGCTCGCGCGCGCTCCATGTCCGTCATGCCGGGGTGAATGACGTCTTTGATGATTTTTTCGGCCTTTTGAAGAGCGACTCGCTCTTTTTTATCGAGTTTTTCAAGAAGCGAGCGATCACGGTGTGCCGCGAGAATTTTTTCACTGTCCTTGTAACCCATGGACAGCGTGATTGTCCCATTCTTTTTTTCTGTTCCGGAAAGACCATATCCCCCGCAGTAGTCATACCATAGAGAATTTCTGACGTACTTCTTGGGAGAGGTAGCGATCTTCTTGCCAACCGAAAAGGTTCGTGACCCTTCCAATTTGCTCGCCATATCATCCATGATGGCATTGATGTCCTCGACTGTTTCTGCGACAGGCGTCTTTTTGTCGACGCTCTTCGCTGTGGCGTCATCTGCGAGCGTCGCTCCGGGCACAGTGATGAGAAAGCATACGAGCAGAAGCGCTGTCAACCGGAAAGGTCGGACAAGTCTCGACCATTGACCATAGGGCAGTGTCGTGTGTCGTGAAGCGTCGAAACGAGGGAAAGGAATGAAAGACCGCTGCGTGGGGGAAGGAAGAGCAGGGATGAGGAAACGAGAAGAGGGGAGGCGTATACTCACGCAAAATCTTGGCACACTTAGCATGGATGCGAGTGTACGCTTTTTAATATCTGTTGACAAGAAAGAAGTTCGCCGTATCCGCGTGTCCCCCATTTGTCTCCATATATTTTCTCTAGGCTCGGTCAACCCATTTCCCATGCGTTTTCTTTGGATGAAGGAAGTAATCCGGTAAGACGGCAAACCATGGACGATTACCTTCCCTACCACCAATGATTGCCTCAAAGCTCGCCCTACGAGCTTTCGTCCCTGCGGGGTAGCCCTGCGGGCTGGCTAATCGACCTTACAGCCGTCGGGCGTCTTGACGTTTCGGCACCACACTACCTCAGCGCCCTGCGGGCAAAATGCTCACGCATTTTGCCCAACCGCACTTACCGCCCGCTACGCGTGCGCCCTACACGGGGCCGTCGGTCGCCTTGTGCATTGCATATCCCGCGCCTTGGACGCGCATTATTTCCAAATCGTAAATCATAAATCGTAAATGAATTGTGTTACATCGCCTGCCGATATCTGCGTGCTGGGATCGCTTTTTTCTTGGGACAAGTGTGGGAAAAAATGAACTTTGCGCATTTTGGACTTGTCAAGATTGTCTATTGTGTGTATCATGTGCGGGCACTCCGCTCCACTGGCGTAGTGCGTCCTTTCAGGAGGCTCGGTAGCTCAGTCGGTAGAGCAGAGGACTGAAAATCCTTGTGTCGGCGGTTCGATTCCGTCCCGAGCCATCCTTCTTGTGACCTTTTGAACAACGGGGCGTAGCTCAGCCTGGTAGAGCGCCAGCTTTGGGAGCTGGATGTCGTAGGTTCGAATCCTGTCGCCCCGACGAAAAAATACGTCTTTTTGCGTCTGGTAGAAGTTGTAAGTGACTGACAGACGCATTTTTTTTGGGTCAACCCAAATTTTTGTGGAAAATTGAATTTTTGTTAAAAAGGTGGGAGCATTCAAGCAAGACGCGTA
>CANQYL010000158.1 GCA_947628035.1 uncultured Akkermansia sp. | reverse complement strand
TGTCATTTTTCGACTCCCTTTCAGTATACGAATAGCATAAAATAAACGTACCTTTAATGCAACGCGGATTCGGGGGTAATTTTTGCTCTTAAAACGTCAAAATCAAGCATTCAAAAACAATCGAAAAATCAATTATTTCGACTTAAATTAAAAATTTTTTTAAAATTTTAAAAAAAAGTGTTGCAAAAATCGTACGTTTAATTGGGGAGAGGTGACCGAGAAAATATTTTCATTTTATTCGGTATTCGTTGATTTTCTTTCTCTTATTTATGGCTGATGATAATTTTATGGCTGATGATAATTTTTTTTGTGTGTATATTCGATTTTCTCTTATTTTCGGCGGAAAGTGTCGGCTTGTGGAACGTGAGCCGGCGCGGTGGGAGAATTAAAGCTGATTTATTTTTCCCTATTGACAGGCGATGATATTTTCTTTTTTTGAGAATGTGACTTTTATTCTTATTTTCGGCGGGAAGTGTCGGCTCGTGGAACGTGAGCCGGCGCGGTGTGCCGAAAATAAGAATTGGCAGAGAACGGAAATTGTGTCTCTGTCTCTCATTCTCGGCGGATGTGGAGCGGCACAATTGCGCCGCTCCGCTATGTGCCGAGAATGAGGAATCGGCAGGAAAAATATGTTATTTTAACGTTATCGCTGGATTTTCCCCTCTATCGGCGGGTGTGATGCGCTACGAAAAGTAGCGCATCGCTATGGGCCGATAGGGGGAAAATGAGAGAGGTGCCCCGCTGAATGGAAGCCTTAAAGGCGGGGCATAAGGGGAAAGACGGCATGTGCGGGCTGGCCTCACTCACATAAGGCGTCGCCGTAGCCGTAGTTGCGACCGATGGGGTGGACGTAACCATTGTCAAGGAGGACGCGATGCACGTCGCAGGAAGTACTACTAGAAGATGCATCATACAACCAGTAGCTGTGATTTCCTTTTGTCTCTGTGCCGTTCTCTGCCTTCCTTAACTCCTTTATTACTTCACTTACATCACCATAATAGCTCTCTCCTGCTCTTTTATTTTGTATTTTACACCCTTGTTCTGTATCACTTGCATGGCAATATCCCTGTGTACAGTCTC
Organism: uncultured Akkermansia sp.; assembly: GCA_947628035.1. Lineage (GTDB taxonomy): Bacteria > Verrucomicrobiota > Verrucomicrobiia > Verrucomicrobiales > Akkermansiaceae > Akkermansia. The sequence goes on along the minus strand of CANQYL010000158.1, from coordinate 1,620 downwards.
CTCCGCTATATTGAATTTTATGCTTACATTGTAACTCCGAAATTGTCACCATATGTTTATTACCTAACGCCTCGCAGAACCGCTCCGCACTCCACCAGGTCATCGAGCTATTTGTTGACATGATATATTTGCTGTTTGTATCTCCTTTTTTGTTAATATCACTTTCTGCCTTTCTGCACTCACTTTTATAATTGTTATACCCTGCACCAAAGCCTTTGCTCTTATCAAATTCACTTGTGCAACTATATCCGTAATATAAGTAGCAATACTCTCCCGGCCCGCAATCATCATTGCTTTCGCATTCCCCGATTTTGCATCCGTGTGTTTCATCCCACTCGGGGCATTGTTTACATGTGCCATAATTAGCAGAAGAACTTGTATCGCACCAATAATGCTGTCTGTCATCTTTTTGACAATCTTCATTCTTCAAGCATTCAACACACCGATTCTGGGAGGAATTTAAAAACATACCTTCCGGACATTCGGCAACACATTCGCTGCCGGTCCAATTCGGTTTTTCCGGATCAACATTTTTGCAATAATCGCATTTTTGCGCTGTTTCATTCCAAGCGGCCTCGTAATAGTATTTGCCACACGTTATACATTGACCTGTGGAAATTTTACAATGCTTATTTTGTGCCGTATCACATTGTGACTCTTCCGTACACTTACTGCATACGCCTTCTATGCAAGCAGGCAGATTTGAATTTGTACAATGGCTGTTATCACTGCATGCCGCACATGCTTGTATCTCATCATTCCAGTGTTTTTTCCCAGACTCATTACATTGAACACATCGGCCATCACTTGTGCATTCACCGTCACAAGTTTCCTCATCACATTCTTTTTCGCCGCTCACGCCGCCTAAATCTTTGGTTGAAAAGGCTACCAGTACTTCATTTTCTTCATTATCACAAGGGGTTTCTGCCGTTTCATAATCTTTACCGTTAATTTCTAATGCGGCTGTGTCATCCATGCCGTCTAATAATGTTGCTAACGGTTTGCACACTCCTCCAGGTATGTTTGATAACGTAAATGAATAGCCCTCTTCTCTACCTTCTTCTCCATCCGATATTATAACCGAAGAATCTACCTCAACGCCATAACTTTCATTAAATTTTAAGTGCCCCTCCTCACCGTCATACGGCTCGCCCAACAATAATTCCACGCCGCGCGCCACTTTCATTTTCGCATCGGTCCGCATCAGGTTAATTTCATGCGCAATCTGATTCGCCTGATATCGATCCATTGCCATTTTATATCCTGATATGCCGCCAATACTTAAAACCCCGATTATGGCTAAAACTCCCAGCATTTCAACCATACTGCGCCCTTCTTGCGCCTGATTTTGAACTTGTTTTTTCTTTGTTTTATTGCTCATTTTTCGACTTCCTTTCAATGCAAGTAGCATAAAATAAACGTACCTTTAATGCAACGCGGTTTTGAGGGCAAAATTACCCTTAAATTTTGGTGAAATAGGTTTTTTATAACCCTTTGATATTGCATTAAATTTACCTCCAAATAAATTTTTTTTGAAAAAATTAAAAAAAAGTGTTGCAAAAAACGTACGTTTTTTTGATGCATATTCAAAAAAAATCGCCTTGATGAGAGGCGACCGGA
>CANQYL010000157.1 GCA_947628035.1 uncultured Akkermansia sp. | reverse complement strand
CTTTATTAGAGGGCATGGACGATGCAATAGCCGTGGTGGTGAATAATGATCCGGAAAATGATGCCGATTCGAGCGCAGATTTATGCACCGAAGAAAGCAATGCGTTAGAAGTTGATTTTTCGACTAAAGATTTGGGCGGCGTGAGCGGCGGAAACAGCGATCCGGAGGTAACAGACCCGGATCAAGGCGATGAGCCGCATGAATGCGATCCGGAGACATGCCCGGGAACGTGTAATGACGAAGGAGTGTGTGAATGCCCGGAAGGAAGCCATTTAAAAGGTGATGAGTGCGTGACTTGTTCTGGCGGAAAGGTATGGGACGGTAACGATTGTTCTTGCCCGGCGGGAGCAGAAAAATCCGGAGAAGATGGCGAAGAATGTGCGTGCAGCACCGCTAAACCGCATTGGAATGGTACCGAATGCACGGCGTGTCCGAACGGCAGCACTTGGGATAGTACAACCGGCGAATGCAAATGTGAAGGTAATAAAGTCTGGAAAGAATCAGTGAGTGGAGAAGATAAATGTGTAGAGATTGTCGGTGAATGTGAAAGTAATGCCGATTGCGGGCCGGGAGAGTATTGCTACTTGTATTACGGGTATCAATGTTATGACGGTAAGGAATTTGATTCCAGCAAAGGCTTTGGTGCGGGGCATAACAAGTATACAAGTGAGTGCAGAAAGGCAGAAAGTGATATTAGCAAATCAGGAGATACAAACAGTAAATACATTATATCAACAAGTGAATTACAATGTAAGCATAAAATTCAATATAGCGGAGGAGACTGTACATATGGATATTGCCATGATAAAGACTCAACACAGACATGTACAGGAGGCAGTAATACTGAATTAAGTGAGGTAATAAAGGAGTTAAGGAAGGCGAATGACGGGAATGAAAACAGTACTGCAAGCAAGTATTTATGGTTGAGCAATCCCTACGGAAGTAGTGATTCTTCCTGCATCGCGTACGGCGTCACCCTTGACGATGGTCGCGTCACCGGCAGCAGTCGCTACTACTACTTCTACGCCTTATGTGAGTGAGGCCAGCTTTTGAGAGGACGAAGCCATCGCCCCCCTCGATGCCCCGCCTTTACGGCTTCCATTCAGCGGGGCACCTCTCCCTTTTTCCCTCTATCGGCCCATAGCGATGCGCCCCTTTCAGCGACGCATCACACCCGCCGATAGAGGGAAAAGCAATGGTTTATTTGTAAGAGTGTTGCACAAATTAAACGTACGATTTTTGCAACACTTTTTTTTAAAATTTTTAAAAAATTTTTATTTTGGTCGGAATTCATTGATTTTGCGACTGTTTTTGAGGAGTGAATTTTGGCGTTTTAAGGGTAAAAATCACCCCCGAAACCGCGTTGCATTAAAGGTACGTTTATTTTATGCTATTCGTATAGTAAAAGGGAGTCGGAAAATGACAAGAAAATCAAGAAAACAAATTGAAAATCAATCACAAGCAAAATATATGCAAAACAATGAACTGCAAACTGTATGCGGGGAAGAGGGAAAACAAAATAGAATCAAAACACAATCACAAAGCGGGCGGAGTATGGTTGAAATGCTGGGTGTGTTGGCCATTATTGCTATTTTATCAATCGGTGGGATTGTGGGGTATAAATTAGCCATGAATTATTATCAAGCAGACCAAGTAGCAAATGAAATCAATCTCATGCGCAACGATTTAAAGGTAAAATATGCTTTGGGGAATGAAGAATTGTTATTGGGGGATCCTTATGATGATACACCCGAAAATGAACATTACAGCGGGCATTTATCAACACAATATGATCGTTATCCCGTTGATTATGATTGCATCCGCAAAGACAAAGCAGAATTTTATAATTGTCGCGAAACAGATGCTTATTATATTAAAGTGGGAAATGTTTCGAAAGGCGTTTGTAAGCCCCTCGTAACGCTTCTTAATGGCATGGACGGTTTAATGTATATGGAAATCAACAAACAGCCGTATAAAGAAGATGATTTATGTACCAGTGATGAAGCCAATGAATTTTACATTCAGTTTGATGCGGAAGAAGTGAACGGCAATTACGATTCGAATCGTCCGGAAGGCTGGTGTGCTGATGATGACAATTGCCCTGATGAAAAACCCTTTTGCGAGAACGAAAGATGCGTGGAATGCACGCCCGAAACAGGTTGCGAAAGCAATACGCAACACTGCGAAAATAACGAATGTATCAGTTGTCCGGGAGGCAAAATATGGAGTGGTACGGCTTGTGTTGACTGTATGACAGATATTGATTGTGCAGATCCCGATACACCCATATGCAAAACCGATGAACATATTTGCGTGGAATGCAAAACCGATGAAGATTGTTTGACGAAAGGTACGGAAAATCCGATTTGTAACACAGATACAAACACATGCGAACCGTGTCCGCCGGAAAAACCTATATGGTATAATAATGCATGCGTGGAATGCACGGTAAATGAAGATTGTTTAGAAAAAGCAACAGAGAAGCCGATTTGCAATTCAGATACATACACTTGCGAAGCCTGTCCCGAAGATCAGCCGTGGAACGGCGAATTTTGCGGGTGCCGTGATAACGATGATTGCACTTCCGATAAATTCTGTATTAGTGTAAATTGTGAACGCCTATGTACTGATAGGCATCAATCAATAAGGGTAACAGAAAATTGTGATATAAAAAAATGTGTATCGATTAGCTCTTATACACAACAAAA
>CANQYL010000156.1 GCA_947628035.1 uncultured Akkermansia sp. | reverse complement strand
GTACCGACGCGGACTGTGAGGAGGCATAAAGACAAACCGGCAGCCCCACTCGGAGCTGCCGGTAGCGAGAAATACTCACCCCTAGACGTGGATCATTGACGGTTCGGGAACGAGTCCCCTCTCGAAGGGTAGCGAAGCAAATGCGCGGCGGAATTTGGGAAGAGAATAGGCTTTCAGACGTGAATTTACCGACTGAGGAGTTTCTCTATGCGACGCGCAACCTCAAGGGCATTCTCACGGGAGTTGAAGGCCGAAATGCGGAAAAAGCCTTCACCGTGGGCACCGAAACCCGCACCCGGTGTGATCACCACGTGCGCTTCATGCAGCATCTTGTCGAAGAATTCCCAACTCCCCATTCCCCCGGGAGTCTGTACCCACACGTACGGCGCATTCTTTCCTCCCCATACCTTTAGACCCGCCTTCCGACAAGCTTCGCTTAGGATGGCTGCGTTGCCCAAGTAATGCTCGATGAGGGCACGGGTCTGAGCCTGTCCCTCCGGCGAGAAGAGCGCCGCCGCACCGCGCTGCACGACGTAACTCGCGCCGTTGAATTTGGTCGTGTGACGACGGCTCCAGAGACGAGACACGGGAACGGCGTTGCCTTTGGCGTCCCTAGCATGGAGTTCCTTAGGAATGACGATGTAGCCGCACCTCGTCCCGGTGAAACCTCCCTGTTTGGAGAAGGATCTGAACTCTATGGCGCACTCCCTCGCACCCGGTATGGCGAAGATGGAAGAGGGGATTCCCGGTTCCGTGATGAACGCTTCGTACGCTCCATCGTAGAGCAGAACCGCCTCATTCTCCTTCGCGTACGCCACCCACCTCTCAAGCTGTTCGCGCGAGGCAATGGCGCCGGTTGGATTGTTCGGGAAACAGAGGTAAACCAAGTCTGCATGCTGATTGGGAGGCTCCGGCACAAAGTTGTTTTCCGGAGTGCAGGCCAGATACAACAGTCCTTCGTACGACCCGTCTGCCCGCGCTTCGCCCGTGTTCCCGTTCATCACGTTTGTGTCCACATACACGGGATACACAGGATCAGGCACAGCTACCACATTGTCGTGCCCAAAGATGTCAAGAATATTCCCCGTATCGCACTTCGCCCCATCCGACACATAAATCTCATCCGCTTCCACCTGCACCCCGCGCGCAGCATACGACACCTTCGCTATCTCATCACGCAGCCAATCATACCCCTGCTCCGGACCGTATCCGTGAAAGGTCTCTCGCACAGCCTGATCATCCACAGCCTTGTGCATCGCCTCAATGGCTACCTGCGGCAGTGGCTCTGTCACATCCCCTATCCCACAGCGAATGATGTCCCCTGCCTGGTTGGGATGCTCTGCCGCGTACGCCGCCACTCGACGTCCTATCTCAGGGAATAAATACCCCGCCTGCAACTTCAAGAAATTATCATTGATCCTTGCCATACCGCCCCATTATCCCCTTTCCTCTCAAAATTGCAAGCAGAATGAAATCCTCGCGTGGAACCACACATAACCGTCCCATGCAAGAAGCGATCCCATCAGGAGGCCATCCGTCGTTTAGTATAGCATAACTACTTAATAATTTACGATTTACGATGTTGGAAATTAGCGCGCTACGCGCGGGATATGCGGAGCGAATGCGCAGCGGAATTTTCGAAACAGAAGTGATGAAAAATTAGAAAGGTTGGTGGTTACGCTATGCCGTCTCGACGGCTGTGCCTCCATCGTCCATGTCTTGATTTACGATTTGAGAATAATGCGCGCGGCGCGCGGGTTATGCGGAGCACAAGCGTTTACCCTGGGACCACACGTGGACTCTTTTTGATTTTCGATTTCAGGAAATTCGCACTCGGAGCGAGGGGGCACAGAAGGGGAGTTCAGCAGAGGAGCATGAATGGCGGGAAAATCATTCGACCCAACGACCCGCACCAACCGGTAAGCGTCCGTCGCCAACGGGTTGGTAACGAGTGGAGCTCGTATTACCGCGCATAGGAACACCGGTCGCTCTTTTCCAGAACGAACTCATGCTCAGCCCAGTGTAGCAACCATAACTGACACATTTGGCGTTCGGAGTAAAGATGCCGCGGCGTAGGTGGGAGTCGAGCTCCTTCTCGTGAATCCACTGTTTGGAAGCGCCGATGATGCAGTTGCTGTAATCCAGCATGAAAGCGTGGGCATTGGAATGACCAAAGTAATAAAAGGCGGAGATACGTCTGTCTCCGGAAGCGGCTCCGTTGATGGCGGAGTACGCCTGAGCCGCCGTGTCCACAAGGTGGAGCTTGGCGCCGTATTTGGCAGCAGTTTGGCGGATAGCTGCAATGAAATCCCTGCCCTCCTCCTTGCTGCGCGTGACGTAAGCCGGACGAAAGACGATCCACACGAAGGAAACCCTGGGATCCGCCGCTCGAGAGAGGGACATCTGTATCGTGGAGGCACGCACAAAATTGGCCCACCAATTATCATGTTTTGCAGGACCGCGGAGGTATTCCCAGCTCTTGAGAGCCACCCCTCCGGTGAGAATCACCTCCACTCCGTGAGCGAGAGGAGAACCTAGAACTACCAGCAGGGTCAGCACCAACATCTGTACCATCCTTCGCATCTGCGCCAAAGCATACAACCCTCACGCCACGTTGTCAAGCGCGGGAAATCGCATGGAACCCCATGCGATTTCCGATTTACGAATTTGCCATCTCTAAAAACTCTTCATCGGGAGGAAACGAAGGGGAAAAAGAGAGAGAGGAGGAAGATATAA
>CANQYL010000155.1 GCA_947628035.1 uncultured Akkermansia sp. | reverse complement strand
GACCTTATTGCGGAGTTCCTGCCTCTTACCGCGGAGTTCCCTACCCCTTACTGCGGAGTTCGCGTGAGCAATAAAAAATCGCAAACCGTTCATCATAAATCATACATGATCGCGAGACATCTTGCGAAGTTTTACCCTTACCGCGGACCTTATTGCGGAGTTCCTGCCTCTTACCGCGGAGTTCCCTACCCCTTACTGCGGAGTTCGCGTGAGCAATAAAAATCGTAAATCGTCCATCGTAAATAGGCAAACGCATTTCCTAATGCGTTTGCCCCGGTTGTGAGGCAAAAGAGGAAGAAGTTAGACGCCTTTGGTAAAAGACACATACAGCAACGATGAGGAGGGCTGTGAGACCCAGACTGACGGGATAGACCGCCATGATGCAAGCGAAAGAGTGGTAGATGGGAAAGATGACGTAAACCCAGAGGAAACGCGTGCCGCAAACACAACCGAGGACGCACAGAGCCGGAGCAAGACTGAGACCGAAGCCTCTCAGATAGCCGGTGAAGGCTTCGATGAAGACCGAGAAGATGTGCGCAACCAGAATATAACGCAAACGGATCATGCCGATACCGATAACCTCCTGATCCGGATTGAAGAGAGCGAGCAGTTCCTCCCCGCAAGAGAGCATGAACCACGCGGCGGCGCCGAGAAGAACCCCGCTGAAGGCGATCGATGTCCAAAGCGTGCGGTAGCAGCGTCGAAATTGATTCGCACCGTAATTTTGTCCCACAATGGTCGTGCAGGCTTGACCAAAAGAACTTGTGATGCAGTAGGTGAACACCTCCAGATTGTACGCTGCGGCGGAGGCTGCCATGACGACAGTGTTAAGCGAATTGATGGCGAACTGCACGCAGATATTGGAAACGGAGAACACCATCCCCTGCACACCGGCGGGAATGCCAATACGCAAGATTTCATGCAAGCTGGTAGGGTCAATATGCAGGTGTCGCCACTCGAGCTTCACATAGCCTTTTCCTCGGCAGAGCAAAAACCCGAGAATGGCAGCGCTGGCAGCATTAGACGCCACCGTGGCGATGGCCACTCCGTCCACTGAACGTTTCAGGATCAACACAAAAAATAAGTTGAGCAATACATTCAACACCCCGGAGCAGGCGAGTACGATAAGCGGCGTTCGAGTGTCGCCCATGCTGCGAAAAATGGCCTCTTCAAAGTTGTAAAGCAGGATAATTGGGAGACCGCAGAGGTAGATGCGCAGGTAGAGTTCTGCCGGATCCAACACATCCGGCGGCACTTGCATCATGTCCAAAATCGGTTCCACGATGAGTTGCCCAACCAGAGCCATTCCCACGCCGCCTAGCACACCCAACACCACCCCGGTGTGCGCTGCCTTGCGGATGCCATCGCGGTCTTGGCGTCCGATGCATTGAGCAATAAGAACCGTAGCTCCGAGAGCCGTGCCTACAAAAAAGCACACAAGAAGGTTGATAATCGGAGTGTTGCTGCCTACGGCCGCCATGGCCGCATGAGCTTGGTCAGCGCCTTTTACAAAACGTCCCACGACAGCAACATCCGCTGCATTGAAGAGCTGCTGCAACACGGCAGATGCCGCGAGAGGAAGCGCCAGCACAAGCAGTTTGTTCCAGATGTGCCCGTGCAGTAGATCCGGCATACGGCGCGCGCCGGAAAGGTTGGCATTGTCAACGCCGGGAGCAGTTTGTTCTCGCGCAGGCATGGCTGTCCGCACCTCCTTCCTTCGCTCGTCGTGCTGGAGAGTCACTTATCATGAGCCGTGCCGCATTGTAGCGATGAATACGCCGTTGTCAAGGGAAATTCCCCCGTACTCCCCATCGTCCAAAGCCCCCGAGGGCTCGAAGAAGGATTGGACAAAAGTGACAGCTTTTGCCCCAACGGAATGAGGAGTCGTGAGGCGACTCCGAAGCAAGAGGCAGTGCGATGCCAACGAATCAACGCCCGGTGCCGTACGTTCATTTTCCCGCCTTTTAAAGCCGAACAGAAAAATGTTACTTTGGGGTGATTTGTGACGTTTTCATGTCACAAATTATTGAATATTAATTGAAAGCATTCCATTAAACTTTGTCCATCTCTTTTCGAAAGAGATGTCCAGACTTTTTTTGTTATCAGGTAAAAATAATGACACAGGAAAGATGGGGTTTTTGATACTTTGAGCGAAGGGAACTTTTGAAGTTCGATATATGTTATACTCACAAGATCAATTAAAAAAAGAATGAAGGTGCGGGGAATTTTTCCCCTCACATTCAGAGTCATCCAGGAGACCTATTCGCACTTTTGGTAGATGGGAAAAAATCCAAATTAAAGCCGGTAGTGAAAGGCTTTCCTTTTCTTTTTTTTAATTGATAGGTTGTTAAATAATTCACAGAGAATTGCTAGCATTGCTGGAGAAAAGCATCTCCTTCGAAAAGAGATATGCTGCCGCGGATAAAATCTTTTATGATTACCTCTCTCATCACAGGAGGTACCGGATTTCTGGGCTCCAACCTCTGCGCGCGGCTGCTGCGTGAGGGGCGGCGCGTCATCTGTCTGGATAACAATTACACCGGGCGTATGGAGAATATCGCGGAACTGATAGGAAATTCCAATTTCCGCTTCGTGGAGCACGATGTGTGCAGCACTTTTGATCCGGGTGAACACGTGGATGAGATCTACAACCTCGCCTGCCCCGCCTCACCGCCGGCGTACCAGGGGCGTCACTCCATCGACACCACCCGCACCTGCGTGTTAGGAGCTCTCAATATGCTGGATCTTGCCAAGGCACACGGAGCACG
>CANQYL010000154.1 GCA_947628035.1 uncultured Akkermansia sp. | reverse complement strand
TGTAATCGGGTCAAAGTGCAAACACCATTTTTTTATCCCTTCTCATTTTCCTATGGGATGACAATGATTTACGATTTGGATGTTCGCGCGCTAGTGCGCGGGGATGCGGAGCATAAGCGCAACGGATTTTTTTAGCAACGCGTGCCGTTAATGAGAAAGCGTCAGGAACTATGTCATGCCGGGCGCACTGCTTTGCTTCCATCGTACACCGTCCATCGTCCATCGTCCATGAATTGATTTACGATTTGGATGTTCGCGCGCTAGCGCGCGGGGAAGCGGAGCATAAGCGCAACGGATTTTTTTTGCAACGCGTGCCGTTAATGAGAAAACGTCAGGAACTATGTCATGCCGGGCGCACTGCTTTGCTTCCATCGCCACGGCCATCATCCAAGCCATCGTGGCTCACGTTTACCTCGCCCGGATCCATCCCTTTGGGGACGGCAATGGTCGCACCGCCCGATTAGTAGAATTGTTCCTCCTGCTGCGGGCGGGGGTACCCGTACCGGCTGCCCATCTGCTGAGTAATTTTTACAATTCCACGCGCTCGCGCTACTACACCGAGTTATCGGAATTGAGTCGTCCGAAACAAGGGAGGTATCCGCTCGACGGCTTCTTATCCTATGCCGTAGAAGGCTTGGTCGATGGGTTGGAGAATCAACTCTCTCTCGTCGCTTCTTTCCACCTTCGTGTGATCTGGGAAAACCATATCTATAGTCAATTTCGCAAGAAAAAAGGAGAACACCACAAACGCCTGAGGGATCTCTTGCTCAGCCTGCACATAGGAGAAATCCGCCGCATTTCCTCGATGAGCGATCTCCTCCCGGATTTATACCATGAGCATTACCGGAACAAAACGCTACGCACCCTGCAACGCGACCTCCGAACGCTCGTCTCCGAAGGCTACTTAGAGAACACCCCCTCAGGCTATCGACCAAAGACGGAGATCCTTCAAAGTATGCTGCCTAAACAGGCCCAGTCCGATTTGTAACAGTTCCCCCTAACGAATGGTTCTATCACATCATAAAAACTGCCGCAGCCGTAGTGGAAACATATCTCTGCCGTCCGCTCCGTGGAACGGATGGTAAAGTCATCTCCAAGAGCCCGACTGCTATCAAGGGTGCTATCAATGAACGTTGAACAGTAGCGCGACTTCTGTCCTTCAAATTCTCTACAATGGTACCCATAGGTAGAGGTTCGGAAGTCCATTGAAGGATCTTGATCATGAGGCGCAATTGTTCATCATTCGGTATATCTGCTACATAGATTTCTCGCATTTTCGCCCTCTGAAAAATCTGCCGAAGATTCGGCAACAAGTAATCATCTTCATGCCGACTTTTTATCTGCTGCCCCCAACACGGTATATCAAGCATGAAATAACTCCTGTCTGTACCCGTATCAATACACGCTCTCGCACTACCGTTTTTCATAAGTTCAGACTGAATAGTCGGGAAACCGGACGCGCGCGCTTCCGTTAACTTTAATTCCTTTAAGAAATCTCCCAACCTTCGATTCCGATATTTTCTCGAGCGAATGATATCCGCACGCTTCAAAACCGAGTCCGGTATAGAGGGATCGGGACCGGAATGACTCAATATACTTATACGGTGGGGTTCAATAGTGATCTCTACTGGCTCACTAATTTGGTAATCTCTATGGTAAAAAGCATTGACAATAGCCTCTTCTAAGGCCTGATACGGATAATTGAAGTACCGGATAGATTCCGCACGATCTTTCGGTTTAATAACCGTTTCCTGGATTACATTGGTCTTCATATAATCCAGAATCTTGTTAATCATTGTAGGCACCGACCCTGTTATGGGCGGCAATTCAATGAGATTACTTGGATCTTCAAGACGTCCATTCGGAAATCTCACAATTTCTGCCCGCGTACACGGAAAAAACTTCTCCGGATGATCACAAAACATCATGGCCGCCACATTTTTAATCATCCGGTTTTCTGGCGGTCCTGTTATTAAGCCCATACTTTCCAGTAGTTCTTCGATACTTTGTTTACTATCGGCCAACTTGCTGCCCACCTTGATCAAATGATCACGCAGGAGGGTCGATGATATATCATCCGGTGTAATTTGCGGGTTCCCTCGTTCATCAAAAGGCACCCGATTTTTCAGTGCCATCAGTTCAGTAATGACAGAACCTTTCGCCTCTTCCGTCACATTCCCTCTGCGTACGTAATACCATGGATTCGATTTATCCATTTTTGTTGAGGCTACATTTTTACTCACGCTGTACGGTCTTTCTACCCCAGTGGGGATCCAAAGAACCAAAAGATAGGCATCTCCCACTACCTCGACAGATATTTTGGGATAATACGTTGGGAAAATACAATGACAGTACTCAATAATCTTTTTCTGGATCTTGTCAACCTGTGCCTTATCAATTCCTTTGATCGGCATCTTAACAACGCCGTTTTCTTCCGCCACACCGATAATAATATATCCCCCTCCCATTTCTTCTAAGTCATTCGCAAAGGCACAAATAGTCCTAAATATAGAGCGTGCCGTCACCTCATTCCACGACTCTTTATATTCAATCCGTGAACTCTCCACACTTTGCGTAAAAAGTAAATCTTCTATATTGATAGGTAATGCCATTTGCTCTTCTTTGTCGTTTCTTCCTCGTTGTATTTATATACCTTCCGTCCTCTCCTGTCAATTCTTTATCTTACTCATCTTACTCATCTTACTCATCTTACTCATCTTACTCATCTTGCTCATCTTGCTCATCTTGCTCATCTTGCTCATCTTGCTCATCTTGCTCATCTTGCTCATCTTGCTCA
>CANQYL010000153.1 GCA_947628035.1 uncultured Akkermansia sp. | reverse complement strand
TTTCGTTCCCTATAAAATTGAGTTTTTCGAGATGGCAGATTTACGATTTACGATTTACGATTTACGATTTACGATTTACGATTTACGATTAGGATATTAGCGCGCTACGCGCGGAGAAGCGGAGCGATAGCGCAGCGGAATTTTGAGACAATGCGAGGTATTAGTTAGAAAGGGGCGGGAGGAAAAGCGGAGCGTTTGCGCCGGACAGGGAGGCGTCAGTCCTGTTGCGGCGCGGCGGGCTTATCGAGGTGAGTGCGGCCTTGCAGGGCGCGCATGACCGTGATGGCATCGGCCTGAGCGAGACCCGCCCCGGCGGGCATACCCTGAGCGAGGCGAGAAACGCGGCAAGGGAGCTTCCCGAGCTGCTCAGCGAGGAAGAGAGCCGTGGCTTCGCCTTCCACATCACTCCCCACGGCCAGAATGACCTCACAATCCGGGTGATTCTTCACGCGCTCAAGGAGCTTGTGCACGGCAAGATCCTCCGGCATGACTCCGTCCAGCGGGGATAACTTGCCGCCGAGACAATGGTAGAGGCCGCGGAAGAAACCGCTGCGTTCAATGGGAAGGACATCGGTCGCCTGCTCCACCACACAGATTTGTGAAGCATCGCGGGTGGGATCGGAGCACGCCGTGCAGAGTTCCCCCTTGGCGGCGAAGAAACCACATTGAGGACAGGTTCCGGTCGTTTCTACGGCAGCAGAAATAGCCTGCGCCAGAGGCAAGGCATCCGAGGAACCGTTTTGAAGCAACCAGAGAGCCAGCCTCTCCGCACTGCGGCGTCCCGTGCCCGGCAGGCGGGTAAGCTGCGTCATGAGCTGGCGCACGGCGGGTGGATAATCCTGCGGTTTCATGAACGGAAACGGCGATAGATGAACGAAACCGGCACGAGGAGCAGCCAGAGGAAAAAGATACACAACAGCATCTGACCTACGTAAAGGACGCCATGCCACAAGATACCGATGATGCCGGGCAATGCCACGGCCACGGCAGCCAACAAGGCGATGTGAGACCGGCTCACCAGACTGCGTCGGCGCATGAGAATGGCCGAGAGGTACAGAGTAATCACCACACAGAGGGAGAAGGAAGCTACCGGAGAGAGGAGAGACACCTGAGCATCCTCGGCAGAGAGGTAGAAGGGGTGCCCTGCCAAAAGTCGCAGCTGAATCTCATCCAACAACAGGATGAACCGACACGCCTGCATCCCGACGGCAAGAGCTAAGGTCAACACACTCACCACCACCCAACGAAGCAAAAAATCATCCTGTGCATGGCGGGCGCGAAAGCCCTTCACGGAATCGGTGATTTTGGTGATGGATTTTCGCAGCATAACGTGGGTAATGGTTCAAAAGGAGAACACCGGATCTCGACGAACAAGCGGCTCTCCGGGTACGATTGCTCTCACGAAGGTGGGAACGAAGGGTCAAGCCTCGAAGCGCCTCACGATGAGCGAAGCATTGTGACCTCCGAAACCGAACGAATTGCTCAGGGCCACGCGAACCTCCTTCTTGCGTCCTTGGTTGGCGCAAACGTCCAAATCACACTCCGGGTCTTGGTTGAAGACATTGATGGTAGGCGGAACAAAGCTCTCCTGCACCGCCATCACACAAGCCAGCAACTCAATGCCACCGGCTGCCCCGAGAAGGTGTCCGGTCATGGATTTGGTGGAACTCACCAAGAGTCCGTTTTGAGCGTAGTCACCGAACGTACGTTTGATGGCCTTCACCTCGCAGATGTCGCCCAGATGCGTAGAGGTGCCGTGCGTGTTGACGTAATCGACTTCATCCGGACGGAGTCCCGCATGATCCAGAGCCATCTGCATACAGCGGCTCGCTCCTTCACCGTCAGGCATCGGGGAGGTGAGGTGGTAGCCATCCGCACTCAATCCATAGCCCACGAGTTCTGCAAGAATCCGGGCTCCTCGAGCCTGGGCGTGTTCCAGCGTCTCCAAGACAATCACACCCGCACCCTCACCCATCACGAAGCCATCACGGTCGATGTCGTACGGACGGGAGGCCGTGGCGGGGTCATCGTTACGAGTGGAGAGAGCCTTCATGTTGGCGAACCCGGCGATACCGATGGGGAGAATAGAGGCTTCCGCACCGCCGCAAATCATTACATCCGCATCGCCGAACTTCATGATGCGCCAGGCTTCGCCGATGGAATGGTTGGAGGTGGCGCAGGCGGTCGAGATGCTCATGTTAGGGCCACCGAAGCCGAACTCGATACTCACCATGCCACTGGCCATATTGGTGATCATGTACGGGATGCAGAAGGGAGAAACTCGTCTCATCCCGCTCTTAATCAGAATCTCGCAGTTCGTTCCGTGGATACCCAACCCTCCTATGCCGGATCCGATCATCACCCCTACCCTCTCCTTGTTCACCTTTTCCGGATCGAGGTTCGCATCCTGCATTGCCATCACCGTTGCTGCCATCGCCAGTTGCTCAAACCGGTCGCACCTCCTCACCGCTTTCGGGTCCTTCTGAAAATAAGGGACGGGGTCAAAGCCTCTCACCTGACCCGCTATCTGCACGGGAAAATTCTCAACTCCCTCCAATCCCTCGATACGTTGGATGCCGCAACGCCCTGCCTTCATGCCCTCCCACGTTTCCGCTGCACTATTTCCCAGGGGAGACAACGCCCCTATGCCCGTGATAACGATTCGACGTGCTTTCATGCTCTCAGACAACCTAGCGGATACTCCCCGTAAAGTCAAGCTTTTTTCACGGTAAAACCCGAGGCCGCATTGCCTCAAAAATAAAGTCACCGAAGGGACCTCAGAAACGAAGAAAAAGAATTTTCCGAAAGCTTGATGCC
>CANQYL010000152.1 GCA_947628035.1 uncultured Akkermansia sp. | reverse complement strand
GTAAACGGTGAACCATCCGTGCCTTGGCAAGGGAGAAGAAAAACGGTAGAATCTTCTTAATAGGATCTACTGTTTTTTTACTGCCATTTAGGAGGTGCAACATGAACATGCAAGCAGAACGCAATATCCAACAGTGGGTGCAGGATATGAAGGACCAGAGATCCAGCGGGCTCAGCCAGCAGGCGTGGTGTCAAGCGCACGGGATCAACCTTAACACCTATCAGTACCGATGCAAAAGAGTGCGCCGTGCGATGTCCCGTACCGGATGTGAACAGAAGCTGCCCCAAGAGGATCTCCCTTTGTGTACCAACACGGCAGAACCGGTCTTCGCCAAGGTCAGTCTGATCGCCCCGCCGGCACCGGTCTCCGGGATCCATATCCAAACGGATACCGCCAGGATCCATATTGCGCCGGACGCGCAGGTGGAACAGATCCGTGTCATATGGGAGGCATGTCTGTATGCTAAGTAATTTTTCCTTTGCGAACATTTACATCGCCTGCGGATATACGGACCTGCGATATGGGATCGACGGTCTGGCGCAGACCGTAAAAGAGAGATTCGCCCTGACCCCATTCTCGGCAAATACCCTTTTCCTCTTCTGCGGAAGAAGAAATGACAGGATCAAAGCATTGGTCTGGGAAGGCGATGGCTTTCTGCTGCTGTACAAGCGGCTTGAGTCCGGTCGATTTATGTGGCCCAGACGGGAATCCGAACTAAAGAACCTGACCTATGAACAATTTCATTGGCTGATGGAAGGCTTCACGATCGAGCCCGGCATCCAAAAGATCAAGCCACCGGAGAGCATGCTGTAAATGTTGAAATTTCAGCAAAAAAGTTTCTCATGAGAGGCAAAAAAGGCTTTTTTTGTTCTCCAAGATGTGGTATCATAGAAGTATGAAGAGCCAAGCATTGACAAGGGAACAATTGAATAGCCTGGACAAGGATCGTCTGATCGAGATCTTGCTATCCATGCAGGAGCAGATCGCCCTGATGAACACACGGGCGTTTGCAAGGAAGAGCGAGAAAAAACTAACGGATGACGATCAGCTCAACTTCTATGACGTCATTCTGAATGAAGCAGAAGCGACACGAGGCGAGCAGAGCACGGCGGAACCTTCTCTGGATACGGTTCTGGTGGGCGCCCATAAGAGGCGAAAACACAAGGGAAAGCTGGACGAGGATCTTTCCGGTCTCCCGACCAGGATCGTGGAACACATGCTGAGCGAAGAGGACCTGGCGAAGGCGTTTCCGCAGGGGTACAGCAGGCTGCCGGATGAAGTGTATCGGAAGCTGGAACTGATCCCTGCCACCTTCGAAGTCCATGAACATCACATCGGAGTATACAAAGGGAAGGACGGCAGGATCCTCAAGGGAACGCATCCGAAAGAGATGCTGGAAAAGAGCATTGCCACGCCGTCCCTGGTCGCCGGTGTGCTCCACAACAAATACACCAATGCCATGCCGTTGTACAGACAGGAACAGGATCTGGCCCGCATGGATATACATCTTTCCAGACAGACCATGGCGAATTGGGTCATCACCGTAGCGGAACGGTATCTTTGTTTGGTGTATGACAAGCTCAAGGAGACCATCCTAACAAGTGCGGTGATCCACGCGGATGAGACGCCGGTGCTGGTCACCAAGGACGGACGTGAGGGCATGCATCAGAACTACATGTGGGTATACCGAAGCGGAGCGATGTGCAAGGCGGATCCGGTGGTGCTGTATGAATATCAGAAGACCAGAAAAGCGGACGCGCCGGAAGAATTCCTGCGGGGATACGAAGGGATCCTGGTATGCGACGGTTATCAGGTTTATCATACTCTAGAAAACAGGGCGGACACGAAGTTTGAAGTCGCAGGATGCTGGGCCCATGCCAGACGCCCGTTTGCGGAGATCGTGAAGAGCCTGGGAGCGGAGAAAGCGGCAGGGACCGTGGCAGCGGAAGCGTTGGTACAGATCCAGACGATCTATCACACAGACCATCTGTTAGAAAAGCTGCCCGCATCGGAGCGAAAGAAACGAAGGAGACTGCTGGTGAAGCCGCTTGTCGATGCATTCTTCCGATGGTGCCGGGAGAGTATCGGTCGGGTACCGCCTTCCTCGGAAACGGCGAAGGGAATCCGATATTGCCTGAACCAGGAGACATATCTCCGAGTTTTCCTGGGGGATCCCAAAATACCGATGGACAACAACCTGGCCGAACAGGCGATCAGGCCGTTTTGTGTTGGGAAGAAAAACTGGAAGTTGATCGATACGGTGCATGGTGCGCAAGCCAGTGCCATGATCTACAGCATTGTGGAGACAGCGAAAGCAAATGACCTGAACATCTACCGATATTTCTGTCATCTGCTCACAGAGATCCCCAAACACATGGATGATACAGGTCTGGACTTTCTGGACGATTTGCTTCCATGGTCAAAGCATCTCCCTGCCATTTGCAAGAAACAGAAAAAAAGTAGATCGAATTGATCAATACGCCGCCAGGATGACCCTGGCGGCGTAAAATTTGTCAAGGCACGGATGGTTCACCGTTTACGTCCGGCAATGGCAAAGCCACGCCGCATACGCCGCATACACAGAAAATCGCTTCAGACAAAGAACAGGGCACCCCGAAGGATGCCCCATTGATAAGATAATATGGTAAAGCTTACGCAATACGTTGTCTTTTTACGCATACTTTTGACCCCGTATCGCAAGGTTGATTGCTGTCTGTTACGCCTATCTGTTTACGCGGGAGATTCTCCACGCCTTATTGGACCATTCGGTGTAGGCCTTGGTCCCATCGCTCAGGATCCGGACGCCGCGGACCTTGTAGAAGTACCGGGTCCCCTTCTCCAGTTCCTTGGTGTTGA
>CANQYL010000151.1 GCA_947628035.1 uncultured Akkermansia sp. | reverse complement strand
ATTTACGAATTTGCCACCTCTAAAAACTACCAGGGTGAAAAACGAGAGAAAAACAGTTGAGGAGAAAGGAGTCAAAAAAAGGGGAAAAATGGGAAAAATGGGAGGATTTTGAGGGGAAAAACTGGAAAAAATGTCCGAGAGGATACGCACCATCGATTGCCCGCTATCTAAAAAACGGGTTTTTAGAGGTGCCAGAATTACAAAGCCTACGAGGACCCGGAGTGGGATTGGACAAAAGCGCAGCTTTTGCCCGCAGGGCGCTGAGGTAGTGTGGTGCCGAAGCGTCAATTTACGATTTGGATGCTAGCGTGCTACGCGCGGGGAGGCGGAGGCGAAGAGAACCTCCTATTGACGCTACGCGACGCGGGAAGCGGGATTCTGATTTTGGTACTGCTTGCGCTGCTGGTACTGGAGGCGCGTTTTTTTGCCGCCTACTTTTCGAGCGAGGCTTTTCTGCATCGCGTCAGGATGTCCACCGACCGCCGGCAACTCTGAGTTTCCGGTGAAAAGGAGCACCGTACTTGCGGCAAGGAACAAGGTAAAAAATCTTTTCATGGGTACAGTCTAAACCCGCGTCTCTGCGTTAGTCAACGCTAATATCTATGCTTGTCCTGAGAAAGAAGAAATTACAACACGCAGTTATCGGCAGGCGATACGACATAAACCATTTACGATTTACGATTTACGATTTACGATTTGAAAAATTCCGCGCCGTTGGCGCAATCTAGCGGATCGGAAGCGCAGCGGAATTTTCGGGAACAAGCGTAATGGGTAGCTAGAAAGCGGCAGAGGCGCAGGGCTGCGCCTATTTACGACTTACGATGCGAATTATAGCGCGCCGGGGGCGCGGGGTTGCGGAGCGATAGCAAAGCGGAAATTGAGAAACGAGGGGGATGGAGGGAAGGGACAACCGCATTAGAAAATGCGGTTGCCATTTACGATATACGAATTACGATTTACGATTTACTGATAATGTGCGCGTTGCGCAGATTTTTTGAATCATCAACGTACGTGGGAGGGGTCTTCAAAGTCGTCATTATGATGCCCGCTTGTTGTCATGATTTTTGATAGACATCAGCGATGATATCAATCAATAAGAGCATTCTCTCTTGATGCACCTCTCTCAAATGCGTTTGCCCTGGGAGGACGGATGAGTTTGGGGGGAATTTATGGGACAGATGTGTTGTTCGTCGGTTGTTTAGGCTTTTTTGCTTGAGACACAGAAGAAAATATCATATAAGAGGAGGATAAAGCGAGGCAAGTCTCTCCGGATGAAAGTCAAGTACATCATGCCCGTGCTAGCGATGGGGGTCGTCTGTGCAGCGAATCCCGGGGTGCGTGTGGAGTTGGCGAGCACGCGTTGCATCTACTCCTCCCCTCATGATGAAAGCGGCAAACGCATTGAACTGAGAATCGAGGTAAGCCCCAGCGAGGAGGGGTGGCACGTGAATGAAGGGGGCTCGCGCGGGAAGGTGATCACGGGGATGGATCCGGCGGGCAACGAGTACAAGAGTGCGCCGTGTTCCTGGGAAAAGACGCCCGGGAAGGAGGGTTCGCGCACGGCGTGTTTCGTCTTTTCTCTCAAAAACAAAGTGGAGAGACTGGTCATCCGTGAGCAGATTCAGGTGCGACTGGCGCACGAGTTGCGAACCTTTTCCGACCTCGAGGTGGATTTGCTGCAACCGAACCAAGTAACCCTCCCGGGCAGCGAATTACCCCTGACCTGCAAGCCGGATCCGAGCAACGCTGAAGAGGTAAACCGCGAGAAGGACGGCACCCTGCACTCCGCCGGGCTCACCCTCATCTGCCCACCCGGACGCAGCATCCTCCGTGTTGGTCGCGTCTGGCGCTCGGATCAGGAAGAGGAAGGAAAAGACAGTTCCTACACGCAAGACTTGGAAGTACGCAACCGCAAAGATGCCGATGGCAACGAAGTCGCCCACGTCCCCATCCTGGCGGCGCAAGAGAAGGAATGTCTGGAAATTGAGACCTGCGGTGAGCAAAGCAGTGTACAGGTGCCGCTGCACCTACGAGCCATGTTGGGAGATCCGGCGCCTTCCGTGCCACAAGCAGCAGCAAAACCATGAGGAGGCAGTTTATCCATCTGCTGTTGATGTTGATAACGCTGACTTGCTACGCGAGCTCGGCGGGACCTCCCACACTGCGGCTCCAGAGCGTTGAAAACTTCTACAACAGGGGAGAAGGAGAAGTGTGCTGCACCGTGAAGCTGCACGTGCGAGCCGCGCAGGGGAGCACCTTTGCGGTGGTGGACAGCTCCATTCCTGCCTCCACGCCTCTGGTTGGAGTTGACGCAACCGGGCGCATTCTGTTGGGAAAATTCCGCTGCGTTGAATCGTGCATGGAAGATTGCCGTTCGCTGGTGTTTGATTTTTACACCCGCCCCGTGGGAGGCTGGATTGAATTCGACACCTTTCTTCTGTTGAGACTCACCTCAACGGATTTTGTGGTACGCAGTCCGGCGATCGACCCGCGCCGCATGAGCACCCTGAGAACACTCAACCGTTCCTTCTTTTTGACTCCTCTCCCGGAAGAGAGCGCGGAACCGGGCTCTTTTCTCTTGCGAGTTGATTACGAGATGTCGCCACTTATTCGCAGCATAACCTTCTGCGACGCCTCAGGAAAACCCTGCAAGAGCCGTGTACTCAATGCCACGTATAACGATGAGGATGGACTCACCTCCACAACCTACTTCCTTGAAGCCGACGACCAATCGCCCATTCACCTGCAACTGCGACTCCATCATCCTCCCTCTTCCTGCAAGGTGCCCGTCAGGATGCGCATCTACCCCGGTATCATCACCGACCCGGGAACGTGAGGGCGCCTGGCTGCGCTTATTTACGATTTACGATTTACGATTTACGATTTACGATTTACGATTTACGATTTACGATTTACGATTTACGATTTA
>CANQYL010000150.1 GCA_947628035.1 uncultured Akkermansia sp. | reverse complement strand
GAGCAAAGCGGGGGAAGGATCAAGGGAGGAACGATCAGTTTGGAAGGGGATACCACCAGTCTCACGCAAGGCGAACAGGGGAGCATCTGTGGAGGCTCCTTCACCTTGGGGAACGGCGCGTCGTTCTCTCAGAGCGGAGTCATCTCCGACGGCACGTTTTCCCTGAGAGGTACGGACACCAAGATGCTTGTGAAGAGTAATGGCAGCATTATTGGCGGGAATTTCTCCCTTGACGATGGGGCAGAAGTAGGGGTGAGCGGCGGCATGATCCGGGGCGGTATCTTCACGCTTTCCGGAGAAGGAGTCACCATGGATTGTGAGAAAGGAGTCATCGCCGGCGGCGGCTTTACGCTGAGCGAGGGAGCCACGATGGTAGCGCAGAGCGCAGGGAGCATCACAAATGGCACCTTCACGTTGAGTGGGGGCGCTACCATCCAGAACGAAGGCGGGATTTCCGATGGAAAATTTACCTTGAGAGGGAAAGACACGAAGATGGAGGGCGCGGGGGCAATCAGCAACGGAGCCTTCACGCTGAGCGAGGGGGCGACGATGAGCCAGAGCGGCAGCATCACGGGAGGCACCTACGGATTGAGCGGGGCGGGAACGAGCTTCACACAGGTGGATGGCAGCATCTCGGGGGTGGAGTTTACTATGAATGAGGGAGCGACGCTGACGCAGAGCGCTGGGAGTATCACAGATGGTACCTTCACGTTGAGTGGAACGGCTTCCCTCCGGAACGACGGTAAGATTTCCGGCGGCACATTCTCCCTGGATGGGAGCGGCGCGGAGATGGAGGGTTCCGGAGAAATCAACGGAGGCGACTTCACGCTGAGCGAGGGAGCCACGATGAGCCAGAGCGGCGTCATCACGGGAGGTACGTATGGGCTGAGTGGAGAGGGGACGAGCTTCACGCAGGCGGACGGCAGCATCTTGGGGGTGGAGTTTAGCTTGAGGGAGGGGTCGACGATGACGCAAAACGGGGGAGAAATCCAGACCGGAACCTTCTCCCTTAACGGTGCCGGACTCACGCAGGGAACGGGAGGCAGCATCAGTGGCGGCGAATTCACCCTGAGCAACGGCGCCACGATGGAGACGAGTGGCAGCATCACCGGCGGGAGCATGGAGCTGAGTGGGACGGGGACAAGTCTCACGCAGAGCGCGGGAAGTATCAGCGAAGGTGTAGAGATCACGCTCAAGGACGGCGCGGGGATCTCCCTGAGCGGAGGGAGCATGAGCGGCAGCGTGACCCTGGAGGGCACAGCGAGCAGTTACGATATGGGGAACCAGGCGGCGAGTGGCAGCGTGCTGATGAAGGGCGGGAGGCTGGACAATGCCGGGGCATTTGCGGGTAAGTTGAGCATTGAAACCGGGGATAGCTACACGGCAGCGTTGGAGCTGGGCGGGGTGGATGCCGCGCGCATCACCAAGGTCGTGATGGATTCCTCACGAACCGAGCTGCATGGGTTGAAGAGCGGCAGCACGCTCACCTTCCGCGATGGGGAGAGCAAGATGGTGGTAGGAAGCGAACACATCGCGCAAGGGGATGCGACCGGGACGGCCATGGTGCAGTTTGAGGGAGCGTCCGGCAACATCGCCTTTACGAACGAGGGCAAGCTGCTGCTGCATCTGGGGAGCGAGGTGCTGGAGGGCATCGAGGGGCAGAAGGAAATTGTCTTCACCAACGGCAGCTTCAGCGGGATGCCCGAGGGACAGGAGGAGTTGGAAGCGTGGTTGGCGCAGCATTTTGTGCTGGAGAGCGGGATAGGTGATATCAAGGTGCTGCTGCTGGATGATGTGCACGGCGGACGTCTGGTGCTCACGGGCAGCACGAGCGGGATATGGATCACATCCCGCAATGGGCAGAGCGTGGATGTGGTGGATTTGTTGAACCGATACAGCGCGGTGGTGGCGGATGAGGATTTGACCCTCACACTGCCAACCACGCCGGAGGAGACGCCCACCATCATCCATCAGCTGCAAAATGAGAGTGATGAGCACGGCGATTTGCTCGTGCAAACGGAGGTGGGAGCCACAGCCAATCACACCGTGCAGCTGAACAATGTCCACACGGACACGGAGACGCAGAATGGCAACACGGACTTCTACGGAAATATCCGCGTGGAAGGGACGGGTCTGGAAGCCGCTACCCTTGAGAAAACGGGCGATGCTCAGTTGACTGTGCATGGGGACGTGACCACCGGCGGTGTGGTTCGCCTGAGTGAAGGTACGCTGAAGTTGGCGGGAGCGGGGAACAGTATTGACGCTCTTGCCATGAACGGCGGCAAGCTGGACGTGGCAGGCAAGCTCGAGTTGACAGGAAGCACGGCGATGACGGAGGCGAGTACGGGCACCATCACGGGCGAGGGCACGGTGGAGCTGGGGAGCGGGGCAAGTCTCACCCTGTCGGGGGCGGTGAGCTACAAGGTGCAGAACACGGAACTCACCGACGGCGCGGAGATAAAGCAGGAAGAGGGAAGTTCGATCTCAGAAGGGAGTTTCCAACTGAGCGGGTACGGCACGGCATTCGAGCAAGAAGGCGGCATCATCAGTGAGACGAATTTTACTCTGACGAATGGAGCCACCATGGAAGCAGGCGGGAGCGTGACGGGAGGGAGCTTTGTCCTGAGAGGAGAGGGCGCCATGTTTACGCAGGCGGGAGGAAGTCTTTCCGGGGTGGAGTTCGAGCTGAGCGAGGGAGCGACGATGACGGCGAGTGGCAGCATCACGGGGGGAGGATTTGAGCTGAGCGGATCGGGAACGAGCTTCACGCAGAGCGAGGGCAGCATGGATGATAAAACCACAATTTCGCTGAAGGACGGGGCGAAGCTCGTCCTGGTCGGCGGGAGCATGGCGGGCAGCGTCACCCTGGAGGGCGCGGCGAGCGTTTACGACATGGGAGGGCAGACGGCGGGAGGAAGCGTGGTGATGAAGGGCGGGAG
>CANQYL010000149.1 GCA_947628035.1 uncultured Akkermansia sp. | reverse complement strand
CAGAGAATGCAAGGCTGAAGTGCCGATTTTTTATCTTATCCCTTCAGTATCTGTCTCAGCGAATTTGCCGGAGGTCCATTTAAACGATTTGCCTTGTGAATTTTCTTGACAAACAGGAAACGAAGCGTAAACTTTTCCCCACCGACCAGGAATACTAAGATCGATTTATTATGGCACACACACTTTCAGCAAAAAAGCGTATTCGCCAGACTGAGACTCGCACGGCTGCAAACCGGGCGGCGATGTCTCGCGTCCGAACCCTCCGCAAAAAAGTAGCGCAGGCTGTAGCTGCGAAGGACAAGGAAGGAGCTGAGGCGGCATACAATCGTTTCTCCTCTGCGGTCGATAAAGCTGCCAAGAAGGGAACGGTGCATGCGAATCGTGCTGCCAACTACAAGAGTAAGGCGGCAAAAGCGCTGGCCTCCCTCTCCTGAGAGCCAAAAAGAACGCTCCAGCTCAGTGCGTCCTCGGTGGACGAGGCGTATGGATGCGAATCACCCGATGCGGTTAGCTGCGTCGGGATTTTTTTGCTGATTGTGCGGACAATAAGGAAGCAATCGGAGGGGAAAAGGTCATCAGCTCCGGTGGTTGCGACGAGCACGCACTCCCTCTGCGAGAGAATCGAAGATGGCGAGAGTTTCATCCCATCCTACGCAGGCATCGGTGATGCTCACCCCGTATTGCAGGGGAGATTGACCATCGCACTTTTGATTACCCGGGAAGAGATTACTCTCAATCATGACGGCGCCGATGTGGTTGCAACCTGCGGTGAGCTGGGCGGCTATATCACGTGCCACGGGTAACTGCTCCTTCCAATTTTTGTGGCTGTTGCCGTGGGAGCAATCGACCATGATGCGGTTAGAAATACCTTCTTTCTGCTGAGCATTCCAAGCTTTTTCCACGTGGGCGCTGTCGTAATTGGTTCCCTGAGTCGAGCCTCGGAGGATGATATGGCAGAGAGGGTTCCCCATGGTGGAGACGATGGCGGAAAGTCCTTGTTTGGTGACTGAGAGGAAGCAGTGAGGATGGGCGGCAGAGACGATGCCATCCACGGCAATTTGAATACTGCCCGTCGTGCCGTTTTTGAAACCGATGGGCATGGAGAGACCGCTTGCAAGCTCGCGATGCACCTGACTTTCCGTCGTACGAGCGCCGATGGCCCCCCACGCGATGAGATCGCTGATGTATTGCGGAGTAATAACGTCCAAAAATTCGGTAGCTGCGGGCACTTCCATCTCGGCAAGGCGAAGTAGAAGACCGCGCGCCATACGTAACCCGCTGTTCACGTTGTAGGTCTCATCCATGAAGGGGTCATTGATCAACCCTTTCCAGCCAACCGTTGTTCGTGGTTTTTCAAAATAGACACGCATGATGAGCATGAGGTCAGCCCCGTACTTGGAACGAGCCTCGGCAAGCTTAGCTGCGTAGTCGATGGCAGCCGTTGTGTCGTGGATGGAGCAAGGACCAACGATGACGGCGAGACGATCATCTTCTCCCTGCAGGATACGGCGGAAGTCTTCACGCGCGTGGTAAACAACGCGGGCTGCATCATGTCCCAAGGGGAAATCCTGGATAAGAATAGCGGGCGGAATCAGAGGGCGAGTATCAACAATGCGTACATCGTCCGTTACAAAAGAATCTTTCATTTCCTTCATTTCTTTCATTTCTTTGCAGCCTTCTTCCATGAAAACACATTATCCCCGATGGCATCTTCCATCTCCTCCTTTGCCTCGCGGGCTGCACGCCTCGCCTCTTTCTTGCTCATTTTCTTCCCGGATTTGGAAGCCGCCTTGCGAGAGCGCACGTTTTCCGTGTGCGCGGGAGCAACTCCCTCGCCGTCCGGACCAAGTCCATACACCAAGCAGTTCTCTCGACGTATGCGACGGTCGGTGAAGGGATCGATGCAGCCGTCGTTGGTCTCACAGAGAACGATGTAATAAGGCTTACCCCAAGGATCGTAGAGACCGAGCTCGTCAGCCGTTTCGCCGTGCAATCCATCGCGCGCCTCGTCCACCTTGGTTGGCTTCATGTAAGGTTCGTTGTTGATGTTCAACTTGGTATCACCTTCCTCGTAGCCCGTGAGAATACTCAACAGACCGGCTTCCTTGCCCGGAAGGGTAGAGAGGTAGATCTGGTCTTCCTTATCAGGTTCAGCCACATTGGGGTAATAGGGCATGATGCCGTTGTGGTCCTGTTTAAAGCTGGTGACGCCGGAGACGATATCCATGCAGGTCTTAGAAGAGGCGGAAATGCGAGCATTGTCCTGTACGCCGATGATGGCAGGATAGGAAATACCCATGAGAGTGGCGAGAATGGCGATCACCACGATGAGCTCCAGCAGGGTGAATCCACGATTCACGGGGGAAAAAGCTGTCTGTTTCATAAATCGATGCTAACACAAACAATGTCGATGTCAATCCAAAAGAGGAAGTCAGACGGTCATCTGTGTCCCAAGAAAACGCGACCCAGTGGGAGAATATCGTTGCATCATTTAGTATAAGACGTTGGTTATGTACGATTTACGATAGACGATGTAGGAAGTTCGCGCGCTACGCGCGGGTTATGCAATGCGCAAGCATTGGTGGTGGGTAAAATCACACACCGTTGCTACGAGGAAAGCACCCGGAACTACGCCATGCCGGGTGCACTGCTTTGCGACATTGACGCTTCGGCACCACACTGCCTCAGCGCCCTTCGGGCAAAATGCTCACGCATTTTGTCCAACCGCACTTACCGCCCGCTTCGCGTGCGCCCTACTCGGGGCCGTCGAGCGTCTTGACGCTTCGGCACCACACTGCCTCAGCGCCCTTCGGGCAAAAGCTGCGCTTTTGTCCAACCGCACTTACCGCCCGCTTCGCGTGCGCCCTACACGGGGCCGTCGAGCGTCTTGACGCTTCGGCACCACACTGCCTCAGCGCCCTGCGGGCAAAATGCTCACGCATTTTGTCCAACCGCCCTT
>CANQYL010000148.1 GCA_947628035.1 uncultured Akkermansia sp. | reverse complement strand
CAAAGCCCGAAGCAATCCCTTCACCCGCTCCAATTTCAAGCACTTACAAGGAGAGAGGAAACCGTTCCTCTTTTTTTTGTGTCTCGACCTCAGACACAGTCAAAGAAATGCTTAAATCATTGAGAAACAACGGATATATTATGCTTGATACCCTCGACACGAACCTGCGTGAGACACAGTCCGGGACACAAATTTTGTGTCAGAATCAAAAAAGTCAAGACACACTGTTCACAAATTGTTATCTGAACATAATCCATGTATTATAAGGTTTTTCGAAGTATTCAAAACCCCTTGAAATGAGGGGTAAAAAATGTTTGTGTCGAGCACTATGTCTCAAAGCCCCGAAAAAACATTCTGTTTTAGGAGGCGCGGTGTGCCGAAAAGAGAGGAGAGGTGCCCCGCTGAATGGAAGCTGTAAAGGCGGGGCATAAGGGAAAGACGGCCGGCAGGCTGGCCTCACTCACATAAGGCGTAGCTGCCGCTGAAGTAGTCGCCGTTGCGATTGTTGCGGCCGACCTCACCGGTACGGAGGTAGACGGCGTACGCGATGCAGAAAGTATTATCGTGATTATAGGGCGTACTCGTCCACCCAAAATCATTAATTTGCAGCTTATCTGCCAATGACTTACCATAGGAGCCTGTTGGGCAAGAGCCTGATGTTGGACACCCCAAATCTCCCTCTAAACTCACCAAATGCATAGGCTTGCCTAATTTCCTTCCTAATGCTTGGCAAAAGGCGTCTGCTGCCCACCAATCCATTTCCTTACTCGATTTATAAATCGTTTTTGTACCTTCTGTACCATTTGTTACTTCTACTGCTGTATAACCATTGTTACTATCTCCATCATTTATACTCTTACATTCACCACTGCTTGCGCTCGGAACCCCATTACTGCAATCACTCAAAACTATATCACAATATTGCGGATTACCGTCCTCATCATCAGGGCAACCTGTTCCACTATTACACACATTATCAATGCATTTTCCGTCACTGCTCCATAATTTACCTGACTCTTTACAAACGCAATCACCTACTTTGTCACTCCATTCCGCTTCTTCAGGACACATGATGCACCGGCTGCCTCTTAAATGACTTTCTTCTTCCGTGCATTCACACTTTCCCTCCGCTTGCAGCGCCCCATTCGGGCAAGCAGTGCACCCGTAACCCGTCCAATATTCATTGGGATCATTGCATTTGCATGTGTCATCTGCTTGACATACTCCTCCCGCGCACGTTTCATCATCGCATTTCGGCTCATCGCCTTGTTCTTCCGGCGGTTCCGGTTCCTCTCCGTTTCCGCTGATTATCTTTTCCGTTGAAAAATCTACCTCTAACGCATTATTGCTTTCTTCGGTGCATAAATCAGCGCTCGAATCCGCGTTATTTTCCAGCTCATTCACCACTACGGCTATTGCATCGTCCATGCCCTCTAACAAAGTCACCAGCGGTTTACACACCCCAGCCGGCACACCCGATACTTTTATATAATATCCCGATTCTTCAGCCTCTCCCGCTTCGCTAAAAACGGCAAAATCAAACTCAACACCGTAATTGCTGCCGAAATTTAAGTGTCCCGAATCATACGGTTCCCCCAACATCAACTTTTCCGCCCCTTGTGCAACTTTTATTTTTGCATCGGTGCGCATGAGGTTAATTTCATTTGCAATCTGATTCGCCTGATACCGATCCATTGCCATTTTATATCCTGATATGCCGCCAATGCTTAAAACGCCGATAATGGCCAGAACGCCGAGCATTTCAACCATTGAACGCCCGCTTTGCGATTGATTTTGAACTTGTTTTAATTGTGTTTTTCTTGTTTTATTGCTCATTTTTTCGCTTCCTTTCAATGCAAATAGCATAAAATAAACGTACCTTTAATGCAACGCTGATTCCGGGGCAAAATTACCCTTAAAAATTGTTGAAACAGGCTTTTTATAACCGGTTGATATTGCATTAAAAATACCTCCAAATAAATTTTTTTTGAAAAAATGCAAAAAAAGTGTTGCAAAAAACGTACGTTTTTTTGATGCATATTCAAAAAAAATCGCCTTGATGAGAGGCGACCGGAAGTTGAGAACTATTCACAAGAGATAGCGCAGTATATTGACCAAAAGGTTTATTTTACTACCTTCCGGTCGTTCGATTATTTGCCTTGTTTATAAAAAAACAGGGCTAAAAATCTATCCTTTTTCAAGGACACTTGTGAAGAGGTTCTCAGGCCTCGGGGCACACATCACTTGCCTTGCCTCAAATTATAGAGGCATTAAGAATCAATGTCAAGCAGAAAAAGCAGCATCATTTATTTTTTCCCCTATCGGCCCATAGCGGAGCGGCTTAAATTTTGCCGCTCCCCACCCGCCGATAGAGGGAAAATCCGGCAATAACGTTAAAAACTGCCATATTTTCACTGCCTCTTTTCTTATTTTCGGCCCACCGCGCTATCCCACAATAGCGGGATAGCACTTCCCGCCGAAAATAAGAGAGGGTGCCACTTACAAACAAAGAGAGAAAGAAATATCGTTAATCTTTCTCTTTCCTGCCATTTTCTCATTTTCGACACACCGCGCTATCCTACGTTTCACAGGATAGCACTTCCCGCCGAAAATAAGAGAAAAACCGAATATATTCCCACAAAAAAATAAATTATCACCGACTGAAAATTAAGAAAAAGTGCTAAAATGACACTTTTTCTGCCTATTTTTAAGCGTAAAGCCTTGCCCTTTTCCCCCCTATCGGCCCATAGCGATGCGCCCCTTTCTGCAGCGCATCCCACCCGCCGATAGAGGAAAAAAGATAGTGCCACATTACTTTACACCCTCGCCGATAGAGGGGAAATTCGGCAATAACGTTAAAAATCGCCACGTTTTCACTGCCTCTCTACTTATTTTCGGCACACCGCGCTATCCTACGTTTCACAGGATAGCACTTCCCGCCGAAAATAAGAGAAAAACCGAATATATTCCC
>CANQYL010000147.1 GCA_947628035.1 uncultured Akkermansia sp. | reverse complement strand
GCCGCACATCGCTCCAGCGCAACCGCTCCACCTCGTTCGGGCGCACGCCCGCGTAGAGCATGATGGCTGTGGCGGCGAGACAGGTTCCACCCTCGAAGGTCTCGGCGGTGTGCATGAGTCGCCCGATTTCTTCCTTGTTCAGGATGCTGATGCGCTTTTCTTCAAGTCTCTCAGGCTCCACCCTGCGCACCGGATTCTCTGCGCACCATTCCCGCTTACACGCTGTGGAGAAAATCCCGCTGAGAATGAGCCTTGCCTTGTTTCGTTGCCGTGGCGTGTCGAAAGCCTCTCGGATATAGTCGCGGCATTCCTCGGCGGAAATGCTGCGCATGCGCCGATTCGCCAGACCTTTGCAGCGTCTCATGAATCGCCTCGAGGTGCCACGGAAGTCGCACAGCGTCCGCGCCCGACGGTCTTTCCTCGCCTCCAGC
Source organism: uncultured Akkermansia sp. (assembly GCA_947628035.1). GTDB lineage: Bacteria > Verrucomicrobiota > Verrucomicrobiia > Verrucomicrobiales > Akkermansiaceae > Akkermansia. Next base: position 2,569 of record CANQYL010000147.1, on the reverse strand, counting down.
GCCTCTTCCGCAGCCCGGGCAAAGGTGACCGTCTTTTCGCGACGCCGCAGTTCTTCCTCCCCTGCCGCAATGCACGCCACGGCGCGCTTCACGCGCCCCCTCCCCGCTTCCAACGCCCGTTTTGCTACCAACGCCGCTTCCAGCACATCCACCCCCGTCTGCCGCAGCACCTCCACCGCCGCCAGCACCGTCTGTCTACTTGATTTCGTTTTCATTGTGATACGTATTCATAATCCGTATGCAAGAAAAAAATATGACAGTGCAACAAAATTTGCAAACCGTGTATGCAAGGTCCTACGTTCACTCGCGAGAATACTCCCCAAAAGCTGAAATTTTACCCTGATTACCAAAATTAAACTAACTAATAATCAACAAAATGAATCAGAAGAAGTACGGATTATGAATTCGGTAGATTCCCCTTAGGGCTCCTTGATAGACCTGCATAATCAACCACCTAAGTCCACATGAATACGAATTTGACCTCTGAAGTACTCAAACACCTAAAAGCCATGGCTTATATTCGCGCAAGAGAGGCACTTTTCATCCCTTATAACTACGCAGAGTTGCCTGAAGACGAGAAGAAAAATTATGTAAAGGAGCTAGCGGATCTTGAAAAAAAATTCTTCTCCGTGATACAGCTTGAGTATAATCTGAGAGGTCTAAGTGCAAAGCACCGCTTGTGCATATCTGTTATTGATAGTTTGGATGCACGGAACATCCTTCTTCGTGATATGGTGGGAGGTGAACCGCTCGACCAAAAGTTGAAACAACACAAGGAAAAGATTGAGAGAATTCTTGATGAATCAGGCAATGAGACAAATTATAGATTTTTACGTACAAAAAGTTCACGCATCCATGTATTGTAGTTATTACTATTTGTCTGTGTAACATCCTGCAGTTTAATGATGCTTTTCTTTGATTCCCGTACGTTTTTCATATGAGGGAAGTACTGTACTGAATCGAATTTCTATAATAATGCGAAACCATGAATAAAAGAAATGCTACAGCAATCCATGATGTTGAGGAGAAAAATGCTTCCATCATTGAGGAGAATATTTGTACTCCTCCAGAAACTACACCCACGCAAATAAACCAAGAAGCCACTCCTGTATCGAGTCAAAAAATAGAGGTTTCGGTAGAAACAGCAGATGTAACAGAGGGGAAAATTGCTGAACCGAAAAAGCCTTTTCCTTGGAAGAAGGTTCTTCTTTTCCCTTTTAAATTGTGCTGGCAGATTATAGTTTGGACTTCCATTACAGTTTGGTGGACAACAAAGTATTCCTCAATTATTGCGTGGTTGATAATAAAATACTCGTTCCTTATTGCTTGGTGGTTAGTAAAGTTAGCCTCGTTTATTATCGTCTTTTGTTGGGGCCTTCTTATGGGCCTTGGTGAGATAATTTCTAGAGTACATATGTTTATGTTCGGTGATGGCGAAACTGAAACTTTTCGAAGGGCACCAGGTGAAACTCTAGGTGAATTCCGGCAAAGGAGGAGAGAGAATTATGAAAAAACCATACAGAGAAGAATAGAGACTTTTCAGCTCGCAGGCAAGTTATGGCGCAGTCTGTGGGGAATATCCGAGGAGGAGGAAGAAGAATAGATGTATTTAGCTTGATCGTGATCCTGAAGGGAAAACATCCTGGAGATCGCTGGGAAACAGGCAAAATCAGTAATACTACATGAAAAAGCTCATTTGGTTCGTACTTATTGTGGCTGTACTCGTTGGTCTGGCTTTCATCTTCTACCCGGAGAAGAGCGCGGAAGCGGAGCAATCACTGGAGGCGGTGGGGGCAGTAGCCGTGCAAAAGACGATATCTGAACTGGAAAAGCGTGTGGGGAAAGCGGATGTAGCCCTGGAGCACTACAAGACGGCACTGCAAGCGAAGCGTGAATCCCTTATCCAGCTCAAGACGCTGAAAGCCGATTGTGAGCGACAGATCCGAGATTGCAGGGCGGCCGTAGCGGAAGCGGAGGGGCGCGGGGGCGACACTTCAGTCAAGCAGGCTGAACTCAAGATGCTGGAGGAGCGACTTCCCTCGCTCACGACGTCTGCAGATAAAGCAGAGAGCGGATACAAGCGATTTCAGCTTGTGCTTAAACAGAAGAAGATTGAGTTGGACACGTTGAAAGCAAAAACGCAAAGTCTTGGAGCAGAGCTTCGGGCAGCGGGAGGGAGCGATGCTGGGTTTGCGCTCCAAAAGGCACGCCAGCTGGAAGAGGAGGTGCGTAGTTCGTGCAACCGTTTGGAGGCAGAGTTGGAGGTGCAGGCGATGGATGGATCCAATTAGTAAAGAGCCATGCAGAAAATAGTTGGGATTATTATTGGAGCGGCGATTCTGCTCGTACTGTGCATTTTGGCATTTTCGCCGGAGGCGCGCACTGAGTTAGGAATTGTTTTTAGGGTTGCAACAGGGCAATCCGTGGCAGCCTTGGAATCAGAACTCGACCAAGGGACGCTCGCCTTGCAACGCTTCGATACGGAATACGTCAAAGCAGAACAAAAGCTGACAACACTTAAACATCTCCAATTGGACGCACGGCTATGTTTGCGACGCGCACAAGAGAA
>CANQYL010000146.1 GCA_947628035.1 uncultured Akkermansia sp. | reverse complement strand
TGAATATGCATCAAAAAAACGTACGTTTTTTGCAACACTTTTTTTTGATTTTTTCAAAAAAATTTTATTTGGAGGTAAATTTAATGCAATATCAACTGGTTATAAAAAGCCTGTTTTGCCAATTTTTGAGGGTAATTTTGCCCTCAAAACAGCGTTGCATTAAAGGTACGTTTATTTTATGCTATTTGCATTGAAAGGAAGTCGAAAAATGAGCAATAAAACAAGAAAAAAACAAATCGAAAATCAAGCGCAACAAGGGCGTAGTATGGTTGAAATGCTGGGCGTTTTGGCAATAATCGGTGTTATCTCAATCGGCGGCATAGCCGGGTATAGAATGGCCATGAATCGGTATCAGGCAAATCAAATCGCGAATGAAATCAATCTGATGCGCACTGATGCAAAAATAAAAGTTGCGCGCGGGGTGGAATTATTGCTCGGTTCGCCGTACGATGACGAAAAGCATTTGAATTTTAATGCAAATTATGGCGTTGAGGTTAAATTTGAGGAGATAGAAACAGACACGCCGGGTGAAACGGAAAAAGGCTATTCGTTTACGTTATCAAACATTCCTGAGGGGGTATGTAGGCCGTTAGTGACTTTATTAGACAACATGGACAACACGGCTGATATAACAATAGGTGGCAAAAGTTATTATGATGAGAATGCGAATGAGAATTTCTGCGGTGAAACGAATGAAGTAATGGTAGCCTTTTCGACCAAAGATATAGGCAGCGAGAAAAAGTGTAATCCGGATAAGTGCGAAGGAAAATGTACCGAAACGGGTGAGTGTGAACTATGTCCGGAAGAGATGCCATGGAATGGCAGTGCATGCGCTTGTCCAAGCGGTAAACACTGGAATGGCAATGAGTGCATTAGTTGCTCGGGCGGAAAGGTATGGGACGGCAACGACTGTTCTTGCCCGGCGGGAGCAGAAAAATCCGGAGAAGATGGCGAAGAATGTGCGTGCAGCACCGAGAAACCGCATTGGAATGGTACCGAATGCACGGCGTGTCCGGAAGACAGTAAGTGGAACAGTGAAACCGGCGAATGCGAGTGTGAAGACGGGAAAGTCTGGAAAGAATCAAGAAAAGCATGTATAACGGTTGTCGGGGAATGTGAGAGTAATGCTGATTGCGGGCCGGGAGAGTATTGCTATTTGTATGACGGATATATGTGCGGTAGAGAATTTCATTCCAGTAAATTTGGTATTGAAGATAGTTATGAGGGTAAATGCAGAAATGCGCGCAAAGACAGCAAAAAAGGTGAAAAAAGTGGATTTATTATTGGTAAACCGGATGAACATAGTGGTTATATGAATTGGTGGAGTGCCGGGCGATTCTGTGAGGCGTTAGGAAGGCCACAAGCAACGCTGGCAAGCATCGGGTGCGATGGTGTTGCGGGTGGTAGCAACTGTCAAAGCGAGACAAGAAAGAATTTGTACGATGACTTTGGTAGTTATTGGGTATGGATGTACGATATGTACGATTCTTCCTGCTACGCGTACGCCGTCGGCCTTACCAATGGTAACGTCCTCGACCATCTTCGTCGCGACGACGCCCCCTACTACGCCTTATGTGAGTGAGGCCAGCTTTTGAGAGGACGAAGCCATCACCCCACCCCTTTCTCATTCTCGGCCCATAGCGATGCGCCCCTTTCAACGGCGCATCACATCCGCCGAGAATGAGAGAGAGTGTGCCATAACTGCTACTTTCCAACTCACATTTTTAACTTCCCGAATCACCTTATTTTCGGCCCATAGCGCTGTTCCACGTTCCACGGGACAGCACTTCCCGCCGAAAATAAGAGAGAGTGCCACTTACAAACAAAGAGAGGAAGAAATATCGTCAATCTTCTCTTTCCTGTCGTCCGTTTCCCTCCTATCGGCCCATAGCGGAGCGACACAATTTAAGCCGCTCCACATCCGCCAATAGGGGGAAAAAGGAGTGTCGTGTTACTTCACGTCCGCACCGTTAGAGGGAAAAAGAGGAGGCATTGTATTATCTCACACATCCGCCGATAGAGGGAAAATCAAGCAATAACATTAAAAACCGACATATTTTTCCGGTTACCTGTCCTCAAAAAAACGTACGATTTTTGCAACACTTTTTTTTAAAATTTTAAAAAAATTTTTATTTTGGTTGGAATTCATTGATTTTTCAACTGTTTTTGAAGGGTTTGTTTTGGCATTTTGAGGGCAAAAATCACCCACGAATCTGCGTTGCATTAAAGGTACGTTTATTTTATGCTATTTGTATAGTGAAAGGGAGTCGGAAAATGACAAAAAAATCAAAAAAACAATTTAAAAATCAATCTCAAGCAGAATATATGCAAAGCAATCAACCGCAAACTATACGCGGGGAAGAAGAAAAGCAAAATAGAATCAAAACACACTCACAAAGCGGGCGGAGTATGGTTGAAATGCTGGGCGTTTTGGCAATTATTGCTATTTTATCAATCGGTGGGATTGTGGGGTATAAATTAGCAATGAATCATTATCAGGCGTCACAAATTGCCCATGAAATGAATATCATGCGTACTGATGCACAAATAAAAATTGCCCAAGGCACGGAAAAATTAACCCTCGGAAGCCCTTACGATGAGAATAAAATCAATTTTAACGATTATGGAACAGTTTTTGGTTGTGCTTTGGCCGATGAAGATACCGTTGAGCTCGGTGATATTCCCTGTTATGTTGCGAATGCGTATTATATTGAATTGCAAAATATCCCCGAAGGGGTTTGTAAACCGCTGGCGCGCCTTATCAACGGCATGGATAATTTAATTGATTTTTATGTCAACGACCCGAATACGGCAGAGGAAAATAAAGATATTTGCAATAAGGACTTCAACACATTAACGGTCATCTTCGGCGCCGATTCGGATTCGGATGCTGTTAAATGTGATGATGTTTCCGAATGCCCCGAAAACTTACCGATTTGTTTTAATCATATGTGTGTAGAGTGCGAAACGAATGCTCAATGTTTGGCAAGGGGAAAAGATCCCTATTGTGATAAAGAAACACATCGTTGCGAATCCTGTCCTGACGGGGGAACATATCAAAATGAATATAACGCTTGCGTGATTGATGTTGAAACAAAATTTTTCATTACACC
>CANQYL010000145.1 GCA_947628035.1 uncultured Akkermansia sp. | reverse complement strand
GTCATATTGACCACGTTATGGGATGCTAATGAATTCAAATCGTAAATCGTAAATAGGCAAACGCATTTTCTAATGCGGTTGCCTAGCACGCCTCGTCACATATTGGTCTGGTAGAGAGGCTTGTTGTTGGAAGCGTCTAAAATGGCAAAGGCTTCGCGGTGAATCATGGGATCGGAGCGGAAGATGAGGCGTCCGGCACAGAGGCGTTCCAGTTCCACGAGCAAGCTTGCATCTTCGTTCTTGAAACGGGAAAGCACGGCGCTGTTCACCACAACGACCATGTCGCCCACGCTTTCGCGGTACTTCATGATCGTGGCTTTGAGTTGACGTTGGATTTCCACGCTCATCGTCATGACGCTCTTCACACGCCCACGCCCGTGGCAGTACGGACAGTGTTCGTTCACATAATCCAGCAGGGACTCGTTGATTCGCTGACGCGTCATCTCCATGAGTCCTATCGGCGTGATTTGCATCACCTGCGTCTTAGCTTTATCTCGCTTCAGAGCATCCTTCATGGCCTTGTAAACAGCCATCTGATCCTTCCGATGTCGCATATCAATGAAGTCCACGACGACGAGTCCGCCTATGTTGCGCAGGCGCAGTTGGCGCGCGATTTCTCGGGCAGATTCGAGGTTGGTCTCAAGGATGGTTTTGTCAAGATCCTTGTTTCCCTTGTTGCGTCCGGTATTGATGTCAATGGCGATGAGGGCCTCGGTCTCGTCGATGACGAGGTAGCCCCCGCAGGGAAGAAGCACTTGCCGCTGGAAGGCTTCGCTGATCTGCTTTTCAATGCCCAACTCTTCAAAGATAGGTTGGTTGCCGGGGTGGTACTGGATGTGTCTCTTGGCGCGCCGCGATATCTTCCCCGCTATTTCCTGCATACGTTGTGTGGTCTCTTCGTTGTCGCACAAGATATTGTCCACGTTGTCGGTGAGGAAATCTCTCGCGGTGCGTTCAATGAGATCCGGTTCCTTGTAAACGCAGTGCGGGTTGTTGTTGGCAGCGAATCCCGCCTCCACCTCTTTCCACTCCTCCAGCAACATCGCAAGGTCATGCACAAAATGCCGAAATCTCTGCCCTTGCGCCACGGTGCGCATGATGATCCCCATACCGTCCGGCACGTTCAACTTTTGCACAATCTGCCGCAGTCTCTGCCGCTCCTTCGGGTCATCAATCTTGCGCGAGATGCCGAACTGATCCGTAAACGGCATCAGAACGATGTATCGCCCGGCCAGTGAGATATTGGTGGTCACCCGCGGTCCCTTCGAGCTGATGGGACCCTTGGTCACTTGCACCATAATTTCAGAACCTATCGGATAGATGTCCGGTATGTCGCGACTCGTGATTTTCCTCTGTTGGCGTCGCGGACGTCCCTCCTTGTGGATTTCCTCAAGTGAAGAGTCCAGAGCCAAGGGAAGTGCATCCCAGAAGTGCAGGAATGCGTTCTTCTCGTGCCCGATGTCCACAAACATGGCCTTCAGCCCGGGTTCGATATTTTTGACTTTACCCTTGAAGATACCTCCAACGATGTTGTCCTCACCCTCTCGCTCAATGCTGTACTCCTCCAATACACCATCCTCCAGCAGAGCCACTCGTCGTTCGAGCTTTTCTACGTTAATTACAATAGTGGTGCCCTCCCTTGGATTACTTTGCCCTAATCCAAAGAGGCGTTTTACAATTTTAATCATTTTACCGAATTGGAACAATGTCTGTTCAAGTTTTTTTTGCTACCGGCGGGATGATTCGCACACCCCGACCGACTCTGGTTATCTCCCGCTGCGCCTCGTCCGCAGATTCCGTGGATTCCGCGCAACGCCTTCTTATTCGTTGTTGCCAAATAGAGCATCGCTCTCTTGCAGGCATTTCCCTGTTCCCTCCGCCACCGCACTCAGCGGATCCTCCGATATCTCGATCGGCAACCCGGTTTGCTCATGCAGCAGCTCACTCAGCCCCCTCAGTAATGCCCCTCCTCCCGCTACCGTTATCCCTCGGTCATACAAGTCACTTGCCAGTTCCGGCGGACAATGATCCAAGGTCTGACGTACAGCGTTCACGATGACGTCTAATTTGTCCTGCAGCGCTTCACGCACTTCCTCCGACCGCACGGATACTGTCTTGGGCAGCCCTGTGCCGCGGTCTCGCCCACGCACATCCATCTTCAATTCCGTCTTCAACGGATGCGCGGAGCCTATTTTTATCTTGATCTCTTCGGCCGTTCGGCTTCCGATCAGCAGGTTGTGTGCATTCTGCATGTGTCGCACAATGGCGTCATCCAGAGCATCTCCCCCGCATTTCTCCGATTGACTATGTACAATCCCCGAGAGTGAAATGATAGCCACCTCCGTGGTGCCACCTCCGATATCGACGATCATGTTGCCCAGAGGCTCATTGACGGGCAATCCCGCCCCAATGGCCGCCGCCATAGGTTCCTCGATCAGCTGCACATGACTCGCACCGGAATTGTAAGCAGATTCCTCAATGGCCCTTCGTTCGACCTCGGTGATGCCGGACGGATGGGCTATCAAAATACGCGGTCCACGCAGGCTGCGGTGTTGCACGGCTTTCTTGATGAAATAGCGCAGCATATTCTCCGCTACATCGAAGTCAGCGATGACTCCATCCTTCAATGGACGTATGGCCATCACGTTGCTCGGGGTACGTCCCAGCATCCGCTTAGCCTCCTCCCCTACGGCAACAACCTTGTTGCCTTTCATGGCCACCACAGATGGCTCTCGTAAAACAATACCTTGATTCTTAATGTAAACCAAGGTATTTGCTGTGCCGAGGTCTATCCCGATGTCGTGGGAAAAGACCCCTATCAGTTTCTTGAAAAAATTGAACATGGTGTTTGAGGACAGTTGTATCAGGTGGATGCCTTGCTCAGCTTCCTTGCCGCACTCTCCGTTTCACGGGATAAGTGTCGCACCTCGGCCTTTGAAGCCACTCGCAACGCTCACCCCACCGGGGCAAGACACACGCATCCGCGCGTCAGTATAGAAATTGCTTTCTCTCTTGTCAAGCTCATAATATCCGCACATGAACAAATGTGGATCGCAAAATTAAATGCAACAGGTTCTTGGCACAAAAAAGGGTGCCAAGAAGTTCAAAGTATGCTAGAG
>CANQYL010000144.1 GCA_947628035.1 uncultured Akkermansia sp. | reverse complement strand
TTTTAAAAACAACACCGTCGGCCGATTTTGCGTTTATTAACAGCGGTGCCGTTCGGGCGGGATTGCCGCAAGGCGATGTAACCGTCGGCGATTTGATTGAAGCTTTTCCGTTTGATTCTTCCGTTGTTTCGGTTCAAATGACGGGCGCGGAAATTGAAAACTATTTAAAGCACGGATTAAGCACCTTTCAAAAAGGGCGCGCTAACGGATTTATTCAAGCGGCAGGACTTTCTTACACGTTTTTTCCTGATTACACGAAAGCCCCCGTTATTCAACTTTCAACGAATGCTTTGGATTCTTTAAAAACATATACCGTTTTAATTCCGAGCTTTTTGGCCGAAGGCGGTGACGGATTTCCTGTTTTTAAAATCAAAAAAGAAGTGGCGCCGAGTTTCAGAGATGCCGTCATTGAAGTGATGCGTCAAAAAAATTACAAAATTCCGCCGTTTGAAAAACGCATTCAAAAAACAACAGAATAACAATGCTTTCGGCGTCTAATGGATTGAATGATTAAACGGCTTTGCATTTGTTATATGAAAAAATTATCTTGATAAGTGACAAGTCGGTAGCATAGGGGTAAAAGACAGGTTATTTTTGAATTTTCTTTCTCAATTTTTGGCGGATGTGGACCGGCGCAGTGTGCCGAAAACGCGGTGGGCCGAAAATAAGAGGTGATTCGGGAAGTTAAAAATGGGACTTGGAAAGTAGCAGTTATGGTACTGTCTCTCATTCTCGGCGGATGTGGAACGTCGCGAAAAGTGCCGTCCCGCTATGGGTCGAGAATGAGAAAGAAAAGGCAGCGAATATCTGTTTTCTATTTATGATTGTGAAAGTTATTTATTATTGATGATTTTTTTTGTTTGTTTTAAATGTTTTAGATAATGTGGTACTCTCTTTTCCCCCCTATCGGCGGATGGGACAGACGGCTTTATGTCGTCTGTCGCTATGGGCCGATAGGGGAAAAATGGCAGAGAGTCATTTTGGCAAAAAGAATAAATGCGAACGATATTTTCTCTTTTTCGGCGGGAAGTGCTATCCCGCTATTGTGGGATAGCGCGATGTGCCGAAAATAAAAAAGGCAGAGAACGGAAATTGTATCTCTGTCTCTCATTCTCGGCGGGTGTGATGCGCCGCAGAAAGTGGCGCATCGCTATGGGCCGATAGGGGAAAAAGGCAAAATTCAGCACTTTTTTATTTTCGGCTGATGATAATTTGTTTTTTAGGGTGACTGTATTCACTTTCTTTCTTATTTTCGGCGGGAAGTGCTGGCGCGTGGAACGTGAGCCGGCGCGGTGGGCCGAAAATTAAGAAAGGCAGAGAGCGGCAATATTGATATTTTCTTTGATTCTCGACACATAGCGGGACGTCACTTTTCGCGACGTCCCACACCCGCCGAGAATCAGAGAAAAAACAAGGCCAAAAGATAATTTTTTCTCTTAATGGTTGAAAAATTGTGTTATTAATGGCTCTTTTCCCTCTATCGGCGGATGTGATGCGCCGCAGAAAGTGGCGCATCGCTATGGGCCGATAGGGGGAAAGGGAGAGGTGCCCCGCTGAATGGAAGCCGTAAAGGCGGGGCATGGGGAGGGGCGATGGCTTTTTCCTCTCAAAAGCTGGCCTCACTCACAGAGGGCGAAGTAGCCACCGTACTCGAGATCGAGACCGCTGACCTTACCAAGATTGAGGACGGCGTACGCGGCGCATTTACTCGAATAAAGCGTACTTGTCCACCCCCCAAACTTGCCGAGAAGTTTCAGTTTGTCTGCTAATGCCTTTCCATAGGAGTCGTCAGGACAATAGGAACTAGTGCTTTTCGGGCACCCCAAATCTCCCTCTAAACTCACCAAATGCATACCGGACTTACCTAATTTCCTTCCCAATGCTTGGCAAAACGCATCTGCTGCCCACCAATCCATTCCCTCATTCGATATATAGAACGTTTTTTTACCTCCTGTACCATTTGTTACTTCTACCTCTGTATAATTCCCTTCTACCTTTTTACATGCATGTCCGCTCGAAGCCAGAACCGGATTCCCATTACTGCAGTCATTTAAACTCATATCACAGTATTCATCATCAGCACACCCTTCTCCATTCGTATTACACACGTCATCAATGCATTTCCCGTCACTGGTCCATGATTTGCCGGCTTCTTTACAAACGCAATCACCTACTTTGTCACTCCATTCCGCTTCTTCAGGACACATGATGCACCGGCTGCCTCTTAAATGACTTTCTTCTTCCGTGCATTCACACTTTCCCTCCGCTTGCAGCGCCCCATTCGGGCAAGCAGTGCACCCGTAACCCGTCCAATATTCATTGGGATCATTGCATTTGCATGTGTCATCTGCTTGACATACTCCTCCCGCGCACGTTTCCGGATCGCATGTTGTCGGTTCGTCGCCTTGTTCCGGTTCCGTTACTTCCGGATTGCCGCTTCCGCCGCTCACACCGCCTATGTCTTTGGTTGAAAAGGCGACCATTACTTCATTCGTTTTACCGCAGAAATCCTCACTCGCATTCTCATCATAATAACTTTTGCCACCTATTGTTATATCAGCCGTGTCGTCCATGTTGTCTAATAAAGTCACTAACGGCCTACATACCCCATCAGGAATGTTTGATAACGTAAACGAATAACCTTTTTCCGTTTCACCCGGCGTGTCTGTTTCTATCTCCTCAAATTTAACCTCAACGCCATAATTTGCATTAAAATTCAAATGCCCGTCGTCACCGTCATACGGCTCACCCAGCAATAATTCCACGCCGCGCGCAACTTTCATTTTCGCATCGGTGCGCATGAGATTGATTTCATTCGCTATTTGATTCGCCTGATATCGATTCATTGCCATTCTGTATCCGGCAATACCACCAATCGATAAAACGCCGATTATAGCCAGAACACCGAGCATTTCAACCATAGAACGCCCGTCTTGGGCTTGATTTTGAATTTGTTTGAACTGTTTTTTCTTTATTTTATTGCTCATTTTTCGACTTCCTTTCAATGCAAATAGCATAAAATAAACGTACCTTTAATGCAACGCAGATTCGGGGGTAAAATTACCCTCGAAAATTGATAAAACAGGCTTTTTATAACCCATTGATATTGCATTAAAAATACCTCCAAATAAATTTTTTTTGAAAAAATCAAAAAAAAGTGTTGCAAAAATCGTACGT
>CANQYL010000143.1 GCA_947628035.1 uncultured Akkermansia sp. | reverse complement strand
TGCTATGCTCTTGGGTGACCGTTTATTTTGAGGCATCGGCCTTCGGTGACTTTTTCTTTTGAGGCATTACGTAGAAAATGCGTTTGCCATTTACGATTTACGATTTGGAATAATGCGCGCCGAAGGCGCGGAAAATGCAAAGCAAGTACTCAGGTAAAATTTACAGAAACGAACGTGATGTGTGGTGAGAAAGGTCGGCGTTTACGCCGTGCTGTCTTTCCGACTTACTTCCTTCATCCGGAGAAAACGCATGGAAAAAGGTTGAATGACGACCCTGCCACCGTCGGCCCAACCCGCTCAGTAGCCTTGAACCCTCGGAGGCACGCCAGGGCAAACGCATTAGGGAGAAGGCAATCAACAAAGAAAATGCTCTTATTGACTGATATCACTGTTTATACGTATCAAAAACCGTGACAGCCAGCGCTCATCATGATGACGGCTCTAAAGAAGCCTTCTCGTTCGCCAAATTTGCGGCGTAGCCGCCGAACTCCCCATATCGTAAATTGACTCGTCGGCACCACATTGCCTCTTGCTTCGGAGTCGCCTCACAACTCCTCATCCCGTTGGGACAAAAGCGGTTGCTTTTGGCTAATCGACCTTACAGCCGTCGGTCGCTTTCACCCTGCGGGCAAAATGCTCACGCATTTTGTCCAATCTCCCTTACTGCCCGCTATGCGGGCACCCTACACGGGGCCGTCGGGCGCCTTGTAATTCGTACGTCGGACTTAAGCGCCGCTAGGCGCACGTTATCAATAAATCGTAAATCGTAAATAGGCAAACGCATTTCCTAATGCGTTTGCCCCGGGCTCCTGAGGTACGCGATGAATTGCAGCAGGGCTCGAGCGCGGTGAGAGATACGGTTCTTCTCTTCGGCGGGAAGTTCAGCCAGGGTGCAGGCAGAGCCATCCGGCACAAAGAGGGGATCATACCCGAACCCGTGGCAACCGCGCGGGGTGAGTGTGATCGTTCCGTCCAGCCTCCCTTCAAACTGTGCCACTGTCTTGCCAGCGTGCGCCAGACAGATGGCGCACGCAAAGTGCGCCTTGTACGGAGAGCTCCCGGTTAGGGCGGCGAGTTCGGCGATGAGTTTTCTGTTGTTCGCAGCATCGTTCCCATGCTCCCCGGCAAAGCGAGCGGAGCGCACACCGGGAAGACCTCCTAGGGCATCGACGCATAACCCCGAATCGTCCGCCAAGGCCCAGCTGTGAGTTGCCGCCGAGAGAGCCTCTGCCTTCAGAACTGCATTTTCTGCGAAGGTCTCCCCCGTCTCCTCAACCTCAGGCAAGTCGGGCAAATCTTCAAGGGTGAGCACTCGACAGCTCGCCGGCAGGATGGAGCAAATCTCCTGAGCCTTGTGGACATTACGTGTTGCTATAACAAGCTCATTCATGATTCGGCAGGGATCACACGGTGTTGCTCCTTATCTTCACCGGGCTCGTCCAGCGTAGCATCGCAGTGGGGAAAGACGCGATGCAGGAAGGTGAGCAGCACCGTGAAGCCTAACAGGAAGGAAAGAAAATCTGCCGTTGTTTGTGAGAGCCACACCCCCGGTTCTCCCAGCCACTGCGGCAACAACCACAACGCAGGTATCAGGAAGAGCATCTGACGAGTCAGATTCAGAAAGATGCTCATCACCGGACGCCCGATGGCTTGGAAGAAATTCCCGATGACAATTTGTGACCCAACAAACACGAAGCAGATGCCCATGAGCCTCGTACCCAACGTGGCAAGCTCAATGAGTCGCGAGGAGTCGTCATCCTCCGGACTTACAAAGAGCCTCACCACATCCCCCGCAAATATCTCCATGGTCGCTGCACCGATCAAGGTGATAACCGTCGCCCAGCCGATAGCCAAATACAGCACCCGTCGCACCCGACAGTATTTACCGATTCCCAAGTTATACCCGGCGATCGGCTGCATTCCCTGCGTGATGCCCAACACAACCATAACAAACAAGAATAACACGCGATTCACCACGCCATACGCCCCAACGCCCATCTCCCCATCAAATTGGAGAAACTGCCGGTTGAAGAACATAACCACGATACAACCGCAGATGTTGAGCAAACACGGCGGCAGCCCCACCGTGCAGATGCGTCTCACCAATGCCGTCTGTAACGAGTAAATCCCACGCTTGAAGTGCAGCACGGTGTGGCGGTGCATAAAATGCCTCAACACCCAGATCATTCCCACCGCCTGCGCCACAACCGTGGCCAGTGCCGCACCCGTCATCCCCCAGTCCAGAACATAAATGAAGAGAGGCGCGACGACGATGTTCACCACCATGGATATGATCAAACTCACCATCGCCTTGCGCGGGTAACCACTTGCACGCATGAGGTGATTCAAGTTCATGAAGGAGCTGCTCACCGGAAACCCCAACATGATGACCAGCATAAAATCATACGCCGGCTCGATTGTGCTCTCTCCGGCACCGAACAGCATCAATATTTCCCGCAACCACGGAACGGGAATCCACCCCACCGTCGTCCCAAACAGCAAACTGAGTACCACGCAATGCCCCAATACCCTGTGCGCTCGCTCAAATTTCCCCTGCCCCAAGGTGATGGACGCCGTAGCTGCACTCCCCAGCCCCACCAATGTTCCTACAGCGACTGTTAAATTCATCACGGGGAACACCAACGCCATCCCGGCTATGGCGTACGCCCCGCACCACTGCCCCACATAGATGGCATCCACGACGTTATAGACCGATGTCGCCACCATCCCCACAATCGCAGGCAAGGAATAACTCACCAGAAGCGGCCAGATATTGCGTCGCTCCAGCTCCTGTAGCTTTTCATCCTTCGCCATTCCAGACCCCGGCACCTTACTCCATGCCCCCGTCTTTGTCAAGACTTCTCTCCTTCTCTTCCGTGGCAATATCTGAGACACTCGATCGAGAAATAAGTGAATATTATGGCTTGCACTCAATAAAAAGTTCGCGTATAATCTGCCGCGAATTCGCGGGGCATTAGCTCAGTTGGTAGAGCGGTTGCATCGCACGCAACAGGTCAGGAGTTCGAATCTCCTATGCTCCAGGTTTCATGAATGGGTGCAAATCATATGTTTGCACCCATTTTTGTTTCCGGACAAAGCGTCGTTGACCGCGAATCTCAGAAAGCCTGCCGCGAGACCGGAGGTCGGAACATATCGGGGTCAACCCAAATTTTTTGGGTCAACCCAAATTTTTGTGGAAAATTGAATTTTTGTTAAAAAGGTGGGAGCATTCAAGCAAGACGCGTA
>CANQYL010000142.1 GCA_947628035.1 uncultured Akkermansia sp. | reverse complement strand
AGGCATCAAGCTTTCGGAAAATTCTTTTTCTTCGTTTCTGAGGTCCCTTCGGTGACTTTATTTTTGAGGCAATGCGTACCATGCAAGTAGCCAAGTACGCACTTGACACGGTTCTTACCTTGTGGCAGAATTACGCCCGTTCGCGGCCCCGTCGTTCAATGGATAGGACGAAGGTTTCCGGTACCTTAGATGAGGGTTCGATTCCCCCCGGGGCTAGTTTGCCACTTACGCTTAATAAACGTAAGTGGCTTATTTTTCTTGCTTTTGGAGAATCGGAAATGTTTAATAAGCGACATGTGCAGCACAAAAATAGCACAAGTGCGCACATTATAAAAATCGTATGTAGACGCTTCGGTACCACACTACCTCAACGCCCTGCGGGCAACGCTTGCGCGTTGTCCAATCCCACTCCGCACCCTCGTGGGCTTTGTAAATCGTAAATAGGCAAACGCTGGGCGTTTGCCCGGTGATTGTCGGGAATTTCTTGCAAAATAGCGGGAGTGTGGTAGAAGTTGAGGAGATGATTCGTAAGCTGACTGTAACAGGGGTTACTATTTTCCCACAGGAGACATCGTTTGACTTCGTGCCGGGTATCAATGTGATCGTTGGCGGGAATGATTCCGGCAAGAGTCATTTGATGCGACTTTGCTACGCGCTCTGTCGATGGTGTGAAAAGAGTCTGCGGCGCGAGTTTCCAGAGATATGGGCTGAAGAGGAGCGTTTGCGGCGTCATCTGTTGCGCGCTTTCAATACGCAGGAGCTCGGTTCTCTCGTTTCGCGTTCGCTTTCCTTGCCGCATTCTGTCGTGTGCGCCTCTTTTTCCGGTGGCAAGGCGCCTCTCGGTTCTGCCGATCTCGCTTTTGAGATTCGTTCCGATGACGAGCAAGACAGCATCGGCATCACCTCCTTGCCCCAACGCTTCCTACAGGAGAGAGCTCTCTTTATCCCTTCCCGCGAGGTGCTTACTCTCTACCCCTGCTACGTGCAGGTGGGAAAACGCTACCCGGATCTGCTGGACGGTGCGTCATGGGATCTCTGTCGCGCCTTGGAGGCGGAGCCGACGAGGGAGGGGATTGAGAGCGCCCCGCTGCGTCGGGTGCACCGTTTGGTGGAGGCTCTCCTGCAGGGAGAGTTGTCGCGCGGAAACGGCTCGCGCTTTATGCTGCAGCGTGGCAAGGAAAAACCGATGGAACTCAGTCTCGTGGCGGAGGGATTCAAACGCCCCGGTACACTCGCTTTGCTTTTATCCAATGGCTCCCTGCGTCCGGGTGATACACTCATTTGGGATGAGCCGGAGATGAATCTGAACGCGGCACACTTGCCCTTGCTCTGCGGGATGATGCTGGGATTGTGTGAGGCCGGGCTGCAGGTGATACTCAGCACGCATAGTTTGTTCCTTTTGCGCGAACTGGTGATCCAGCTGAATCGTTCGGACATGGCGAATGTGCCGAGAAGATTTTTCGGTTTTCATGCGTCGCCGGATCCGTTGCTCGGGGTTCAAGTGAGCAGTGGTGAGTCTCCGGATGACATAGAGCCGCCGGAAAGCCTGGAAGCTGAGATGGAACAAGCCGATCGTTACCTTCGTATGCCCCGCCATAAGACGCATGTCCACTGATTTCCACCAGTACGGTACCACTTGTGTGGAGGGAGAGTACCGCTTCCATTTCGACCCCGGTTATCTGGTCTGCCGCTCGGAATGTTCACCCTTTTACTCGTGCCATGCGCAGAATTTTTGTAACAGCTGCAAGGAGATGGATTTCATGCTGTATCACCCCGAGAAAAAGGAGCTCTGGCTCATTGAGGTAAAGGATTATCGCTTCAATGCGCGTCCCAAGGTGCAGGATCTTGTGGAGAAGCTCTGCCGCAAGGTTCGTGATTGCCTCTTCTTGCTGCGTACGGCAGCTCTTTGTGCACCCGAGGAGGAACCGGCGGAGGGGATATCCCTGCGCGAGATGGCGCAGTTGAGTTTGAAGGCAAAACACATTCGTATCGCTTTCACCATCGAACTCGGCGGTACCGGTCTGTATCCACCTAAGAGTCTCTTGGCGCACATCCGCGATCTCCTTTACCACCAGATTCGCTTTATCGATCCCCAAATGATCTGCCTCCCTATCACCGAGTCCGGCGGGGTAGGTCCCTGGCACATCTCTCCGGCAGGTAATGCCCACTCCGCTCGGATTCAACGACGCATCGAAGAAGCTCGGCTCGTCCGTGAAAGAAAACTGCTTGAGCAACGAAGAAAAGCTGCCAGGGAGAAGAGTGAAAAACGCAAGACTGAGCGTCAGAAAAATTCGATCCCTCTCTGGAAGTTACGTGCTAAAATGAGAGAAAAAGGAAAACGAAAATGAGAACACGCCCCCCGTTTTCCTTGTAGCAACAGTCCGTGCTTTCACGTACCACCGCAGTTTAAGCTTTGCACATCCCGCGCGTAAGCGCGCGAACATCGTCCATCGTCCATGAACGGCGTTTGCTTCGGTTTTATTTCTCCGGCCAGCCGACGGTTTGGTGGGCGATGACTTTTTCCCCATCCGTCAAGCCGAGCTCTTTTGTCAGAGCTTCCGCATCAATCAAACCGCGGATGACGGTAGCGAGTCCCTTGGAAGTGGCATAGAGGTACACGTTCTGGTAGGCGGAGCCGACGTGACAACGCCCCCATTTGTCGTCTTTTGCCGCGAAGAGGAGGTGCACCGGGGCATCATTCACAAATTCCTGCGTGGCGGTGAGAGGGATAAGATTCTTATCGAGTACTTTCTCGAGCTGATTTTCCGGGGCATTGTAGAACCAGACTGCCTCAGGAGTCAGGACGTAGAGTTTCATGTTTTGTTGATTGCGGGCCGTGGCTATGGTGCGTTTGCCTCCGGTATTCATACCCCAGGCTACCCAGAGGATTTCACTGAGAGTTTGGTCGTCCACGGGACGGGATTTGTCGTAGAGGCGACCGGAAGCTCTCTTGTTGATAGCGTCCATGACTGGCATCCCTCCACTGATGACAGGTGTAGGCAGTTTCTTGATTTCGGAGGCTTGACCCGCATTCGTGCACAGCATACCCATGCACATGGCAGCCAGTATGGAACAAGTTGTTTTCATAAGATTATCCTCTACCACGTTTGTGTTGTAATTTCAAGGAAAATCATGACAACGCCAGGGCAACCGCATTAGAAAATGCGGTTGCCATTTACGATTTACGATTTACGATTTACGATTTACGATTTACGATTTACGATTTACGATTTACGATTTTGCCATCTCGAAAAACTCAATTTTATAGGGAACGAAAGAGCAATAAGAGTCGCCTTCT
>CANQYL010000141.1 GCA_947628035.1 uncultured Akkermansia sp. | reverse complement strand
AGGATACTGCTCGTCTTTAACCGTAAGTCTGGAACCACCAAGGATCTTCCGTTTGACGTGCGTCATCGGAGGATCGTTGACTATGATACGTCAGGTGATGCAGCGGATGTAAAAAAGCAGCTGACTGCAAAGTTGACCGGGGCAATAAAAAGTGTTCTTACAAAGCCGACCGAAACGAAAGAGCGTGTGAAGGCATCCCTTTTAGGCCTCATAATGGACGCATTCCGTTATATTTGGATGTATGAAACAACGTCAGACGATGGACCGGAGGCTGTATCCAGGGTTTTGATGGGCCCTGTAGTGCAGAAGCCAGTCGTGCTGGATTTCCATCTGCAGCAGACATCATTATTGCAGTTTGAACTGGCAGAAGATGAATTTTCTATGTTAACAGATATTATGGATATCTGTAAAAAAATGCGATCCGATACTGAGGAGGCCTGCGAGGGTGAGTACGACAGGCAGTTGGCGGCGGGTTACTTTGAGCCGGTCTGGAGGGAATACTGTGAGGATTTGGCGTATCTTCCCATGGAAAAGTGCCTGCAGAGAAGAACAGTTCAGCTTTTGAACCGTCTGCTGCCGGAGGGCAAGAGAATTGTATATGAGGACTGGAGAATGACCGAAGATGGGAAAAAGGTGTTTTTTTCTAACGGTCGGCATTTGGAGGCCTACGACCCGGATGGTGAGCTGTTGATAAATGCGGACTTAGATGACTTGGGCAGGGTCACAGGATGGAAAAAAGAGAGGGACTATCAGGGTTATTTCGTGGAGGGGCGTAGGCACGGCAAAGGGGTAGAGTATAGCCTGAATATACATCACATTGGTGAAGAGCGACTAGAGGGGCGCTGGGAAGAAGGCCGCTTTGTGGAAGGGACGCTGCATGGTGCGGTGCTTTGCAAGGATGATACCGCTGAAGATGGCTTTTCCTGTTTGGATAGTACGGATGAGTTCCCATTGCTTCTGTGTGACGTCGGAACAGATTTCCTGCTAAAACACTCCGCACCAGACGAGTGTGAGGACCTTTATTCATCGGATCTTTGGCTGCATGAGGGAGAGTTTGATATTAAGGGGGCTCCAACGCCTCTTTGCCCAAGGAAAAGAGATCAGCAAAACCATGCCTGCTATTTCTGTCCAAAAGAATAGCTGGATTGAACTATAACAGCTACTGTAGCGTTCTGTGCCAAATCACCGCCAAGGAATCTTGATCTTCATGACCTCACCGACCTCGATGTGCCGAAGGCAGTCTCTGGTTTGGGGCCATTTCCCGATGACAAAAAATGCTTGTGGACGAGTTCATCGCAGACACGAAAGAACTTATGTGTGGCTTTGAATCCGAGGAAGCCGTTAAACCGCGCCGGATCCCAGCGCCAAGACACGGGCACTTATCTCCCTGGCCTGTGCCATCTTCCTCGCGGGCTTTATCGTCTGTTTCTGGCCCCAGCCCGTGGGCATCCATTTGGACCGGCAGGCGCATAAAGCTGTGAGCGACTTCTTTGATATGTCCGCGCGGGAGAGGACGACGCCGACGTGATCTTTGAATATGTGGAGGGCCCCATGCCGTCTCCCACGCCCAGGCCATATTCGGAGCTATATGACGCCATGGCGCGGTACAATGCCCAGATCTATGCCAACGGACAGACAGGGCTTTGTGATGCCTGGGCATACCAGCAGCCCTCCTTTGACCTCACCGCCTACGGCGTGGAGAATGGCGCGATGGGCGTGATCTCCATACCAAAAATGGACGTGGAGCTGCCCATTTATCTTGGCGCGACCTATGACAATATGGCCGCGGGCGCGGTGCATTTGTCCCAGACCAGCCTTTCCATTGGCGGCCCGGACACCAACTGCGTGATCGCCGCCCACCGGGGATGGTACGGCGCACCCTACTTCCGATATATCGACCTTCTGGAAGTGGGCGACCAGGTGTATATCACAAATCTATGGGAAACGCTGACCTATGAGGTCACGTCCATCAAGGTCATAAAGCCCAACGACATCAACGAGATACTGATCCAGCCGGGACGGGATATGCTGCCGCTGC
Organism: uncultured Akkermansia sp.; assembly: GCA_947628035.1. Lineage (GTDB taxonomy): Bacteria > Verrucomicrobiota > Verrucomicrobiia > Verrucomicrobiales > Akkermansiaceae > Akkermansia. Next base: position 1,329 of record CANQYL010000141.1, on the reverse strand, counting down.
TCACCTGCCACCTCTACGCCTCCGGGGGCAAGTACAGATATGTGGTCTACTGTGACCGCGTTATGAGCATCGGCTGATACAGAAAAGCATGGGCTTCAATTTGAAGCCCATGCTTTTTGCTTTGTTTCTAAATGCTATAAGTATAAATAGTTCTTGTTAGACGAATAACGAATCAACTTAAACGCTGCATTTATCAAGAATACCACGTTATAATTTTCGCTGTATACACTTATTCTGCACAGATTGCAGCAACTCATAAATCTTGCGAAAGAGCGCTTCCATATTATTTCTTGCTATGACCCCATCGTTAGGTTCATTTACCCTACGTTGCTCTTTTTGGAGTTGTTCATGCAGTTTGAACAGCTCCCCCATATCTTTATCAAGCTTTTTAAACACAGTATGGTTCTGTTGATAATAGGAAAACACACTGCAGTAGTTATTCACAAATGTATTAACATATTCAATTTGCAGCATGTCACTGCCATTGGATTGAACTACATTCTCAAACGCCTCTAACGCAGCATCTACTTTCTTTTGCATTATCTCAACATATTTATATTTTGCATTCTGTATTAATTGCCTTCTTTCAAATGCTCGCTGTAACAGGAATACAATAATTCCGTTGCAGAAAATAGGCACCAATAAAAGTATCCAATCTTTTGTACTCATTGCAATCACTCCTATCGACTTAATATTGAAAATCTATCACGATTATCTTAAGAAGTAAAGGAAAACATTACATATTCATCCGTTTTCATAAATCAGCATTTTATTAAGAAGGAATCAACTAAATGGCGAAGTCGAAAGTGATCGCCGCAGCCAACCAGAAAGGCGGTGTCGGAAAAAGAACCTCCGTGTTCAACCTGGGCGTGGGCCTCACGGCCCAGGCAAAGCGCGTGCTGCTCCTGGACGTTGACCCCCAGGTGGCGATTTCACCAAAATGCTGGGCCAACGTCAGCCCCATGACCTGAAGCTGACGTTGGCGACTGTGATGAAAGATGTGGTGGACGATGTTCAGAGGGACGTACACCCTGAAATCCTCCATCACAGAGAGGGCTTCGACTTCATTCCCGGCAACAGGGCCGTGTCCGCCGTGGAAGTCAGGCTTGTGAACGTGATGAGCCAGGAGACTGGTGTTGAAGCAGTATCTGGCCAGCGTAAAAAGACTACGACCATGTGCTGCTGGACTGCCGCCCGTCCCTGGGTACGCTCGTCCTCAACTGTCTTGCTGCCGAGGACATGATAGAACTGGTACGGCTAAATCAGAAGAGGTCGCTGTGTGTTCCTGTACGCAAAAGATATAGGACGAGACTGTCTCCACTCACCTTG
>CANQYL010000140.1 GCA_947628035.1 uncultured Akkermansia sp. | reverse complement strand
GGCGGAAATGGCGAAGTCCGAGCCATTGGAGATAACCCTGGTGGGGCTCTGCACCGACATATGCGTGGCGTCCAACGCCCTGCTCATCAAGGCGTATCTGCCGGAGACGCCGCTGAAGGTCATCGCCGACTGCTGCGCCGGCGTGACGCCCCAGAGCCACTCCGCCGCCCTGCAGACCATGCGCATGTGCCAGGTGGCGGTGCTGTAATCTATAAACGCGCCTGTGTCCACGGGAACACAGGCGCGTTTGTCAGGTGTGGCAAACCCTGGCAGGAGACCTTGACTTTTTGGGAGCGGTATGATATACCTAAAATCAAGATATTGTGTGAAAAAGGGGGCGCCTACGTGAAAAAGAATCAACTGGTTGTGCCCGCCTTGAAATGGGTTGGAGGGAAGAGACAGCTGGTGGATGAGCTGTCGTCTCTGTTGCCAAAGTCGACAAGCCTCTATTATGAGCCGTTTGTGGGCGGAGGAGCGCTGCTTTTTCATCTGCAGCCGGGTAAAGCCTATATCAACGATATTAACGCGGATCTAATGGGTGTGTATTCCGTCATCAAGGAAGATGTGGACGGATTAATTAAAGAGCTGAAAACGTATAAGAACGAATCGGAGTTTTTCTATCGTGTCCGTGACTGGGACAGGGACTCGGAGAGCTATAAGGCGCTGTCGGACGTGAAGAAGGCAGCTCGCATCCTCTATTTGAACAAGACGTGCTACAACGGCTTGTATCGGGTGAATAATGCGGGAGAGTTTAACTCGCCCTTTGGAAATTACAGGAATCCGAACATTGTCAATGAGCCGGTATTACGGGCTGTCAGTGCTTATTTCAATAAGGCGGAAGTACATTTTTCGTCTTTGGATTATGCGCAGGCGCTGGCAGATGTGAAGCGGGGCGCGTTTGTATATCTCGATCCACCCTATGATCCCGTATCAGAGACGTCAAACTTCACAGGGTATTCAAAAGGTGGCTTCACAAAAGAAGAACAGATAAGACTTCGGAAGTGCTGTGACGAATTGGACAGGCGGGGTGTAAAGTTTATGCTTTCCAATTCTGCGACTGAATTTATCAAAGAGCAATATGGTGCGTATGATATAAAAGTAGTTCATGCAAAACGTTCCATCAATTCAGTGGGAAGCAAACGCGGCGATGTGGATGAAGTTGTGGTGAGAAACTATGTGTAATAGAACACTCAATGATGAGGCGTGGGAAAAGCTTTTTGAAGAACACAATATCCTGGGCCGCATTGAATCAGAAGGATACTTCGTTATCTCCGCTAGCAAAATCAAAGAATACCGTGAGCCGCGCCTAATGGCGAAGTTTGATCATAGGATAAACCTTCCTAGAATCTTTTACGACAATAGTTTGGCAATTCTTCCTATCTCAAGAGGGGACTATGTTATTGCACACTTTGATGCATATCATAGCTTTGAGCCCTTTGATGGGCCTGTGGAGAGGGTGTCCCTGCCTGCGCACATTCAAAGTCTTGACAGTCATGATATTCCAAGTGAGGCAATTGCACTCAATTGTGCAAATGCGGCAGGTATTTTAGCGGACTTTACAGAAGATGAGGACATATATGCCACAGTTTCCGGACGTAAAGGGTCAGGAAAGTTTTCTTTTTTAATTGGCGATACAGTTACGGGCCGCCCGTGGCGGGTTAATGTTGATAACGCACAGATAGAAGTGGACGCAGCATATGAAGGCGTTTCGTATCTGACGTTACTGGAAGCTAAAAATGATCTGTCGGAAGATTTTCTTGTTCGGCAGTTATATTATCCCTTCCGTGTCTGGAAAAATTCGGTCACGAAGCCGGTGAAAACGGTTTTTCTTGTGTATTCCAACGGCATTTACAGATTGTTTGAGTATGTATTTGAAAACCCTAAGGATTATAGTTCCCTGCGTCTTGTAAAGCAACAGAATTATTCCATTGAGGACACCACCATTTCCGCAGAAGACATTCAGGCGGTATTAGCGGGTGCACAGGTTTTGGATGAGCCGGCAATACCTTTTCCCCAGGCGGACAGCTTTGAGCGGATTATTAATCTCTGTGAGCTGTTGAACGAGCGGGAGCTCAGCCGGGCAAATGTGACAGAAAACTATGACTTTGATGCTCGGCAGACTAACTATTACACTGACGCAGCCCGTTACCTTGGCTTGTTGGATAAGGAAAGTTCCAATGAAGGACCGCTTTATTCTGTCAGCGAGACGGGCCGACAGATTCTGGGATTGGAGTTCAAGCCGCGCCAGCTGGCATATTGTCGGTGCATTTTGTCCCATAAAGTGTTCCACGATACCCTCAGGCTGTACCTGCAAAGTGGTGTTATGCCGTCTACGGGGGAGATAGTTTCAATTATGAAGCAGTCGCGCCTGTATCAGGTGAATAGTGACAGCACATTTGAGAGGAGAGCTTCCACTGTCAAGGGATGGCTCAACTGGATTGTATCAATTATCAATGACTGAAAAGGAGGTGGGCTTGTAATGAAAAAGGATACTTTGAACACCAGCAGACCCATTATCCAGTCACACGGGTATAATGGAAGTGAGCCTACACGAATTTGTCCAAAATGCGGTGTCGAAAAACCCTTGAGTGAGTTTGGATTCAGGGACATGGGCGGAGGAATAATCCGCAACCAAACCTGGTGCAAAAAGTGCAGAAGCTTATATAGCTGAAAGCAGAGGCCCCCGGCTTAGCCTGGGGCCTCTGCTTTCGGGTAAGATGTTTCACCTCGTAGTGTTCACCACGATCTCGCCGTCGATGATGGCCTCGGCGACCTGGGCCACCTCTTCCTTCAGCTCGTCGGTGATCTGCTGGGGGGCGTCCTCGTCGCCGTAGCCGATGCCCACGTAGCCGGTGGACATGTCCGCCACCCAGGTGGTGCCCCAGCGGGAGTCGTCCCCGTCCAGAAGCTCCGTGACGGCGGCGTAGATGGAGTCGCCGATCTCCTTCTTCATGGAGCAGATGATCACGTCGGGGTCAATATATTTCTGGTCGGAGTCCACGCCGATGGCGTAGAAGTGGTGCTCCGCGGCGGCCTTGAACACACCCTGGCCGGTGGTGGAGGCGACCTGGAATATCACGTCCGCGCCCTTGTCCAGCAGGGCCAGGGCGCATTTTTCGCCCACGGCGGGGTCGGTGTAGGTGTTGGCGTAGTTCTTCACCACCTGGGTGGTGGTCTCGTAGGTGTCGGCGAAGTACTGGGCGCCCTGCTCATAGCCCACGATGAAGTCATTGACGGTGTCGTCGTTGTCGCCGCCCACCACGCCGATGATGCCGCTCTCGCTCATGTAGGCGGCGATGTACCCGGCCAGGAAGGAGCCCTCGTTCTGGGCGTAGGTGATGTTCAGCACGTTCTCCACGGGCTCCGAGGTGGCGCTGTCCACCCATATCCACTTCAC
>CANQYL010000139.1 GCA_947628035.1 uncultured Akkermansia sp. | reverse complement strand
AAAGGAGGAAGATCGCAGAGCGCAAAGAGAGCAGGAGCGGCGAAACCGCGAAATCCTCTCTACCGCTCCCGATGAAAGAGCGGACACGGATACCACGGAAGAAAAACCGACCGAAAAAGAAACCCCGCAGAGTTTAGCGAGGTATGAATACCACCTCGGCGACACGGTGACGATCGGCGCGCAGGACTATGATATTCTGTCGTTTGACGAGAACCGTGTCCTTCTTTATGACCCGCAGTTCCCGCTCTTTCAGAAGGAAATGCCGAGGGACGAGTTCGACCGCAAAGTGCAGGAAAACCCGATGAACGATCATCTAAAGGGATCGGATGCTCCTACCTCAGACAAAACGACGCCTGATGAACAGGTCGAATCATTTGATCCAAACGAATATGACGACCCTGACTACCTTGAACAGCAGCAAGTAGCGAAGCAGGAATCTATCTCCGAACAGCCCACCTATGACATCGGCATGGGTTATCTCGGAAACGGACTGACCGTTTGGAACAGAGCCGTGGAAGTGGACGGCGACTATCAGACGATTGCCCATATCAGCCCGGAAGGAGAAATCAGCTACCGTGTATCGGGGCTTCCCGCCGAGGTTGTGGAGAGGATCGAAAAGGCGGCGGAAACGGAGCGGCAGAACGCCCGGTTCACCGCATCCTACCGTGAGTATGCCGAGATCAAGCACGACAACCCGGAGGGGATCGTCCTTTTTCAGGTGGGCGACTTCTTCGAGATGTACGGTGCGGACGCAGAGCTTGCCGCCGAAGCGTTGGAATTGCGGCTGACCTCCCGTTCTGTCAATGCAAACGAGCGTGTACCCATGTGCGGCATCCCGGCGCACAGGCTGCAAACCTATACGGATATGCTGCGCGACCGTGGGCATGATGTTGTGCTTGCTTCACTTGAGGACGGTCAGCGTGAGGTACGAGTGCTTCAAAGCGACCGAAAGGAAAATCCCGTTGAATCGTTCCCGGTAGGCAGAATCGACTACCTCGGCACTGATGGGAGGGTCGGAGAGAGCGTCGAGTATACGAGCGCCTATCAATTTGAGCATGACATTAAGGAAGAAAACTACTTTGGCGCACCGATGACTGTTGTTGTCTATCGGGATGCCGACGGGAATACGATTCCGCACGATTTCATCGCTCAGCTTGACCCTCCACCGCAAGGGTTCCGTGTGGAGGGCAGACCGCAGAGCGACCCTGTTCCAGAACGAACGGAAGAAGAACCTGTTCGGGAAGGTGTTGGCGAACCATTCACCCCAAGTTTCAACCAGCCGAAAGGCAAGGTGCAGTCCTTCGACTTGCACCCTGAAATTCCCATGTCCCAGCGGCTCACCTTTGACCTTGCGAATAACGAGGTTGAAGAAGTGAACAAAAAAGAGCGTTTCCACCGCAACTATGCGGCAATTACAGCCTTGAAAAGATGTCAGCAAGAAAACCGCTTTGCCACGCCTGATGAGCAGAAAATCTTGTCGAGATATGTCGGTTGGGGCGGTATTCCCGAAGCGTTTGATGAACGTGCGGGAGCTTGGCATACCGAGTATGCGATGCTAAAAAACATCCTGACACCTGAAGAATACGACTCCGCAAAAGCAAGCACGCTGACGGCGTTTTTCACGCCTCCCGTGGTCATTAAGGCGATCTACAAAACGCTGGAACAGCTCGGCTTTCGGGAGGGCAACCTTCTGGAGCCGTCCTGCGGAATCGGGAACTTTATCGGACTTCTGCCGGAAACGATGCAAAACAGCAGCGTGTACGGTGTGGAGATCGACCCCATCTCTGCGGGAATCGCCGCACAGCTCTACCAAAAGACTTCGATCGCGGCACAACCGTTTGAGGAAGCCGTCCTTCCCGACAGCTTCTTTGACGGCGTGATCGGAAACGTCCCCTTCGGGGATATTCGTGTCAATGACCGCAGATACAACAAGCAAAACTTCCTCATTCATGACTACTTTTTCGCAAAAAGCCTCGACAAATTGCGTCCCGGCGGCGTTATGGCGCTTATTACGAGCAAAGGCACAATGGATAAGGAAAGTCCTGCGGTACGGAAATATATCGCTCAAAGAGCCGACCTGCTCGGGGCGATTCGTCTGCCGAACAACACCTTTCAAGGCAACGCAGGAACGGAGGTTGTGTCCGACATCCTGATTCTTCAAAAGCGGGACAGACTGATCGACATCGAGCCTGACTGGGTGCATCTTGACACCGACGAAAACGGAATCAAGATGAACCGCTACTTTGTGAGCCACCCGGAAATGGTACTCGGCGAGATGAAAACGGTGTCGGGACGGTTCGGTATGGAGCCGACCTGTGAGCCTTACGCCGGCGCAGACCTGTCCGAACAGCTTACGGAGGCGATCTCCAACATCCACGGAGAAATATCGGCGTATGAAGCGGAGGAAGAACTCGGCGAAGAAGATAATTCCATTCCCGCCGACCCTACGGTCAGGAACTTCTCCTATACCGTCGTAGACGATAAAATCTACTATCGAGAAAACAGTCGCATGAACCCTGTGGAGGTGTCCGCCACGGCGGAGAACCGAATCAAAGGGCTGATCGGAATACGGGACTGTGTGCGCCGACTGATTGAAATTCAGACACAGGACTGGCCGGATGAGAACATTCAGGCAGAACAGGAAAAGCTGAATCAGTTGTACGACGCTTTCACGGTAAAGTATGGCCTGATCAACAGCCGAGCTAATACCTCGGTATTCTCGCAGGACAGTTCGTATTTCCTCCTGTCGGCGCTTGAAGTCATCGACGAAAACGGCAATCTGGAGCGCAAGGCGGATATGTTTACCAAGCGCACCATAAAGCCGCACACGCCCGTCACCTCGGTGGATACCGCAAGTGAAGCGTTCGCCCTGTCTATGGGTGAAAAAGCCTGTGTGGATATGGCGTATATGCAGCAGCTCACAGGCAAATCCGAACAGGAAATCTACGAAGATTTGAAAGGAGTGATTTTCCTAAACCCGCTCTTTGAGTACGGGGGTTCGACCGAGCCAAAATACCTTCCCGCTGACGAATACCTGTCGGGGAATGTCCGGGAGAAGCTCGCCGTCGCCAAGCGTTCGGCGGAGCTTTACCCGGAGGACTATACGGTCAATGTGGAGGCGCTTGAAAAGGTGCAGCCGAAAGACCTGACAGCGAGTGAAATTTCTGTACGTCTTGGCGCAACTTGGCTTCCGCCAAAAATCGTAGAACAATTTATCTTTGAGCTCTTGGAAACACCGAAATATGCACAATGGTACATTAAGCTCAACTTTTCTCAGTACACCGCCGAATGGAGCATTGAGGGCAAGTCCTACGATAAAGTAAATATCAAAGCATACAGCACTTACGGTACAAGCCGTATCAATGCCTATAAAATCATTGAGGAAACTCTGAACCTGAAGGATGTTCGTATCTTCGATTATACCGAAGACTCTGACGGTAAAAAGAAAGCGGTGCTGAATAAAAAAGAAACAGCTATCGCTCAATCAAAGCAGGAGCTTATCAAGC
>CANQYL010000138.1 GCA_947628035.1 uncultured Akkermansia sp. | reverse complement strand
GGTGGAGGAAGCTGCTGGCGCAGAGGGATTTTGCGCCTGCGGTGGAGGGTGCGATGGGGCAGGAGAGGTTTGAGACGTTTAAGGAGTTTTTGAATTTGCTGGATGGACTTGGGGCGCGGGAGACGGCGATTGAGGAGGCGCACAGCCGGATGCTGGGGCTGGTGCAGAGTGCGCGGGCGATGACGGTGCTGAGCTGGGCGCCGGCGACGCTGGTGAAGCAGCTGAGCGCGGTGCTGAATGGGACGGTGAGCGGGGTGAGCGGGGCGAGGCTGCTGACGCAGATGGTGCAGGATATGACGAGCAAGCAGCCGATTAGCTGGCGGGAGATGGCGGAGCTGGATTGCATGAAGGTGCGCTACGAGAATACGGAGGAGTACCAGCGGCTGCAGAGGATGGGGAGGAATGCGACGTGGAGCCGGGCGGCGTGGCTGGCGAGGAAGGGGATGGAGCTGATTGGGAAGGTGGATGTGTGGACGAATATTCTGAGTATGACGGCGCTGTATAATGTGACGTACAAGCGGCTGATGAAGGCGCAGGAGGGGGCGGCGGATGCGCTGAGCGAGGCGGAGGTGAGGGAGAGATGCGAGAGGGTGGTGGAGCAGGCGCTGGAGACGGCGGCGCAGCCGTTGCGCGATACGCAGAAGGCGGCGAATATTGTGTTCGGCGGCGGGGTGATGAAGGTGCTGGGGTATATGGGGAATGAGACGTTTTTGAAGGTGGGTGCGACGCAGGCGGTGTATGGGCGCGAGGGGGGAGGCGCGAGGGGGGTCTGGCGGGCGTTCCGGTTCATGGCGGGCTTTTCAACGGCGATGCAGTTGACGGCGATGCTGTGCGAGCTGATGAGGGGGACGGCGCCGGACGGGGACGACGAGGCGGAGAAGTGGGCAGGGTGGCTGCTGACGAATGCGCTGACGGCGGCGAGCGGGGCGGGGCTGATGCAGAGTGTGCCGATTGTGGGCGAGGTGGTGAGCAAGGCGACGGGGGGGTATGTGCGCTCCGGGACGTATGGCGAGATGGTGTTTGACTACGGCGGGGCGTGGAATGCGGCGCTGCGGATCACGGGGATCAAGGAGAAGAAGAATGAGACGTGGCTTGACCAGGCGAATGATGTGATGCAGGTGCTGAGGCTTGCGGGGTCGATGAGCGGGCTGGCGGGGGGTGTGAATGCGACGACGCGCGGGGTGAGCGAGGCGTGCGGGGTGGTGCAGAGTTTGAATGCGATGAGCAATCCGGCGCGTGTGATGATTCAGTACGGGAGGAATGACGCGAAGCGGGAGAAGAAGAGGAAGAGGGAGCTGAAGAAGAGGGTGCGCAAGGTGAGCAAGAAGAAGGAGTAGGTGTACACGAAACGTGATTTTTTCACGGTTTGTGCGCGGGATGAGCAAAAAAAATGATTATTTTCGCAGGTTTTTGGGCGAAAATGGGGATTGAAGTGCAATAAAATTGCATTGCGGAGGGCGTTCAACGGGCGTTGCGCTGGCAATAAAAATGGCAGCCGGAGGTGGGTTGGGGTCGGCTGCCAAGTTTATCCTCCGGTTGGAGGAATTTGGGATGAGGGTAGTTTAGCATGGGTGGCGGGGATGTCAAGGGGAAATTCCGAACGGTTCGTTTTTATGAGAAGCGCGGGAGTTTGGCGGCGGCTGTGCGTAGCTGTTCGGTGGTGGGGCGGATGTAGGCGGCGTGGACTACGGCGGAGTCATGACCGACAAGCTCCATTGCCATGCCCTGGGAGACGCCTGCGGCCTGGAGCATGGTGGCGACTGTGGCGCGGAGGGAGTGGAAGGTTTTGGAGTGCCATGTGCGGCGTGAGCCGGCGAGACCTCTGCCTTGCAAGCCGATGCCGTGAAGGCGTACGAGCTGGGTGAATTCGCCGGAGGGGTTGGTGTGATGGCGGAGGTTGGGGTGGACGTAGATGGCGGCTTCGCCTCCGGCTTTTTGGGCGGCGGTGTAGCGGGCGAGTGCCCACGCGTAGAAGTCGGGCTGCATGGGCTGGTGGAGCTCGCGAGCGGTTTTGCCGGTGATGAGGTGGACGGTGCGGGCGGCGAAGTCGAAGGCGTCCCAGCGGAGGTTGAGGATGTCGCCGAGGCGTTGACCGTAGGTGCCGATGCAGCAGCGGACGGCGGAGGACCATTCGTCGGGGAGTTTGTCGAGGAGGAGCTGGACTTCTTCGGCGGTGAAGGCTTCGTGGAGGATTTTTTCGTCGCGCGAGTCGGGGGGGATGCGGACGCCGTCGCATGGGTTTTTGGCAACGATTTCAGTATCCACGGCGTAGGCGAAGGCGGCGCGGATGGCGGTGAGGGCTTTTTGGACGGTTTTTGCCCGTACGGAGGCGCGGCGAGAGATTATCCAGGCTTTGATGTCGGCGCGGGTGATGAGGCGGCATGGTTCGTCGGCGCGGCGGGCGAGGTAGGTGAGGAATTGCTTGTAGTCGGTGCGGGCGTTGTCGTAAGTGGCTGTTGAGACGCGACCGAGTTTGCCGGTGAGCATGGTGTCGCAGAGCTGGCGCATGGTGGTGTTGTCGGCGGCGTGGTATTCCTCTTCCTCTTGGGTGGCGATAGAGTAGGCGACCATTTCGGCGCGCTTGCGGGCTTGGGCGGCGGTAAGGCGTTCGCCTTGGTAGAAGCCTCCGGCGTGGGGGACTTTCGTGCTGCGGCGTTTTTGGCGGCCGTCGGCGCCGGTGAAGGAGACCATCCAGAATGGGGAGTTGGCGGCTTTGTTGAGGGAGAAGGAGCCGGTGTAGGTGTTTTTTGCTGGCTTCATGGAGTTGTAAAGGTGAGTTGTAATGAAGTTGTAAGGCAGGATGCCCCGCAATGAGGTGTATTGTAAATAAAAAACACCGCATTGTCAATGCAATGCGGTGTTTTGTTTAACATTTCGGCAGCATCTGGAACGGGATTCGAACCCGTGTTGCCCGCGTGAAAGGCGAGAGTCCTAGGCCTCTAGACGATCCAGACTTTCAGGAGGTAAGTGCGCATGAAGCGACGGGGGAATGTACCACAGTAGGGATTTCTTGGCAAGACTAAATCACGGGAGTGATGAAAAAAATAAGCATAAAGGCATGAGGAAATACGTTCGATCGGAGAGAAATCGAAGTTGTACTTAATGTATAACAAACTGATGGAGAGAGAGATTGAAATTCCATGGGACACACTTCCCCTAAGGCAACCGCAAGGGAACGAAGTCGAAAAGTAGAGAAACTTTCCGGTTAGTTGATGATGCTTATTTTCCAGTTCGCTCTGCGGCGCAATCAATGTCCTCCTTGTCTCGTTCCTGTACATCCTTAGTATAAAAAATCTGTGCAATGCATATAAAATCAATGAATCGCAAGTGTGAATTGCAAGAACAAATGCAACATATGACAGAAAGAGTTGAGGTCATGCGAAGAGAGGGGTAAAATAGTGGAGGAAGGAATGAGCCATATGCCAGGCGGATTTGCCCTCGAAGATGGCGCGAGGGTAACGATTCATCCAGAGAGCGATGGCGTTGAGAGTTGTTTGAGAGACGCGGGAGAAATCCGAGCCCTTAGGGAAGAAGCG
>CANQYL010000137.1 GCA_947628035.1 uncultured Akkermansia sp. | reverse complement strand
TTCGGCTGCAAGCACACCGCCGCGAAGCCCGTGATCTTGGCCAGCCACTCCTCCAACTGCAGCAGCATGGCGCGCATGCCCTCGCACTGGTCGGCCGGAGCGAAGGGGTGCAGCTGCGTCACTTCATCCCACGTGATCGGCATCATCGTGGCGGCGCAATTCGCCTTCATCGTGCAGGACCCCAGCGGAATCATCGCTTCGTTGAGAGCCAGATCACGCATCTCCAACCGGTGAATGTAGCGCATCATCTCCGTCTCGGACTGGAACGCATTGAAGCATTTCTCCGTGCAGAACGGCGTCGTTCTCTCACTCGCCGGAGCGTCCTTCACCGTCGCAGGGTTCACCCCAAACGCCGTGCAAAGCGCCGTCAAATCAACATCTGTACACGTTTCATCAAAGGACACGCTCACCGTGTCAGCATCCACGCGACGGATATTGTAACCCGCCTTGAGCGCGGTCGTCACCAGCGCATCCGCCCGTCCTTCCGAGCGAAGAGCCACGGTATCGAAAAGACGTCCGTCAACGACCTCTACGCCCTCCGCAGCGTGCATACTCTCCGCAAAAGCGGCGGCAAGACGCTGCACCGTAGCGGCGATGTGGGAGAGTCCCTCCGGTCCGTGGTACATAGCGCAGAAGGTGCTGAGCAGAGCCGTCAGCACTTGGGCCGTGCAGATGTTGGAAGTGGCTTTTTCACGGCGGATGTGTTGTTCGCGTGTCTGCAACGCAAGGCGGTAAGCCGGTTTGCCGTCACGATCCACGGAGAGACCGATAAAGCGTCCGGGCAATTTTCGTTTCAGCGCATCGGTGCAGGCCATGTACGCCGCCGCCGGACCGCCGTAGCCCATCGGGATGCCGATGCGTTGAGTCGTGCCGATGCAGACGTCAGTACCGAACGCGCCCGGCTCGCGCAAGCGCGTGAGAGCCAGCAGATCCGCCGCCACGCAGCAGAGAACCCTGCCCGCACGACATTTCTCAAAAAAGGCGGCATAGTCCTCCACGCGTCCCAAGTTGTCCGGGTACTGCACCAGCACGCCCGCCAGCCCCGGCTCGCTCGCGGGGTCAAACTCCCTCCAGTCCCCCACGATCAGCTTCACGCCCGTGGTCTCGCAGCGCGTGCGGATCACCTCAATCGTCTGCGGAAAACAGGAATCCGCCACAAAGAAGGTATCACTCTTCGCCTTGCTGCTCACGCACAGGTGCACCGCCTCTGCCGCCGCCGTTCCCTCATCGAGCATCGATGCATTCGCCACGGGAAGCCCCGTCAACCCGGCTATCATCGTCTGGAAATTCATGAGCATCTCGAGCCGACCCTGAGCAATCTCCGGCTGGTAGGGAGTGTACGCCGTGTACCACCCCGGATTTTCATAGACGTTGCGCTGGATCACGGCCGGCATGTAAGCCCCGTAATATCCCTGACCGATCAGACTCTTGGCAGGCTTGTTGGCGGAGAGCACCTGCTTGAGCTGTCTCAGGGCATCCTGCTCGGTCAGCGGCGCCGGCAAATCCGGCAGTTGCTTGAGTCGTATATCCGCCGGCACGATGGCATCCGTCATGGCATCGAGACTGTCGAAGCCTATTTCGGCGAGCATTTCTTGGATCTCGGTCTCGCCGGGACCGATGTGGCGCGGTTCAAAGAGGGACTGTGACGTGATCATGGGTGAAAGGTATTTCGGAAAGGATCATAAAAAGTCAGGCGCAGGAGCTTCTTGGTGGTGAACTCCTACGCCCCGCGAGAAAAAACGGTGTTCTTTATTTGCAGAACTCACCGTAGGCCGTGGCATCCATGAGCCCGTCCACCTCGTCCGGCGCGCTCAGCTTGATCTTGCAGATCCAGCCATCTCCGAAAGCATCCTTGTTCACGGTTCCCGGCTCATTGCCCAATTCTTCATTCACCTCAACCACCTCGCCGGACACAGGTGTGTAAACATCGGAGGCCGCTTTCACGGATTCCACGGCGCCGATGGCGTCGCCGGCGGCGTAGGTGTTGCCCACCTCCGGAAGATCGACGTAAACGACGTCACCCAACTCGGACTGGGCGAAATCGGTGATACCTAACGTTACAACTCCGTCGGCGGCCGGGCTGATCCATTCGTGTTCGGCGGAGTATTTGAAGTCTGAGGGTATTGTACTCATGGCTGATTAATGGTTGAGGTTCGGAATGATTATCTTTTTAAGAAAGGTTTTTTCACGATAACGGCGGGCACGACTTTTCCACGGACAACGACCTGCACCTCGGTGCCAATCCTGCCATGCTGCGCCGGCACGTATGCCATGGCTATCCCCTTGCCCAGAGTCGGAGAAAGCACCCCGCTGCACAACTCGCCCAGCGGCGTGCCGTCCCGGAGCTGCACCTCATACCCATGCCGCGGCGGTGCGCCCTTTTCCGTGTACTCGATAGCCACCAGCGCCGTGGGACGTCCGGATGCTTTTTGTTCACGCAGAGTCTGCACGCCCACAAAATCCTTGGTCAGGTCGCAGCACCAGGAAAGTCCGGCCTCCAGCGGCGTTTTCTCCGGCGACAAGTCGGAGCCATTCAGCGAATAGCACATCTCCAGCCTCAGGCTGTCTCTTGCACCGAGTCCGCAGGGTTGGGCTCCCGCTGCTATCATGCGTTCAAACCACTTCACGCCCTGCTGAGCTGCGCAGAAAAATTCAAAGCCGTTTTCGCCGGTGTAGCCGGTACGGCAAACGATGAGCTTCTCCCCATCCACCGTGAACCGCAGGATCCCATTGTGCGCCGGAAGCTCAACACCGGGACACACCGCCTCAAACACGCTCTCGCACTTCGGTCCCTGCACCGCCAACCCCACATACTCGGCACTCAGATTTTCCAACTGAGGACCCTCCGGTTTGTGCGCCATAAGCCAGGCGTAGTCCTCATCAATCATGGAAGCATTCACCACGATGAAGTAATCATCCTCCCCGAGTCGGTAGATAATCAAATCGTCAATCACGCCGCCGCGCTCGTTGAGCATCATCGAATACTGCCCTACCCCATCAATCAACTTCTCCAAATTGTTCGTGAACATCCCGTTCAACCACATGGTCGTCCCTTCCCCGTGCGCATGAAATTGTCCCATGTGCGATATATCGAACACTCCGCACGCCTCACGGACGGCTCGGTGCTCATTCAATATCCCACTGTATTGCACCGGCATGTCCCACCCGGCAAAAGCCACCATTTTTGCTCCCAATTCGACGTGCTTCGCCCATAACGGCGTTTTTTTAACCGATTCTTCGTTCACGCGGAGATGATACGCCCCAGTCCCGGATTTGTCAAGCTCTGAAAACTTTTGTCTTTCCAAATTCTTCATTTTTGTGCTTGACTTTGCACCCTACCCGTTCTACAATCCGTCCGCGGCGTCGTTGGACGCTCATCCATTAATCGCGGGATGGAGCAGCCAGGTAGCTCGTCAGGCTCATAACCTGAAGGCCGCAGGTTCAAATCCTGCTCCCGCAATCTCCCTTGCCCTGCCTCCCCAAAAGGCAGGGCTTTTTTCATCACCCTTTCATGGGGTCAACCCAAATTTTTGTGGAAAATTGAATTTTTGTTAAAAAGGTGGGAGCATTCAAGCAAGACGCGTAGTCGAT
>CANQYL010000136.1 GCA_947628035.1 uncultured Akkermansia sp. | reverse complement strand
CTACGCGTCTTGCTTGAATGCTCCCACCTTTTTAACAAAAATTCAATTTTCCACAAAAATTTGGATTGACCCCGAATACATCAAACGACAAAGACAACGAAGAGAAGAGTCATTTGATGAGTCCCACTCTGAGCAAAGACTTGCAAATCCTGGCGAAAATGCTATGCTCTTGGGTGACCGTTTATTTTGAGGCATCGGGCTTCGGTGACTTTTTCTTTTGAGGCATTACGGCTCATCAACGGAGAGAATGCTCTTATTGATTGTTATCATCGTTGATGCATATCAAAAATCATGACGACAAACGGTCATCATGATGACGGATCTCAAGAAGACTCTGTATCCGTTAACAATACAAAAAATTTGCGCAATGCGCACGTTATCAATAAATCGTAATTCGTAAATCGAAAGTCGTAAATAGGCGCTGGAGGCGCACACGCGTGTCCTAAGGTAGGTTGTATCGCCTTATCATCCACCCCCATTTCATGCCATGCCTGACGTACAAAAGGAAGGGGCAGCGCGAACGCTGCCCCTTAAATGCGCCTGCGTCGCACACGAGCTTGGTTCGAAGACCAGCTCCATTAAAGGTGGTCATATCGACCCCACAGGAGCCTTCTTTTTAGCACATGGATGCTCGAAAGTCAAACCCTCATTGAAGAAAAAACGTTTTTTTCTGGCTTTATATCATCTCCAAGATAAAGATGTTATAAAACAAGGTCAGAAACAGAACACCATAAGCGGTCTCGGCGAAACATTCCTCGGCGATGTAACACGCCTTATTAAGGTCAACGTCATCAGAGAAAATAATCCGGTCAACGGTGTAGAAGAGAAAGAAGTAAAGTCCCCATTTATATATGATAGGATTGTAGAATACTTCCGGGGTGATATTGTTTGTTGGCTGGTTACGCAATTCCTTATACAGAAATTCTGAGAAAAAATGTCATCATTGTGGCAGGACAGAGCCATGATCGACCAAATAATGATTTCGTCAGGTCTCAGGGGAGGCAGGGGAAGCTCCGGCAGCGCGCAGGAGATCGACGACATCGGTGTGTCCGTTCTCCAGGGCAAGGTCCAGAGCTGTTCTGCCTTCAACCGACGCATTGACATCCGCCCCGGCCTGCAGCAAGATGGGGACGATTTCCGTCCAACCACTTTCAGCAGCTAGCATCAAGGGAGTACGAATCTTCCGAGATAGACCGACAGCCGACGTGGCATTGACGTTCGCCCCGGCAGCGAGCAGAAGCTTGACCAAATTTCTCTGCCTTGATCTGACAGCCGCCGTAAGCAGAGTGAGTTGCTCCACTCTTTCACATGAACTCTTATTAACGTCCAACCCCTTTTCTAATAAGAACTTCACGATTCCTTCATCCACGTGCTTGTATTGAATGCTTCTCGCTAATGTTTCGTAAACGTAAGTATCGTTGGGACCCGCCCCCGACTCCAGCATGCGTGCAACGATTTCTAGGCTACACTTATTTTTAATGGCATTTGACAGGGCTGCTCCTTGTGCGTTCGCTCCTAACTTCAGAAGCATTTCCACCGTAGCAAAATACCCGCGGTAAGCAGCGACTTCCAACGCTGTCTTTTTGTAACGAGAGTAACCACATATCCACCGGGGCTGTACGTTCACATCCGCTCCCTGTTCTACCAAAAACTTCACAGCATCCGTCCGTCCGCGGCATGCTGCATACCACAAAGCTCCGCATAGTTCTTTTTGGGTGGGCTTTTCTGCGACAGAGTCAAGGATGTACTTGATCATGTGAGGATACCCTCCCGCTGCAGCAGCTCCTAAAATCGTATAGAGCAACCCCGTTTTGTTCGCATCCGCTCCGGCCTCCAGGAGCAGCTCAAAGGAAGGAATATCCCCATTCTCAGCTGCTTCACACAAAGCTGTGCCGCTGGACGTCACCGTGTTCACCTTCGCCCCGGCATCCAAAAGCGCCCGCACGATGTCCGTGCGCCCTCCCTTTACAGCGCGCACCAGCGGAGTCAGGAGTCCCTTCGCATTCACATTCGCCCCTGCTTTCAGCAAAAACTTAATCATGGACAGCCTCTTTTTCTCAATCGCCACGTCGAGTGGTGTCCGGTCATTTCTCATGCGATTCACATCTGCCCCGTACTGCAGCAGGAGCTTGACCATGGGGATGTGACCGGATGCTGCCGCGGCATGGAGGGGCATTTCGCTGTCCTTATCTTCCGGCTTATCGTTCGGATCCGCACCCGCCTCCAACAATTTCCTCACCTTCTCGATGCCATTTTTCCCCTCGTGGACGGCGCGGAGAAGCTCCCGGAAGACCTTCTTCTTTCCTCTCGTTTTCTGTGTCTCTTTTTGATTTTTCATTTTGGGTTGATTGTGTGTTAGGTTGTTCTTTTGCTTGGATGTATTTTATTTCTAAGGGTAGTTACAATCTGTCCCACCACCCTCTGGGTCTGTGACCGATCACGATGTAGGAAACATCAGGAAGAGATCGGTCGTTCTGGAAAGCGTCAAGTATGCGCATATCGTCGTCATTTCCATACGGATGAAAAAACGTGTATTTCATATTCGGTAATATTTTAGGAAGGCTCTGTCCAGCCACAGCATTATACAGAAGTTCTGTGAAAATTAATTCTTTATCTTAATGGGGAGTTTTTAAGTTAAATGAGCATCTTGTTGCTTCAAATGTACTCCCACACCTGTTTCCCCATCATCTCCAGTTCGGAGAAAATTACGGGGAAACCTCCGAGAAAAAACGACAACAAGCTATGCGTATACGCGGTTCGATATCTGAGCAGCGAACATCTTGGTTTGTCGATAGCGCCTGCTTGGCGCAGGATGCGAGCGAGGAAAAGATTCCCATTATTCAGTGCGTACATAAGGGGGGTACATCCGCACGCTTCGGCATTCACGTCCGCGCCGGCAGCCAGAAGTAGTTGTACCGTCCGTGAGCTTACGTGATAAGCTGATGCGGCTATGAGGGGAGTAACATATATAGCCCTCATATTTACATTCGCTCCGGCTTCCAACAGAAGACGAATACTCTCCGTATTTCCTGCAAGTGCAGCGACAATAAGCGGTGTTTTCCATTTAACAGCAACGTTCACATTTGCACCGGCTTCCAACAGAAGACGGATAATCTCCGTATTTCCTATCCACGCGGCGGCAATAAGCGGTGTGTATTCTTCTGTCGCCCCGTTGACGTCTGCGCCGGCTTCCAGCAGCAAGCGCACGCCGTCTGAATATTCTGCTTCTACAGCAGTGATGAGAGCGGTATGCTCTCTCGCCTTGGCGTTTACATCCGCTCCATGGACAAGGAGAAATCGTACACTTTCTTCACATTTTTCACGCAATGCTGACATGAGAGGGGTGTAGTGCAGAGTGCAAAGCTGCTCGACCGATGGGTTGATCATCGCTCCGTGGTCGATAAGTTTCTGCATGAGTTTTGTGTTTCCTGTGCGTGCTGCTATTCCGAGCGGCGTTTCGAAAGGAACATCCATATTTAGGCATCCTGATATCCGATTCACATCTGCTCCGGAGTTTAGTAAAAAATTGACTATATTTATTTGTCCTGCTTTAATGGCCAATGTTAAAGGGTTACCGAATCCGAAGTCGTCTGCATTGATGTCCAATCCCGTCCCGGTCTTG
>CANQYL010000135.1 GCA_947628035.1 uncultured Akkermansia sp. | reverse complement strand
TTTTCTTTTTTTTATCTTCCTCCTCTCTCTCTTTTTCCCCTTCGTTTCCTCCCGATGAAGAGTTTTTAGAGATGGCATATTTACGATTTATGACATACGAATTACGATTTGGGTGCTAGCGCGCCAGAGGCGCTGGAGATGCGGAGCAAAAGCGCAGCTCTCGCCCGGAGGACGTGCGGTCTACGAGGCCTCCGGAATATTCCACCTCGGAGGGAGGCTGCGCGATGCAATCAGTAAACGTCTTTCTGGTAGCGCTTCTGCGTCCTGAGATCAGCGAGGTAAGAAGCGGCCTCCTCCGGTGTGCGCCCCCCTTCCCGGGCTATGATGGTGAGCAGGGTTTGTTCGACGTCCTTGGCCATACGGTTTGCATCGCCGCACATATAGACGGAGGCGCCTTGCTCAAGCCAGCGCCATATTTCGGCGCCTGCCGCGTCCATGAGGTGCTGCACATAAATCTTGTGATCCTGGTCACGGCTCCACGCGACGCTCAGCTTGAGAGCTCCGCTCTCCACGAGGGGAGCCAATTCGTCCTCGTAGCAACCGTCTGTGGCTTTGTAGGGATTGCCGAAGAAGAGCCACATGGGTCCGGTAGCGTGATCGATGGTACGCTGCTGCCAGAAAGCGCGGAACGGAGCTATTCCCGTCCCCGGACCCACCATGATGATCGGAGTCGAACCATCCTCCGGCAGACGGAATCCTTTGTTACTGTGTACAAACACGCGCACGGTGTCACCCGGACTCAAGCGATCCGCAAGATAAGTCGAACAGACCCCGCCACGAGCACGATCCAGTGAATTGTAACGCACAACGCCGACGCAGAGGCTGACCTGTCCCGGAACGGCAAACGGGCTGCTGGCTATCGAGTAAAGACGCGGAGCCAGCTTGGAGAGACAGCTCACGAAAGCATCTGCATTCACAAAATGGGCCTTGGTCTCCTCATCTGTGGCGAGATCCAGCAGGTCGCGTCCATAGACAAAATTCTTCAAGGTCTCTTTATCGGCGAGGATGGCATCCAATTTTGCGCTGCGTGCCACAGCGTTCCACTTGCTGAGAGTGCTCTTTTTTATACTCGTGATGTCGTACGTCGAAATGAGAGCCTCCCGCAAAGACATGGAAGTTCCGTCCGCCTGCTGCACGCTTTCATCGGGATTGAGGCCAACGGCTGAGATGAGGGCATCCACAAGTGCAGGGTCATTGCAGGGGAACACGCCCAGGGCATCGCCGGTAGTATACTCCAGTCCGGAGCCCTGCAGAGAGATGTCAATGTGTACGGTTTCCTTGGCGCTCCCCGGCTTAGTCACGCTCTTCACGCCCAGCGCTTGAGCAGGGAAAGGATTTTTCATGCTGTAAACTTCCATGGCAAAAAGGAATTAATGGTCGAGCTGAACTCTACCTGATAGCGCGCGATTTGTCAAGTGACGATTGGCAAACGCGGGGCAAACGCGGGGCAAACGCGGGGCAAACGCAGAGCGTTTGCCTATTTACGATTTACAAAGCCCACGAGGGCTCGGAGTGGGATTGGACAAAAGCGCAGCTTTTGCCTGCAGGGCGCTGAGGTAGTGTGGTGCTGAAGCGTCAACGTACGATTTACGATTTGGAAATAATGCGCGCCGAAGGCACGGGGATGCGAAGCGGAATTTTTGAAACAGTACGATGTGTTAGTTAGAAAGTTTTTTGGATAGGCGAAGCTGCGTCATTGCTCGGAAGTATCGTACACGGACGATGGGAGTTCCTTGAGAGACTTTTCGAACACGCACAGAGCCACACCTCAATCGTTCTCGTACTCGTAGGTGTAGGTCACCTCCACCTCTTCGCCCGGTGGCACAGTGCAATTCCATTCAACGGTGGAACGAGGATTGCCGGAATAACTGGGGCTCACGTTGATTTTTCCTTCTCTGTCCACCGATGTCACGAGTCCATTGACTTCCTTGACGAGGCGCAAATCCATCGCGCGGGCGGAACCGTTCTTGAGCGTGACGGCTCCCCGGAAGGTGGACACCGTGACAGAATCGTTGCGTCTCCCGGGAACATTTCGCTCCTCGCGCTTCAGCAGTTCTTCGCTGCACTGCACCTCGGTCTGCATACTCTTGTTAAGGCGAAGCAAAGTTTCTGCTCCCGGCGCAGCAAAATACAGTGTGGAGCGCGCGGCTATCTGTCCGCCCACCGTGCAGGTCACGATTCCCGTACTCCACGCCCACTCGCTCGCATTGCTGAGCCGCACGCAATGCCACACATCCGCCACAGGCTCGCCCTGCCGGGAAAGTCGCTCCAGCATCGATTGATTCGGCACCCTGCAGGTGTACACGTGGCTGTAGGGGACCTCACAGGAGAACAGCTCTCGCAAAATGCTTTTGCCTTGCTCGCAGCTGAAATGCGGCAGAGTGTAGCAGAAGAGATCCTCCACCTGCTTGCTGCCCTCCTCCCCCTCGTCATCTTCGGAATCATCCGATTCTGCTACGCAAGGCGCTGCCATGCCTGTGCTCATCATCCTCATGGAGACGTTTCTCTCCTCCGTCAAAAAGCCCAGTCGCTTCAAAAAGTCCTGCAGCTTCATCGCGCGGTTGAGGGGAGAATCAATCAACGCCTCGCCCAACGCCGGAAATCCGCTCACCAGCCGGAGATCCACATCCTTCATGTCGGCCAGCTCGTTGATGATGTTCGCACGACAGGTAAGCTTCGCCATACCCTCCTCCCCGAGTTCCAGACTGTACTCCGGCAACCAACTCATGCTGTCGGATACGTAGCCGAAGCGAAGCTCTGTCCCCGGATTCGGCTTCTCCAACTGCGCGGTCACGACATGGCTCATCACCTTCCTCGTGGGCAGCTGGGGCATCTCCTCAAAATCCACACCTGTCACATCCTCCGCCGCCACGCTCTGCACCCCGTCCTCCGTCTGCACGAGGATGATCTTCGGCACACCGGAATCCTTCGATTCCCCCGACTTCAGGAAGGAACCTTTCACATCCCGCTTCACCTGCGGCAAAAGTTGACCCTCCACCCGGCGATCTTTTTTCAGGAAAATTTCCACCTGTTTCCCCACATTCGCCATCAGCAAATCCGCGTAACCGTAGTCCTCCACGCTCTCCTCAACCTCCGCGCTGCTGCCCTCCAACTGCCGCACGCCGCTCGCCGCGTCCCACCACACCGTGCCCAGCAGCGCATCCGGCATCCCGGTGATCCGCACGCGCGACGCATCCGGCAAGGTAGCGCTCATCTCCACCCAGTTGCACCCATTCTTGAACAGCGCCATCTTGCGCACCTGAGCCTGTGCAGACGACTCCTCCGCCCCCATCACCAGACCGCTTGCCATCAACAGAATAAAAAAGGAAGCTTTCGCATTCATAGTCTCCGTATAGCAAACCCATCGTGCTGTGTCAAGAACTATGGGCAAACGCGGGGCAAACGCGGAGCGTTTGCTTATTTACGATTTACGAATTACGATCATTAGCATCCCATAACGTGGTCAATATGACGACGTCATGCGCATAGTAACGGGGTTTAGCGGGGGGGATTTCTAAAAATAGGGTTTAGGAATTTTGTTCTTCATGCTCTGATTCGCTCCTTTGCTGTCCCATAATTTTAATCCCTTAAAAGGATCCCTCCACATAAATAGGGCGTTTCCGGTGCTGCTTCTCCCCCTC
>CANQYL010000134.1 GCA_947628035.1 uncultured Akkermansia sp. | reverse complement strand
CTCTCTCTTTTTCCCCTTCGTTTCCTCCCGATGAAGAGTTTTTAGAGATGGCAAAATCGTAAATCGTAAATAGGCGCCCCTGGGCGCCCGGCGCCCTATTGTTGGGCGGGCATGACGCTTTGCCAGGCGGCGTAAGCGAGAGCGAGGCGCAGAGCGAGGGCGAAGAACATACCCCAGGTGATGCAGATGGTAGCCTTGCCGCGGGCGGTTAACGTACGGCTGCGCGTTATGCAGAAAAAGGATCCGCCTTGGAGGAGGGCGGAGAGACAGAGTGAGAGCAGGGGATGGAATCCGCCGAGCGAGATGAGCCAGGCGGGAGGCCAGAGGAAGGCCAGCGCGCAGTTCACCACATCGTGAATGCCCCCCAACCAGGCCACGATTCCCGATGGCGCCATGACACAAAGAAAGAGCGTCAATCGTGCGATTTTGCTGTACCTTACTTCTTGTGGGGGTATATACATAGAGTGACGGCATTCATGATGCCCGAAAGTTCCCAACCTGTCAACGCTCATTTCTGAATCATGTCGCTCTTCCGACTAGTGACGGACTACAAGCCTTCCGGCGACCAGGAGCAGGCCATAGCCAAGCTCCTGCGTTCCATTCGCGCCGGGAACCGTCATCAGTGTTTGTTGGGCGTGACGGGCAGCGGCAAGACGTTCACCATGGCGAACATCATTGCGCAGCAGGAGCGTCCCGTGCTGGTGCTTTCCCACAACAAGACTCTCGCCGCACAACTCTATTCTGAGCTCAAGGCTTTCTTCCCGCACAATGCCGTGGAGTATTTTGTATCGTACTTCGACTACTACCAACCGGAGGCGTACATTGCCAGCACGGACACGTATATCGAGAAGGACAGCGCCATCAACGAGGAAATTGACCGACTCTGCCTGAATGCGATGCGGTCGTTGCTCCTGAGACGGGACGTGATCGTGGTTGCCAGTGTGTCGTGCATATACGGACTCGGTTCGCCGGAGGATTACAAGCAGCTGACGTTGTCTCTGCGAACCGGCGAGGTGTTGGAACGTGACCTGTTTCTGATGAGGCTCACGGAGTTGCTCTACGAGCGCAGTGATTTTGATTTCCGGCGCGGCACTTTTCGGGTACGTGGCGATGTGGTGGAGGTTTACCCCGGTCAGAGCGACGGTGAGGCCATACGGGTTGAATTTTTCGGGGATGAGGTAGAGCGGATATCCATGATCGACGTCGGCACAGGACGCACGCGCGAGAAGCTCGAGAGTTACCTCTTCTTCCCCGTGAAGCAATACGTCTCTGCCCCCGAAAGGCGCGCTGCAGCCATGCAGAGCATCCGTGAGGAGCTGGCGGATCGCGTGTCCTGGTTTGAAAAGCAAAACAAGCTCATTGAGGCGCAGCGCCTTAAAATGCGCACGGATTACGATCTGGAACTCATCAACGAGATCGGTTACTGCAAGGGTATCGAAAACTATTCGCGGCACCTCGCCGGAAGAGCCCCCGGCAGCACGCCATCCACCCTGCAGGATTATTTCCCGCCCGATCACCTCACGATTATCGACGAATCGCACGCCACGGTTCCGCAGATCGGCGGGATGTACGAGGGCGACCGCTCCCGCAAACAAGTGCTCATCGACCACGGTTTCCGCCTCCCTTCCGCGCTGGACAACCGTCCCCTTCGCTTCGATGAGTTTATGGCGAGGCAGCCGCAGATTCTCTACATGAGCGCGACGCCGGGTCCGTTTGAATATGTGAATTGCGTGCCGGGCAACAGGAGCTTCATCCCCGTGCTCAAGGCGAAGCGCGGAAACACGCACGCTCGGAGTGCGAAAGCCAGCCAGGCCATTACCTCAGCTCCGGCGGATTTCCATGGCGTGTTCCTGCACAACATCTCCGAGGTGCGGGTACGTCCGCACCCCTCCGATGCCCCGGTGGACTCCTTTGACCCCACCCGCATCGGCCAGCCGCTCATCGTGGAGCAGCTCATTCGTCCCACCGGCTTGCCGGAACCTAAAATCACCCTCCTGCCGCTCGAGGGTCAGATCGACAAGACGATTGAACTCTGCCACCGGCGTGTGGAGGCCCACGAGCGCGTGCTCATCACGACTCTCACAAAACGCACCGCTGAGGACCTGACCGATTACCTGCGCAAGGTGGACCTGCGGGTGGAGTATATTCACGCGGATGTCGATGCCATCGAGCGCGTGGAGATCCTTCGCAAACTGCGATCCGGTAAGGTGGACATCCTCGTCGGCATCAACCTCCTGCGCGAGGGCTTGGATCTCCCCGAGGTCTCTCTCGTCTGTATCCTCGATGCAGATAAAGAGGGCTTCCTTCGTAATGAGACGAGTCTTGTGCAGACGGCCGGACGAGCGGCGCGCCACGTGCATGGCGAGTGTGTGCTCTTCTGCGATGTGGTCACGGATTCCATCAAAAACCTTATCGAGGAAACCAACCGCCGTCGCACGATTCAACTCGCCTACAACGAGCAGCACGGCATTGTGCCGCACAGCGTGGCGCGTGCCGATCAAAGCGCTCTGCGTCTCTACACGCCCGATGAAGAGGAGGAGAGTGATCTCATGGCAGCCGAGAACGAGGACGAGTCCCTGGCGGAGACGGTTCGACGCCTCGAGAAGGAGATGCGAGAAGCCGCCGCGAGATTGGATTTTGAGGTAGCAGCGGTGCTGCGCGACAAGATCAACGAGCTTCGCGCTGATGACAAGAAAGGAACGAAAAACGCCGCAATATGAATTGCAAGGACAAATGCGACATTTTGTGTAACCTGTCCCATTTATTTTTTTTTCGTTCCACACGTGATTTTCGGATGGTAAAAATAGCTTGACTCCATAGGACGTCATGCCATACTGGTAAGGAAGGCACAGAGGCAAGCATCGCGTGCAGTCGTGACATCCATACGTTTTATTAGTTTCCGGTAACCCAGGTAAGAAATAGCAAGAGATGAAGACATGCATCCTATGGTTCACTCTACTGGTGAGTAGTTTGACAGCAGCGTACGGGGGTCAGGATACCATATACACTCCGATAAGGAAAACGGAGCTCCCATCCGGGTTTAAAATAGGAGGAGAAATTAATCCGGACACCAGGATAGCTTTTTTATATGCCGGGAGCGGCGTATGTGTTGAATCG
This sequence comes from uncultured Akkermansia sp., assembly GCA_947628035.1. Lineage (GTDB taxonomy): Bacteria > Verrucomicrobiota > Verrucomicrobiia > Verrucomicrobiales > Akkermansiaceae > Akkermansia. Next base: position 725 of record CANQYL010000134.1, on the reverse strand, counting down.
CTTGTAGTTCTAATCCGAACCAATGATAAGTGGGAGGTACAACATTTTTTCGAAAGTGTTTATTCGCATCCCGGAGGGAGGGAGACTAATTTACACTTTTTCCGCTATGTGGCGGGTTGTTTTATTTTCTTTAACATGGACAAGTGTGAGAAATTGAGGGTTGAATGTCCTTCGTTGAGAGCTACTCCCCGGGAAGCGGCCATGGCGAAAGCGAGATTAGGTTGGAGGTGTATCATTGATTCTTGTGTAACTCTTCCGCGCCGAGAAGAGATAGGACGTCTTTTTTTGCAGGAGTCTGCGGATGCGGGATGCATAGAAGGGATGAGGTGCCTTGGATTAACCTTACTCCGGGGGAAAGGAGGAGAGAAAGATGAAAGGAAAGCTTTTGAATGGTTAAGAAAAGCTGCTCAAGCGGGTGACGAAGAGGCTGATCAAATAATAAGGGAAACAACATGGACGCATGATTGAATGATGAGAGGGATGCCATTCACGCAGAGTTATGGGGAGAAACGCGACTTGCTCACGGGCATGGATTACGTGCGCGACAATAGTCTCGTGACGCAACGCGAGTATAGCTACGACGCGCTCGGGAGACCGATGAACCGCGATCTGTTCCACAATAATCTCTAACAGTAAAATATGATGCACCACTACACAAAACTCATCCTTTTTAAGATGTTATTTCCGCTGTTTCTTTTTTCTTCATGTCAAGTAAATAAGGAGAC
>CANQYL010000133.1 GCA_947628035.1 uncultured Akkermansia sp. | reverse complement strand
CCTCCTTCCGCAGCCGCGAAAGCGGGTGATTGCCCTTTCGTAAACCCTCAACACCAGACCTTTCCGATTTGCCCGGTTTTTCGGGGAATTTTTTGGAAAAAAGTAAAAAAATATCCGTGTAGCCGATCACTACACAGATATAGGAACTAGGATATGAAGTTATATCCTTATATACTTCCGTCCGATGGTTGCAGTAGCCCTTGGAGGCGCTCAGGCTTTTTTTGACGGGAGGCCCCTCGTTTGCCCTGGCCGATATGATGTTGAGATCACGGCAGCTACCTCCACAAGCCGCCGTAATAAAGGATTTCAGCCAAAGGCCCGGAAAAACAGAACACGACGGCTTGATTTCTCAAAACCGCCGTGTTAGGGCATGACTATTTTCTACTGCACGACGGCTTTTTTTCTTTTGCCGTCGTGCGGCAGGTCAAGGTGATTGTTTTTTTATTTGGTGATTTCCGTTCCGGCATTGAGAATTTCAATCATATAAATGTCACAAGGTGATAGTTTCATATTTTCGGTAGACAAGCTATTTGCAAGTTCAGTGGACTTGTCTATGAGCATTTTTTTAATATCGCCGCCCGCAATTTCCTCTTCACTTAGACCACTCAAGTAATTCTGCATTTCCTCTTTGAATGTCAGCAACGCCTTATCTCGCTCTTCTACTGATACAAGTTTCGGGGCGTTGATAGAATAGGCAACATCCGCTTCAACGAAACAAGAAAAATCATATACTGTTTCCCCGTACTCGTCCAGATAGTCGCATGGTCTGCTTTGTCTAGAGATTGGCATATTAAATGTAACTTCTTCCCCCATATGCTCGCAGTATAATTCCTGGGACGAAAAGGTTATTGTGGATATAAAAAATTCATAGTTTTCGTCGTCAGAGGATATGGTGCTGATCACATCAGCTACTGCGGCAAGGAACTCTGTTAATTCATCGGGTGTCGGTGCAAGCGTCGCGTTAAAATCGGCTATACTCTGCTCCCCATAACTCTCAGTCTTGTATGCAATCAGCTTTTCATATGCAGCAGACGCAGCAGGGGAAACGGTCGGGCTTGAAGCCTCGGTTGTTGACGTTACAGGTTGGCTAATAGTGGTTTTGCCACTCGGTGCAGTAGCATTGTTTTGTTCGGGCGCAGGATTTCGCCCTGTGAACCCTGTTAGCACACTCACCATTAAGAGGGTGGCAACGATGATAGGTAAACATTTTTTCATACTGAAATTTCCTTTCTGTGAACAACAGTTTTTTTGTTATCTTTTCCGGGCACAATTAAAGAATACCGTCCCAACTTGAATCTACATAGTGGAATCTCCTTTCTGTGAATAACAGTTATTTGTTACCTTTTCCTGGTGCAATTAAAGAATACCGTCCTAAATTGAATCTATTTTGAATTGAATATGTTTTTTATGTGGAGATAGAAAAAGCGGCAAGCTAACTGCTCGCCGCCTTTGAAATATAAGTGCTAAAACTGTATGGAAACGATAACACCTTGAATAGTATTAGCAATTTCAATTTTCGCACCATGCAAATCAAGAATTGTTTTTACAATATACAATCCTAAACCTGTACCGCCTGTCTGCCTGTTTCTTGACTGGTCTACCCTATAAAATGGTTCAAATAGTTTGGAAATAGCTTCGTCGGGGATATGTGCGCCTGTATTCTCAATCGTAAGGGTGGTTGTTTCAGTATCTTTCCATAACTTTATCAACACTTGATTTCCGGCACCCGAATACACAGCCGCATTTCCTAAAAGATTATCCAATACTTTTTGAAGTAGCTGCATATCGCCTAAAATATATATCTCCGGGGGTATGGATTGTTCAACCGTCAAGTCCTTTTGCATGAATAAATCATCAAGCGCTGTAATGCAGTCAATTATGAGATTGCTAAGATTAAGATTGCTTTTTTTGTAAGTATAACCCGGAGTATCTAATCGGGATATTGTTAAAAGTTCCTGTACTATTTTCCCTAAAGTGTCCGTAATTTCCAAAGACTGTGCAAGATATGTTTCCCTATCTTTATAGCGTCCCACTTGATAGAGCATACCTTGAAGCTGTCCTTTGATAATTGTAATAGGCGTTTTTAATTCGTGGGAAGCTGCTGCAAAAAATTCTACCCGCTGTTTTTCAAGCCGCCTTTCCATGTCAATATCAGCTTGTAACTTTTGATTTGCTTCCTGCAATTCTGAAAGAGTCACCTCCAATTTCCGGGAGAGTGTATTTAGGCTGTTAGTTAGCACGCCTATTTCATCAGTGCGTCCAGCAGAATATAATTCGCTAAAATCCATATCTGCCATTTGCTTTGAAAGTTTGCTCACTTTCTTAATAGGCGCAGTCATATACCATGAATAGAAAAAGGCTGAAATGATAGAACCTAACAATACGACAAGGCAAAGTACTGGAAGCGTCCCTTGTATAGCTTCTTCTGTCTGGGTATGTTTTGCAGTATTCCTTGTTACCAATAACGTATAAATCGAATCGCTATCAGAAAATGAAACGGTGTAGGGTTTTGTTTTTTCAGCTTTATCAAAATCTGTAATCTGCCCACCGACAAGTTGGTTAAGATCATGTAAGCTCACTTCCTGTCCGTCAGGCCGAAAGAAATGCAGCTCAAATTCATTTTCGTATTGTTCCCCGATCCATTCAGACTCAGCTTCAAGAAACATATAAGCATATTCCTTTTCGGTTCTCAAAAACTCATCCGGCAAAAAACTAAGCTCCAAATCGACATCTTTTATGTCATGCTGATAGTTTTTGGGGGCAGCCTGTAAAATGAAACTATATGTTGTAAAACAGCACACCGCTATCAACAACAATGTCAGCAAAAAAACTTTAACAGATAATCGGCTTTTAATCTTCCTTATCAATTCTATATCCCACCCCTCTAATTGTTTCTATGTAGTCAGCAGCACCAAGTTTTTTCCGTAGGTTCTTTATGTGTGTGTCAACAATCCGCTCTTCCCCGAAAAACTCATACTTCCAAAGTGTCTGTAACAGGTTTTGCCGCGTTAAGATTCTGCCTTTGTTTATCAGAAGTTCCCGCAGTATTTCAAACTCGCGGGGCGTTAAATCAATGCTTTCTTCCTTTGTATAAACTTTATACCCATCTAAATCCAGTGTTAAATCTTTATAGCTCATGGTCTGCGGAATATCATTCTGCTTTGATGAACGGCGTAGGACAGCGGCGATTTTCCGCAACAGTACAGGCATAGAAAACGGCTTTGTAATATAATCATCAGCTTGCAAGTCCAAGCCTTTAAGCTGGTTCCCCTCGTCGTCTAATGCCGAAAGCATGATAATAGGCACATCTGATTTTTGCCGGATAACTTCGCAGACACCAAAACCATCAATTTTTGGAAGCATAATATCAAGCAATATTAAATCAAAGCTCTGTTCGGAATACTTTGCAAGGGCTTCTACACCGTCAGCCGCCGGTACAACACTATACCCGGCTTCCTGTATAAAGTCATGCAGCAAAGCCTGTATAGATAAATCGTCCTCAACAATTAAAATTTTACTCATAGCGCACCTCCTAACCATAATTGTAGCAGGGTAATTTGAATCTATTGTGTAGATTTTCATTTTCTTTCCCAACCGTGCAATAATTATATACGACATAATGAACAAAAGCAATTAAGGGGGTCATAAAGCAGGGAATGAAGAGAAATGCGTCTCACGATGAGACGCATTTCCAGCACCGGGCCGGTGCCAGCACCCGGCCCCCGGCGGTGCGCCCGCGCTCTCACTATGCCAAAAGCCCGCGAAACGCGGGCTTTGCTGCTGTTATCCCCTTACCGACAAAAGATCCGGCGCCCGGTTTCTGTCAAGGCCCGGCCAGTCCGCAGACTGGCCGGCTCGTGAGCGGCTGCGAAGCAGACGC
>CANQYL010000132.1 GCA_947628035.1 uncultured Akkermansia sp. | reverse complement strand
TTGTCAGATACTGGATATTTTGCCGACTTTGTGGAATTGCTTTGCGGAGTCATTCCACAAAATTATACGAAGAGCGGGTTTTTTTTACCTGATGAAATACACTGAACCATACCTCACGTACGAACAGCAAGCTCAGCGTCTACTGGATGCCGGATTATTGACGAAAAAGGCTGACCTTGTCCAAAGATTGAAGGATGTTGGCTACTACCGCTTGAGCGCGTACATGGCTCCATACAGGGAATATAATGAGGAAGGGGTGATGACAGAAAGATTTTCTCCCGGCGCGACCCTGGAGAAGGCGTGGAATCTCTACCTGTTTGACCGACAATTAAGACTTCTGTTTATGGATGCAATTGAGCGGATAGAAGTGTTTTTACGTGTAAAAATTGCTCATATACACACACGAGAAAATGGACCGTTCGGGTACGCGAACGCCTCCTATTTTCCTCTATGGAAAGGCTATATGCAGAGATTGGAGGAGGTTAAACTGAAAAAGAAGCTCAAATTTGATCATAAGAGCGGAGCGAAACGGATCGTTCCAACCGGAATCGATTTCGTAGATTCCTTTTTCAGTAAATATGGAGATGAGCACGATTATCTTCCATTGTGGTTCGCAGTGGGGATGTTTGACTACGGAACCCTGATCTACTTCTTCAACCACTCCTCAGGTCCACTTAAAGCTGAAATCGCAAACGAGTTGGGCGTTGATGGGGGTAGTTTGCAGTCGTGGCTCTTTGCTCTTCGGCACATGAGAAACCTGTGCGCCCATCACGGACGTGTATGGAACAATCTTTTCCTCAGCTCTCCTCATATACCGAGTCCCTCCCATAATAAGCTGTGGAGTTATGAGTATTCCGAGAAAGCGAAAAAATGGGTGCGCCCGGAGAAAGGATGGGGAAAGCATGGAAAGCTCGCTCTAAACGCAGGAACGTGTGCCACTTTTTTGTTTGTATGTCGACAATTATTGAAGAGCGTTGCTCCGACGTCCCATTGGAAGGAGAGAGTAGAGAATTGCATACACGACGCTCAATCAAAAGGAATACCTCTTGCAAAAATGGGCTTGCCCGAACATTGGGAATCACATCCGATTTGGGCTTAATGTCACTCCCTGCGAAGCATCAGCCTTGGTAGAATACCAAGGTGCCTTCGGCGCCTTCGCCGCTTTCCTCTTACCACTCCGCATTGTTCCTGAAATTCCGCTGCGCATCTCCGCGCGCAAGCGCGCGAACATCCAAATCGTAAATCGTACATGGCAACCGCATTTTCTAATGCGGTTGCCCATAGTGTCCCATCATGGACAAAACTTCTACAACGCCTGCTTCCTCATTGACGCGATACACCAGCCGATCCTTCCTGTTGATCCGGCGAGACCAGCACTCTGCCAGCTCATACTTCAGCGGCTCCGGCTTCCCCCTCCCAAAGTATGGATCCTCTGCTACTTCGCGCAGAAGCGCCTCTATCTTTTCCGCCACCTTCCTATCCCTTTTCACCCACGCCTTCCTATCCTTCTCCGCCTCAAGAGTCAGAACAATCTTCATCATAAAACATGCCCTTGTATTCAACCAGCTCTCCACGCTTTGCCTGCTCCAGCGACTCCAGCAAATGCGCCCTGTTCACCGGATTATCCAGCAGATACCTCGTCTCCTCCTCACTCGCCCAATCATCATACGGCACCATCACCACCTTCCTCCCGCGGCTCGTTATCACCACGGGCTGGCTGTCTTCCACGCATTCCTTCATCAAACTCGCCAAATTCTGGCGCGCCTTACTGTAACTTACTACGGTCGGACACATAACCCTTTTATTGTACATAAAACTTGTACCTTGTCAACCTAAAAAATACCACACCCGTCCCAAGAAAAACGCGCTTCCAACAGGCGGGGGCGGCATCAGCCGCCTATTTACAATTTACGATTTGGATGCTAGCGCGCCAGAGGCGCGAGGAGACGGAGCAAGGGCGGAGCGGCGGGCAACTTTTTTGTCTCGGTCAATTTTGTGAAGGAAAGATTGCCAAGCTCCCCGTCACAGAGTTAAATAGCGCACGTGGGGTAGTGGTTTCCCTGCATACTTCATAATTTTAACTCGCCCGTGGGAGCAATCCCGCGGGCGGTTTTTATCATCGATGCGGTGCTAAGGGCACGGGAAATGCGGTGCGGTAGCTGATTACGCCGCCCCAAGCACCACACGCGCCCAACGTACCAATGATTCTTCTCTTTCCGACCGGGCTCTTGATTGAATTGACTATCTTTTCTTTCGCGAAACGACCCACACTCCATTTCTTCTATCGCCTCGCCTCGAAATAATTCCCTCTTGACGCAGCCGATCGACATGATACTGCACATTGCTCGGCGAAACGTGGAGAGATGTCGCCATAGCAGCCCGAGTTGTACGAGGATTTTTCTGAATAAGTCGGATAATTGAATCTCGCAGTCTCTCGGGAGAAACGGAAATCTTTTCCTTACGGGATTTCCTACGATCAACGGCATCGGCGCTCTGGCGTCTGAAGACAACCGTGATAGAATCAGCCCCAATATGATAGATGGGGAGCGAGATCCCTCCCTCCCGGCAAAGATCGAATATACGCCTCACTCCCCCGCCCCAACGCTCAATGATTCCCAGTTTGTGAAAACCTTCTGCGAGAAGAGGATTACGCAGACGGGAAATGCCGCGCATCATTTCATCCTCTGAAAGATTGGCATACAAGGTACCCGGAGAAGAAATCTCCACACGATCATCAAAAACAGAGACCTTAATCATGCCGTGTACCAAATAGTTTCGGTGTATAATGGCGTTGGCGATAGCCTCGCGCAAGGCGGCCATCGGCAGTTCATCCTGATCCTCACGTAATGCTCCCCGAATGATGGTAGCCCGTTTCAAATAGAGGCGCAAAAAGTTTAGGGTGTCTCGGTATTGTTCGTAGAGCGAACCTTCCAGGGATTTTCGATCAATGAACTCTACCTGCGTATTCCCCCTAAAGCGGGCGCACTGCACGCAGGAAAAGGGAAAATGTCTCCCAACCAACAAAAGAAAGGCGTTTGTCGGCAGATATTCTCCCTCCTCCCCTCGTTTGACGAATCCCCAATTCAACAGCTGAGTTATTGTCGGATTCCTATCACCCTCCTTCTGCGTTTCCCCGAGCAATTTGCACAAATAATTCACTTCATCGGCTGTGACCGGTTCAGCTCCTCGAGGGATTATGCTGTCGTAGGTAACCTGTTCTCCATACATTTCGAGTTCACGGATTTTTTCAGGTTCTGCCCGCCGGGTTGTTGCTCCTACCCGAACGTACGTTCCTTTCTGCACTCCTTCCTTGCGAATGTAGTACGGACAATTTGAAGCAGCGGGTATGCTCAGAACAAGAAGAGGTTTTCCCTCAATTTCTACCCAGTCGCAATTCGGATAAATCTGCGGAGAACAGCTGTTGGAAATCATGTCTGTAATTCGGTCCTGCATCTTCCATCTCGACTCTGTTTCTACCCCAAGAACTCTGCGCGTTGAATTATCGACACCAAAAAGAATACGTCCCCCCTTCCCGTTGGCAAATGCCACGACCGTCTTTAAAAATTGACGGTCCTTGACCGGTAATTCTCGTTTGAATTCCAGCACGTCACTCTCCCCTCTCCTGATATCCTTTTCCATCGCACTCATGCTCGAATCTTAGCAAGTTCGTATCTCATGTCAAGCTCCAACCCCTGTCAAAACCTGTCAAAACCTGTCAAAACCTGTCAAAACCTGTCAAAACCTGTCAAAACCTGTCAAAACCTGTCAAAACCTGCCGGGGCGCCTAACGGCGCCTATTTACAAGGCGCTCGACGGCCCCGTGTAGGGCGCACGCGTAGCGGGCGGTAAGGGCGATTGGACAAAAGCACAGCTTTTGCCCGCAGGGC
>CANQYL010000131.1 GCA_947628035.1 uncultured Akkermansia sp. | reverse complement strand
TCAGACTGGAGGTTACGGCACAGCGCTCATCGCGGCGGCAAGAGGAGGAAACTTGGATATCGTCAAGCAGCTACTCGATTCCGGAGCAGATGTTAACGCGCAGGCTCATGGGGAAGGAACTTACGGCACAGCGCTCATCGCGGCGGCAAGAGGAGAAAACTTGGAGATTGTCAAGCATCTGCTGGAAGCCGGAGCAGATGTCAATGCACAGGCTCAGGACGGGCGTTACGGCACAGCCCTCATCGCGGCGTTGGGAAATTGGGACGAGGCGGCGGTGGTGGAAAGAGGGAACGAGGATATCGTTAAACTGCTGCTGGAAGTCGGAGCCGATGTGAATGCGCAGGCTCAGACTGGAGTTTACGGCACAGCCCTCATCGCGGCAGCGAGAGGAGAAAACGAGGATATCGTCAAGCTGCTGCTGGAAGCCGGAGCAGATGTCAACGCGCTGCCTCAGACTGGAGCTTACGGCACGGCGCTCATCGCGGCGGCGGCAAGAGGAGAAAACTTGGAGATTGTCAAGCATCTGCTGGACGCCGGAGCAGATGTCAATGCACGGGCTCAGGACGGGCGCTACGGCACAGCCCTCATCGCGGCGCTGGGAAATTGGGACGAGGAGGTGGTGGTGGAAAGTGGGAACGAGGATATCGTCAAGCTGCTGTTGAAAGTCGGAGCAGATGTGAATGCACAGGCTCAGACTGGAGATGTCAGCACAGCCCTCATTGCGGCAGTGAAAAGAGGGGACTTGGAGATTGTCAAACTGTTGATTGATACCGGAGCCGATGTCAACGCGCTGCCTCAGACTGGGGATTACGGCACAGCGCTTATCGAGGCGGTGAAGGACGAAAACGAGGATATCGTCAAGCTGCTGCTGGAAGCCGGAGCAGATGTCAATGTACAGACTCAGCGTGGAGATTACAGAAGTCGCGGCCCGATCCTTATCGCGGCAGCAAGAAGAGGGAACGTGGGGATCGTCAAGCTGCTGCTTGATGCAGGGGCAGATGTCCATGCGCAGGCTCAGGAAGGAGATTACGGTACAGCGCTTATCGCGACGGCAAGAGGAGGAAACTTGGATATCGTCAAGCTGCTGCTGGAAGCCGGAGCAGATGTCAATGCGCAGGCTCAGTGTGGAGATTACGGCACAGCGCTTATCGAGGCGGTGAAGGACGAAAACGTGGATATCGTCAAGCTGCTGTTGGAAGCCGGAGCAGATGTCAATGCGCCGGGGCAGGTGGGGTATTTCGGCACAGCGCTTATCGAGGCGGTGAAGGACGAAAACGTGGAGATCGTCAAGCTGCTGCTGAAAGCCGGAGCAGATGTCCATGCACAGACTCAGCGTGGAGCTTACAGAAGTCGCGGCCCGATCCTTATCGCGGCAGTAAGAAGAGGGAACGTGGAGATCGTCAAGCTGTTGCTCGATGCCGGAGCAGATGTCAATGCGCAGGCTCAGTGTGGAGATTACGGCACAGCGCTTATATCGGCGGCGAAGGACGAAAACTTGGATATCGTCAAGCTGCTGCTGGAAGCCGGAGCCGATGTCAACGCGCTGCCTCAGACTGGAGATTACGGTACAGCCCTCATCGCGGCGGCGGAAGGAGGGAACGTGGAGATCGTCAAGCTGCTGTTGAAAGTCGGGGCAGATGTCCATGCGCAGGCTCAGGAAGGAGATTACGGTACAGCGCTCATCGCGGCAGCGGAAGGAGGGAACGTGGATATCGTCAAGCTGCTGCTCGATGCAAGGGCTGATGTCAATGCACAGGCTCAGACCGGGTATTGCGGCACAGCGCTCATCGCGGCAGCGGCAGTAGGAAACGAGGATATTGTCAAACTGTTGCTGGAAGCCGGAGCCGATGTCAATGCGCACGCTCAGACCGGGGAGTACGGTACGGCTCTCATTGCGGCGGTGGAAGATGAAGATGAGAAAGAGAAGATCGTCAAGCTGCTGCTCGCTGCCGGGGCTAATGCGGATGGGAGAGCGCTTGTCACTGCAGAGGAAAAAGGGCATGAGAATATCGTGAAACTTTTGCTCGATGCCGGAGCGAAGGACCCGACAGAGGGCACCGAAACATCCGAATGAATCAACTTAACCTAAAACAAATGAAGATGAATAAGAAAACATCCAGCATTCTCGGTCCAGACACCGTTCCATCGACGGTGGAGGAAAAACTCGAAAACGCCAACAAGGAGCAGGTTTACCTGCGCGAACTGTTGCAATCCCCGGAATTCCGGAATCCGGATCTGCGCATTCCCATCGCGCTGGGGAAAGATGTGCATGGCAATCCGGTGATCAGGGATCTGCCGACGATGCCGCACGTGCTTGTTGCCGGCTCCGATGGTTCCGAAAAATTCGCATGCATCAACAACATACTGGTGTCGGTCCTCTCCCAATTCCGTCCGGATGAACTGCGCCTTGTATTGGTGGATACCCGAGGGATCGATATGCCGTTCTACAAAAAGCTGCCGCATCTTGCCGTGCCGGTGGTGGAGGATCCGGCTAACGCGATCGAGGTCTTGCGATGGGCTGTTGATGAGGTGGGGCGTCGCTACGAACTTTTCAGCGCAATCGGTGTGCGTACTCTGAGAGACTACAATGCACTGCCTGCAGAGGACAAGTTGAATACTCCATTCCCGGATGAATGTGCTGACGATGACCCTGCAAGGGATGAAAAATCACCCCAAGATGGCGAAGGCCCGCATCCGGATGGGAGCATGCCCGTACACCTTCCTTATATCGTTATCGTCATCGGTGAATTGTTCGATCTCATACTGGAGGGTAAGGAGGAGCTTGAAATGCTTATCTGTAGATTTACGCAGAAGGCATACGGAGCAGGGATGCACCTCATCGTCGCTACTCAAATGCCGACAACGCATATAGTATCCGGCGCTATTAAAGCCAACCTCCCTTCCCGGATTGCATTGAAGGTTCCCGGTCCGTCTGAATCGCGCGTGATTTTGGACGAGGTCGGCGCGGAGAATTTGTTGGGCGGTGGCGACATGCTCTGCATGCCTCCCTCCGGTCCCACCAACATGATACGCGTCCAGGGCGCCTTTGTGTCCGACGAGGAAATTGCCGCCATCGTTGACCGGTGTGCTGCGAGTGACGAGCAAAACTTTATCCAGAGTGCGGTCGATGCCATGACCAGTGAGAAGGCAGGAGACGATGAGGACTCCACAGACTTTTCCGAGCCTGATGTTGAGGTTGATGAAGACCTCTACACCCGCTGCGTTAAGCTCGTTGCCACCGAACGTAGGGCCTCCACATCCCTTCTTCAGCGTCGCTTCTCTATCGGCTACAGAAGAGCAGTCAAACTCATGGACATGATGGAGGAACGCCGCGTCATTTCTCCTGCCGAAGGTCCCAGGCGTCTGCGCAAGATACTCATTAAGCAGCCTTGAGGCGTTGTACTTAAGTCGTCAATCAACCGGAGAAAAGAAAAAGGTACAGGCCAATCAACAACATGAAAAATAGCAGAGAAGATGAAGACAATTCCATCGAATGGAAACCGGTGGGGGAATGGGGAGATATGTTGCCGCCCTCATACGAAAAGACGAGGCAGCTGGTGCAAAGCATTTGGGGAGGTCAAGCCACGGTCGAATCGGTGGATAGGCTGATCCAAGATGGTGCGGAGATGGAAGAAGACGTCTTCTTCTACAAAATCGGTCCGGCCGGAGAAAAAATTCGTCTGGGAGGAAACGCTCTCATCGCGGCTGCCATGCGAGGGGACGCGAACATGGTTCGTCACCTGCTCTCCCTTGGCGCCAACCCTAATTCAAAAACGCGATTGGACTATTACACACCGCTTTCCGCTGCAGCCGGCAGCAAGGACATGGAGACGCTGAGACTGCTGCTGGAGGCGGGAGCAAAAACGACCTGCAACGGCGCATCGCCGC
>CANQYL010000130.1 GCA_947628035.1 uncultured Akkermansia sp. | reverse complement strand
ACCTCGAAAAGGGGGAGAAGGCAACTCTTATTGCTCTTTCGTTCCCTATAAAATTGAGTTTTTCGAGATGGCAGATTTACGAATTACGATTTACGATTTGGACGTTCGCGCGCTTGCGCGCGGAGAGGCGGAGCGAATGCGCAGCGGAATTTTAAGCAACGCGGTATATTGGTTAGAAGGGTTTGTTGGTACGTCATGCTCTTTTTCCGGCTTACTTCCTTCATCCAGGGGAAATGCATGAGGAAACGGGTTGAATGAGTCCGGAGATGATTTTATTGGGACACGTGTGACCCGTCCCAAGAAAAACGCGATCCCAACAGGCGGAGGCGGCGTTCCGCCGCCAATTTACGATTTACGATCTGGGAGTTCGGCGGCTACGCCGCGAATTGGGCAAACGAGAAGTATTCTTGAGAACCATCATCATGACGACCGCTGATTGTCACGATTTTTGGACCGTTTGTTGTCACGATTTTCGATGCGTATCAACAATGATATCAATCAATTCTCCGTTGATGAACTTCTCTCCAATTCGTTTACCCTGGTAGGGGTGTTTATCTCTTTTTGAAAGAGGTGTCCAGATTAAAATACCATTGTTGCTCATTTTACGCTACTTGCAGGGAATGCTTTTCCCAGTACGACATCGTACACCGAACACTTTTCCATGCGACCAGTCTTTTCTATGGCGCTCATCATAAGAAAGATATAAACATGCCAAGTGATCACCTCTTTCAAAAAGAGATAAACTAACGATGGAGCGGGGTAGAAACACCCGGTCGATCCTCTCATTCAATCATGGCTTCTCAGGCAGAACAAAACCGTTCGGGAATGTTGGGCGACATCGCCATGGCGGTGGTGTTGGTGGTGGCTCTCTGCGTGGGGGCTCACTACTTTCGCAAGGATGGCGAATGGGAGAGGAGAGGGGACCAGGTGACCGCACGCCTCAAGAGTGTGGAGCGTGAGGCAGCTAAGGTGGACAACAAACGTTCGCGCATCGATTACACAGAGTTGTTGCGTGAAATTGACATCCTGGAGGATGAGGTGACCGAGTTGAATGCCGTGCTCAAGGAAGAATGAACGCATGAAGAAACGAATTCGCACAACACTGAGGGTATCAGCCGGATTGTCTGTCATCTGGGCTGTGTGTATGTTTGTGCTGTGCCTGTTCTCAGAGAAGAGGCTGCATCGGGTGAAGATGCAGCTGCAAGAATCAGTAGCTCTCCTGGAAGAGGAGAGGGACGCGTACAAGGACGAGAAGGCCACAATCAAGGAACTGCGCGAGGTCAAGCTCGGTTTGAGAAGCGAATTGCGTTCCCTTAAGAAGCAGGTCGCCAAGAAAAAGGGGCTCTCGGAAGACGAACCCGAAGAGGAAGGCCACTCAGAACTCAAGCTTGCCGAGGCAAGACATACGCTCATGCGCGAGCACAAGGCGCTGCTGCGCAGGATTTCCGAATCCCGCCACGTCCTGAATGCGTGCAGAACATCTCCCTGTCTGGAAGCGTTGGATGACGACCGGCGCCAGGAATTGCAGAACACCCATGAAGCTTGGAGAACTACGGTTCAAACCCTGCTCAACGCCTCCACCCGAGGAGACGCGGACAGGGTGAGAAAATTGCAGGCTCTCGTTCGTAAACTGGCTGACTCCGCCGACATCGCCACCGGCAACACCCAACTCTACTTCAACCAAGCGGAAAAAATCATCGAGGCTTCCGATGATATCTTGGATGCCGTTCTCGCACGCAAAAAGCTGCGTCCTTCAGCGAAAGAAGTCGGCATTCCCGATGACCCTGCAACGATTCTCACACCCTAAACACCCATGGACAAAGAAAAAATCATCAACATCGCCCTCATTGTTGTGATCCTGGCTGCCATCTTCGGCGGCAGGTACTACTATTCGCAAAGTACGGAAGCAAACAGTTCGATTGAAAACGTGCACAAAAAGATTGAACAGATTCACAAGGATATATCCGGACTTAAATCCAAAGCGAATAATCTCAATATCCGTCAACTCGGCGTTGAAAAGAGCCGCTTGGAAAAGCAACAGGAACAACTCAAGAAACAATTGGAGAGCATTTAACCTTACTTTCTCAAGAATATGGACGCATTACTCAAACTCGTGGCTGTGCTGACCGTCCTCTGGGGCGGCTGGATGTACTTCAAGAATTCGGACAGTGAGACCGAATTGAGGAAGGTACGCAATGAGCTCAAGGTGGCAAAAGGAGAAATGGGAGAGGCTCAAGCAAACTATGACGCCGAAGCCAAGAAACGCGACGCTCTCGCCGAGGAAGTCAATGCCCTTAAGGAACAGAACCAGCAATTGGAGAAGGATATAAGGGCTAAGATCAAGGAGAAAAGTGAACGAGCTGTGCAGGAACGCCGCGACCGATTGGCTGCCGAGGAAGAAGCCAGGAGGGAGAGGATGAAGGCACGGGAGGAAGAATTGGCGAAAGCAAAAGAAGAAAGAGACGCTAAATGGGCGCAGGAGGAAGAAGAGGAAAGAAAACGACAGGAGGAAAAAGACGCCAAGTACCAGGAGGAAGAAGCCAAATATAGGGCAGAAAGGGAGAGATCTGCGGCTCAGTGGGATATAGAAAGCGCAAACGCTACGCTGCGAAGCTATTTGAATTGTCCTGCCGTCAGGCAACCCTCAAAATTGGATTACGGGCGAATAGACGTACTCAAACAGAAATGGGTGTTGAATGTTCAGGCTGTCATTGACGCTGCGAACAAAGGTGATGAGAAACGCCTGAAGTCGGCAATGAAAACTTTGGAAAATACAGCAAACGGGTTGAATCGGATGTCAGAAGGGGGAGGTACCGCCTGCCTGAATGGAGCTACACAGGTCATCGAAGCGGCGAAGGCCATTATTAAGGCAAAGAAACGACTGAAAAAGTGAGTCCCCGTACAGGAGCCTTTTCCCGTTGATGCGAGCCTCCCGGATGGACAGCTCGTCCACCTTGGGGAAGATACGGGAAAAATCATACCGCTCGTATCCCATAAAATTGTTGTTTCACACCTACCCTATTTCCACAAGAATATGGACGCACTACTCAAACTGCTGGCTGTGCTGACTATCTTATGGAGTGGCTGGATGTACTTTAAGTATTCAGACAGCGAGACCGAATTGAGAAAGGCACGCAACGAACTCAAAGTGGCGATGAGGGAGAAGGAAAATGTCCAAAGGGAAGTCGAAGAGTGCGCTGCGATCGTTGAGAAGGTAAATGCCCTCCGTGAGCAGAACCAGCAATTGGAGAAAGACATAGAGGTCAAGATCAAGGAAAGGAAGGAGCAAACTGCAAGAGAACATCGTGACCGGTTGGCTGCCAAGGATGCTCTGGATGAGAAAAGAAGAGCACGTGAGGCGGAAATAGCGAAACAGAGAGAAAAAAGGTTGGCTCAATTAGAGCAGGAAGAAGAAGAGAAACGGGAAGCTCAACGGGAATCAAATGAATGTGAAGCCGTGATCAAAAGTGCAAATGACACGCTGCGGCGTTATCTCCCATGTCATGCTTTCTGTCCAAACGGCGTACAGGATTACGGACGAATAGACGTACTCAAGAAGAAATGGACACTCACTGTTCAGGCTTGTCTGAAGGCTGCGAACAGTGGTAACGAAAAAAAGTTGAAATCGGCAATGAAAACTCTGGAGAGCACGGCTGATGCATTGAACCGTCTGTCGGAAGGGCAAAACGCAAGTTGTTTGAGCGACGCAGCGGAAGCTATTGAAGCGGCGAAAGTCATTTTCAAGGCAAAAAAGCGTCTGAGGGAGTTAAACCGAGGGCGTTGACACCAGGGCAAACGCAAGGCGTTTGGCTATTTACGATTTACGATTTGGATGCTAGCGCGTTCCGCGCGGGGAGGCGGAACGGAAGCGCAGCGAAATTTTGGAGACAAGGTGAGTTGTTGGCTAGAAAGTAGCCGGAATTATGCCATGCCGTATTGTCGGCTCTGCTTAAATAAATCGTAAATCGTACGTCGTAAATCATTAGCATCCCATAACGTGGTCAATATGACGACGTCATGCGCATAGTAACGGGGTTTGGCGGGGGGAT
>CANQYL010000129.1 GCA_947628035.1 uncultured Akkermansia sp. | reverse complement strand
GCGAGCTTGACTTCCGTTTCCGTTACGGTTCGCGCTTTTTTCGAGAAGAAGAGAGCCGCCACCATGATGAGTCCGGCACCAATCAGCCATGCCGCGTGAGCCTGTACCGGCGCCGCCAACGCACCCATCTTGAGAGTGGATAGGTCGCCTCCCATCGACACAAAGTCTTGCGCGATTTGGAAAGAGGATTCCGCTGCCATAAAGACGCCGATGAAGTTCACGAGGTCATTCCCGGCAAAGGCAAGCGCCAATGCGCAAGTGCCTGCCAGCACGGTGAACCTGAGTACGTTGACCCGAAAAATGTGTTGCAATGAGAGGGCGATTGCGTACCAGATGCCCAGGGAGCAAATAACGGCTGTTCCCATATTCGCTTGCAGCCACGCCATCACCTGCGGGGCAACGAGCGTGCTATGTTTGAGACCTTTGAACACGGCAAAGTAGGTGATGGCAGTAAGCGCTAAAGCGCACCATACCGCGCCAATCCAACGGTAAGTCTTTTGGTAATGAAAACTGAAAATGAGGCGCGACACTCCCATCACGACGCAGCCGCACGTGAAAGCGACACCGACGGAGCAGAAGATGCCCGCGATCATGGAGAGCGTGCTTGAGGAGTTAATGTAGTTGCCCACGGATGCGATAGAGTCACCGTCCCGCACGATGATGCAGAGGGAAACAGCCAGTGCAGAGCCGAGCAATTCAAAAACCAGCGACACCGTCGTGGAGGTCGGCAAGCCGAATGTGTTGAAGATATCCAGCAGGATCACATCCGTGAGCATAACGGCGGTAAGCAGGATCATCACCTCGTGGAAACTGAATTGCGAGGGCACAAAGACGCCGCTGCGGGCTATCTCCATCATCCCTCCTGAAAAAGAAGCTCCGACGATGACCCCGATCGCCGCCACACTCAGAATCACCCACCGTTTTGCGGCTTTGCAGCCTACGGCGGAGTTGAGGAAGTTCGCAGCATCATTTGATACTCCCACCACCAGATCCAACACGGCCAGCAGCAGGAGCAAGCCCAGTATAAATATGTATGTCGTACTCATGACATCTCCCTTATAACGCCCCGAAATGCTGCGCGCAATCTCTCTACGGTGAAGCTTTCGCCACGCGAATTATGGCGAAATAGACACACGAAAAACACATCCGTCCCAAGAAAAACGCGCTTCCAACAGGCGGTCATCGGTGAGTGATGTAACATAACTCATTGGTTATGTACGATGGACGATGTACGATGGACGATGTGGATTTTAGCGCGCTACGCGCGTTTTTGCGGAGCGAAAGTAAAACGAAGTTTTCGAGAATGAGGGCGGGGCACCGGAGGTGCCTATTTACGATTTACGATTTACGATTTGGATGTTAGCGCGCTACGCGCGGGGAGGTGGAGCGGGAGCGCAGCGGAATTTTGGGGACAAGGTGAGTTGTTGGCTAGAAAGCGTCCGGAGTTACGCCATGCTGGACTCGCCGTTTTGCCGAATCGTCAATGGTTTATGACCTTTCCGGCTTACTTCCTTCATCCAGGGGAAACGCATGAGGAAACGGGTTGAATGAGCCCGGAGATGATTTTATTGGGACACGTGTGCACGAGAAATTGCTGTTGCAATGAGAGCTGGACAGCGCGTATAATGGGGCTCGTATGATCGACTGGGAAATCACGGTGGCGATGGTGCTCATCGCCTTTGCTCTGCCTTTTTTCTTTCTGTGGCCGCAGATGCGCAGCATGACTGCCCACGTTCGTACCCGTCACGCAGAAGTCGAGTCGTTGCGCCGTCTCAACCGCGATTTGGAAGAACACCTGCAGCGTGACAAAGGGCTCTTTCTGGAGGCCCTTGGAGTGCCATTTCTCCTGCTGCTGCCTTCCGGTCGGGTGGAAATGGGGAATCATGCGGTCGAGAAATTGCTCGGTTACCCCGCCAATGTGAACATATTACGCCTGCTCCCGCCCGGCTCGCTGCGTGACGCTCTCAGCGATGCTGTGCAAGCCGAGGAATCCCGTCAATATACGGTCACGCTCCAGCACGGTGGGGAAGATCGCACCTTCCGCATCCTTTCCACGCCGATAACTGATCAACGTCGTCACATCGGCATCGTCTTCCACGACATCACCGAGGAGCAACGGACGCTGCTCATTCGCCGCGATTTTGTAGCGAACGCGTCCCACGAATTGCGTACGCCACTCACGATCCTGAGCGGCTACCTGGAGAATCTGCAGGAAGATAAGGAGTTGGCGTCGGATGCGGCGGCTCGGGAACGCGTCCTCTCTCTCATGCGCAAGCACACGGAGAGACTCGTTCGGTTGGTCGAGGATATGCTCATGGTGTCGCGCTTGGAGAATGCCGAGACGAGTGGGCTGCACTGGGAGGAGTTCGACTTGGGCGGGGTGCTGGAGGACGTGCGAGGACGCCTGGAGGGACTCCTCCGTGCGCAGGAAGTGGTGTGGACAACCGATTTTTCTCCGCAACCTTTCGTGATGAGTGGAGATTCATTCTACTGGTCGCAAATCCTTTTTAACCTGCTGGAGAATGCGCTGAAAAACAATCCGACACCCGGGTTGCAGTTAACGGTGTCGGCGCGTCGCAATGAGGATGGTTCTTGCTCTGTCTGCGTGAGCGATAACGGCGTCGGTATTGAGGCGAAAGATTTGCCCTACATCTTCAATCGTTTCTACCGTGCCGATAAAACAGGACGAGTGAAGGGTACCGGACTCGGCCTTTCCATCGTGAAACATGCCGTGGAAGCGCACGGCGGTTCCATCCGCACAGAGAGTTCTCCCGGCACCGGCGCCACCTTCACCATCACCCTTCCTCCGACATCGGGAAAGGTCTGAAGGAATAGCCGATGCCTCGCTCGGTGACAATGCAGGAGGCGTGTTCGCCGAGTTTTTGGCGCAAGCGTTTTACATGTGTGTCGAGTGTTCGGGAGAGTGAGGCGTCCGCGTAGCCAAGCAGGATATGCTGCAGTTCGTAGCGGTCTTGTACTTTCCCGGGACGTTCAGCAAGGTAGGCGAGCAGCTTGAATTCAATGGGTGTGAGATTCAGATTCTCCCCGTTCAGGGTGGCGACCATCGTGTTCTTGTTCAAGCAAAGAGGGCCGCTGTACACGATGAGACGTGCTGCCGAGCGATTGACACGTTGCAGGATGTTGCGGACTCGCAGGACGAGTTCTTTCGGGCTGAATGGTTTGGTGATGTAATCATCCGCTCCCAGCTTGAGCCCCGTGAGGCGGTCGTCCAGCTGGGCGCGGGCGGTCAGGAAAAGAGCCGGGATTTCCCGCGTGGATTCGTCCTCCTTCATGCGGCGGAAAATTTCCAGACCATCCGTGCCCGGCAACATGATGTCCAGAATGACGAGATCCGGGTGGGTGCGTCGGATGAGTTCCAGCCCCTCACTGCCGTGGTGGCAGAGGGAGGCGTGCCAGCCTTGTCGCTCCAAATTGTACGCCACCAACTCCGCGATGTCGGTATCGTCCTCAACAATCAGGATTTCCATGGGTCTAGTTTAGCAGATTAGTGCAGGAATGCACTCTTTTTTCTGCGCGGTGAGCAGGTAAAAAGAAGGGACGGCGAGCGTTTTGGCATGGTCGCCGATGCGTTCGATGGCGCGCAATATAAACAGCAGACTCGTCCCCACTCGGAAGTCGTAGAACAGAGCGGTTGAAGCGCTTTGGAAAATACGCTTGATCTCTTCGGCGTACAGGGCGTCTAAGTCTTCGTCCTTTTTTACCACGCCATGAGCGAGTTGTTCATCATCCCGCAGGATAGAGAGAACGGCATCACGCAGCTCCACCTCGGCCATCATGTAAACAGGCTTGAAGGACTCGATATCCTGCGCATCGACTTTTCCGGCAATTTCCGGGATGCTGCTTACAATTTGCTCGGCTTGGTGCACGATGCGACCGAGACGACTGAAGTGTTGAGCCGCGCGTACAAAGTGCAAGCGCTCCTCCGGCGTGCAAATGCCGACAAGCAGGGAGCTTCGGCTTTCTCCCTCGGCTTTTCGTGTGGCGTTGAGCAGGGAATGACACTCTGCGCGCAGTCGCAGTGCCGTAGCGGCGTCAACCTCAAACAAACACGAGCGGATGCGGCTTACCAGTTCAATCACCCTCCGGCTGAGCGCCGGGAACATATCATCTTCTTCATTCATACG
>CANQYL010000128.1 GCA_947628035.1 uncultured Akkermansia sp. | reverse complement strand
GAGAAAGTAATGTGCTTGCCTTTTCGGGCAACGGAGTTACAATGCGTTTGGGTGTCTTGGTTCATAGTGTCTGGGTTGTTTTGGTTGAAATTACTCTAGCATACTTTGAACTTCTTGGCACCCTTTTTTGTGCCAAGAACCTGTTGCATTTAATTTTGCGATCCACACCGGCAAGATGGGGCTGAGAATACGCTTTAC
Source organism: uncultured Akkermansia sp. (assembly GCA_947628035.1). Classification (GTDB taxonomy): domain Bacteria; phylum Verrucomicrobiota; class Verrucomicrobiia; order Verrucomicrobiales; family Akkermansiaceae; genus Akkermansia. Next base: position 3,961 of record CANQYL010000128.1, on the reverse strand, counting down.
CGGTTCAGGAACAATTTTATCTCCTACTCCCAAATCGATGGAGAGATCCACATTCGTTTTTTTGATATGCGCCTTAAGTTGTGCGTGGATGCCGGAATAAGTATGCTGGTGAGGAGAAGTGTGGATTTTTTCAATACTAAAAGAGATAAAGTCATTATCGCCTGGTATGTTGATGATCTCTTGCAAGAGCTCTCGTACACTGCCTTCCTGATTATTGTAACGATGGAGCAGGAAGTCGGCGTCCATGGTAGTCCTCGCAGGATTTGACGAGGTGTAGTACAACAACAAACCACCCTTCAAAATGAGATTGTTTGCGTAACGGCTGTGCGAGAGTCTTCGAAGGAATTCTTCTTGCGAAAACAAGAGCAGAGCCTGTTGGTAACTGATTTTATGCTCTTTCGCGACGTCGCGCAGGCGGGCGAGAACGGAGGCGGCTTGGTCTTTCATGGGCAGAGTTCGATGATGTCGCTGGCAGTTCTTTTGACGCGGAGGAGGTGGGCGTAGTGCATGAGACGAGCGATATTGCGCTTAGGGTCGCTGCGGAAGGCGCGAATGGCTTTAATGAAGATTTCGCGATCCATGCGGTTGCGGTGCGCGATGCAGTCGCAGATGGTGCGTTCTTTATCATATACCGGCACGCGGTGCCCGGAAAACTCGACATGGGTGGAGCCTAGGGTAAGAGAATGAGGCGTGCGAAAGTGGGGTTTGACCGGAGGATAGGCTTGACAGAACTTGCTGCGCGTGGCATTCAGAGGAACGGCGAGGTGCCAGGCGTTTGGCACACGATCCGTGTACCCGTGCACGAAGAGCGCGCTATGCAGGCACACGATGCCCTCCGGGAAAATGCGCAGAAGAAGGGCTATTTCGTCCGGTCCATCATCCGCTATCCATTCATAAAATCCGGAGCGCGGACGTGCTATCCACCCGGATGTGATGAAGCGTTGAAGAGTTCTCGAGTGCAGACCCGCCCGAGCCAGCTCACTGCGGGTCATGACCCCGTTGTGTCGGTGGAATAGCGTTGCTATGGACTCTTCGCTGTGCATAGGGTTTCACCGCGATTATAAGTATTGACGGAAGGAAATCAAGCAAAAATCACAAAAATAGTCAAAAAGAATATATATTTTTACTGATTTGATGAATTTTGAAAATAGAATGTCCGGCGGGCAGAAAGTGCCAACCCATAGGGGAAACTCCCCTGGGCAAACGCATTGGAAATGCGTTTGCCTATTTACGATTTACGACATACGATTTACGATTTGGGATGCTAGCGCGCAAAGCGCGGGGAGGCCAAGCCGCCGAGTGAGCGGAGGCGGATTGGACAAAAGCACAGCTTTTGCCCGCAAGGCGGAGGCGCCTCCAGCGCCAATTTACGATTTACGATGTTGATAGCGTGCGCTTTGCGCAGATTTATTGGGTCAGCATGAGCATTTTCTTTGTTGCCTCACTTCTCTCTGAGGCGGTTGCCACGGTACCCTCTCACTCCTTCGCGCCGTGTTCCTGGAGGAGCTTGATATATTCCTCCCTCTTTTGGGCGTACTGCAGAGCGGTTTTGCCTTCCTTGTTCTTAAGATTCGGGTCAGCCCCGGCTTTGAGCAGATTCTTCAGAGTTTCGGCAAAGTAGGGGATAGGGCGTCCGGCAATGTACATGAGCGCTGTATTGCCTTGATTGTCTTGAGCATTAATGCGCACCCCGTGGCGCATGAAAGTTTGGATATCTTCAAGCTGAAGCTCGCGGGAAAGAGGCGTTTGCCCCTTATTGTTGACGGCATGAGGATCCGCCCTGGCGCGGATGAGTTTCTCGATGTCTGCTCCCTCAGTGAGAAAGAGCAGGGTATTGCCGTCCTTATCCCTAGTTTTTGGGGCTGGAGAACTTGCTTATAAAGGCCCGTTTTGCGGCATCGTTGCTAGTTTCTTCGAGATCGGCAGATGAAACAGAGCTGGGGTTGGCCCCCGCCTTTTTTAAGAGCTCGATGATTTGGGCGTATTGTCCTTGGGTAAGGGCAAGACTGGAGTGGTGTCCGGTGCCGTGTTCGAGGAGATCTTTGTAAATGCTGGCCGGGATTTTGGCGCCATCATCCAGCATGATCTGCATGCAATCCGGATGGCAGATAGCGAGCTCGCCGCTGTAACGGACTCCTTTGTCGTGCAGCAGTTTAGCCACCTCGAGGCGATTTCCGGTAAGCGCATTTTTCAAGGCTGAGTCACCATCTTTGGTCACGGCATTGAGATCCACACCGGCGTCGAGGAGCTTCTGCGCGATGCGGGGACCTAAGCACCCGGCGCGCATGAGGGTGGTTGTGCCGTCTTCGCCCTTTGCCTTGGGGTCGGCCCCATGCTCCAGCAGCAGGAGAGCAAGTTTTTCTTTTCCCTCTGCTTCCGAATCAATATAAAAGTTTACAAGGATATCTGCCGGTACTTTGAAACCGGCTTGAAGGACGGCCTTGAGCCCGACAACGAATTCGTCCTGTCCGTCTTTTGTGTAGAAGCCATCAATCTGGATCCAGCGGATGAGGGATTCATCCAGACCACCGATTTTGGGGTTGGCTCCGGCTTTGAGGAGCGCTTGCACAATGTTCCCTTCGTGAGCTGTGGGACCGCTATCCCTCAAGCTTGCAAAGATGAACGAGAGGGGCGTGCTTTTCTCCTTGGTAAGTGCATTGACGTTAGCTCCTCTCTTAAGCAGAGCCTGAACGATGGCGAGATTTCCTTGGCTTGCAGCGCAATGCAGCAGGGTGGTGCTATCAGAAAAGGTATAGTTGGGGTCGAGTCCGGCATCCAGCATGACTTGTACCACGTCCGATTTGCTGCGGACTTCTCCGAAGTAGGTTGCGTAATCTTTTGTTGTGTAAATTGAGGGGATGAGCAGCCTCAAGGTTTCTTCATCCGTGGGGACAGGGACTCCGGCATCCAGTAGGGCTTTCACTGCGGCACCGTTGTAGCTATTTTCGAGCACCGCTTTCATGCAGGCTGCCCCATCGGGGACTTCACCGGTTGCTTTCAGCAGAGCCTGTACCGCAGCGGCAGATTGCGCGCGCCCATAGTATTCCGCTTCCTTGGCCAGACCTGGCTCTTGCTGCAGACAAGCCTCAATGCCGGGAACATCGTCCAGCAGCAAAGCAAAAATGAGCTTCTTGCGTGTATCATCGCACTCCTTGGGCATGCCGCACGCCAGCAGAAGACGTAAATGCGGTGGCGTCGCATCCTTCCAATCGGTTATGTTAAACGGCGCCACCGGCATACCATGACGCAATAAAAATGCCAGATTTTCCACGCGGTACTTGAGGTATAAGAAGTACCGATTCTCCGGATGGAGACGATCAGCATGCGCCCCTGCGCGTAAAGCCTTCGCTGCCGTATCTAAATAGAATCTTCCATGTTCTTCCAACATCTTCTGGGCTTCCTCGGCTGATTTGAAGAAGTCACGTTTTTCTTCCTCGGGGAGAGGCAGCTTTTCCTCACAGCATACCTTGAGGAGTTCTTTCAGGCTCGCATTCTCTTTTTTGACGAGATCCCCCGCCGTCTTTCCCTTCTTACTTTTGATGGTAGCATCCGCGCCCTTCGCTACGAGCCAGCAGACAGCAAGACGATTGCCCTGCGCGGCGGCGTGCATGAGAGCGGTCTGTCCATGCTTGTCCGTGGCGTTCACGTTGCCGCCCCTTTCAATCGCCTTGAGCTTTTTGAGCAGGACCGCCGCCTTCTTCTGCTTCTTGCTGAGCTTAGCGCCCTTTGCCTGCTTCCCCGTGCCCGCCGGGAAGAGCAGCTCCACCCCTTGCTGCGGCGCGGTTATCGCGGCATCTTCTTCCGCTAACGTGATCCCCGCGCATCCAAGGATACAGGCGATGAATAGATATATAAACTGCTTATAATAAGCTAATAACAAAAACGGGGGGGGGTAGCAGTGATGGGTGACATCGTTGTTTGAGGTATCATTCAGGGCGTACTCTACCAAAGATAACAAGTA
>CANQYL010000127.1 GCA_947628035.1 uncultured Akkermansia sp. | reverse complement strand
GAGGCATCAAGCTTTCGGAAAATTCTCTTTCTTCGTTTCTGACGACCCTTCGGTGACTTTATTTTTGAGGCAATGCGGTCCATGAATCAAATCGTAAAACTCTCGTTTTTTTCTTGTCAGTGGACCCACGAGAGGTTATAGTGCAGGTTGGTAGGTGAATCAACAAAATACGATACAACGATGATGAAGACAAAATACATAATGGGTTTAACCGTACTTGCTTCGTTTCTTGCGCCCGGATTGGCATGGGCCGATGCCGGAGACGCGCACAAAGCTGTCCTGCGTGCAGCGAATGGTGGTGAGCCTGTGTTGAAACAGCTCGTCGCCAGTGGTATCCCGGTAGATGCAACTGATGATGACGGAGAAACAGCGTTGATGGAGGCAGCCGATAAGGGAAACCTCGTCGCCGTGCAAATTTTGTTGCGCAACGGCGCCCAAGTGAACCTCAAGGATCATGACGGGAAAACCGCTTTGATGTACGCAGCGGATGAAGGACGCACGGCTGTGGTGCAGCTCCTGTTGGCCTCCGGCGCTGATGCTTCGCTGAAGGATAACGATGGCGACACGGCGTTAGATATGGCCAAGGAAGAAGGTTACGCCGAGACCGTGGCAGCATTGCGTGCTGCCGTTCAATCGCCGACGCCCGCTTCTCAGCCTGTGGCTCCTCCTGCCGCCCTCACCGGCAAAGCGGGTCTCAAAGCCGTCTTCCGTGCCGCCTGCAGCGGAGATGCAGCCCTGAAGCAACTCCTCGCGGGGGGAACAGTTGTTGACTGTACAGATGCCGATGGCGAGACTGCTCTCATGGAAGCGGCAGACAAGGGAAACCTCGCGGCAGTGCAGGTCTTGCTAGCCAACGGTGCGCAGCCTAACCATCGCGACCACGAAGGAAAAACAGCCCTTATGGATGCCGCCAGTGATGGCTTTACCGCCGTGGTGCAAGCGCTGCTGACTGCCGGGGCAGATCCCAACCTGCGCGATGATGACGGAGAAACAGCGCTGATGAAGGCCGTGGAGGATCACCATGCGGATACGGCAACTGCTCTCCGCGCCGCCGGCGCTCAATAAACGGCGAGTTCCGGTGTTCGAAGTTCGCGGTGCCGCTTGCTGATACGGAACGTATGCCACCAGCGTTCGTTCCGCGGTGGCTTGCCTGCGCGTTCGTTTCCCAAAATTTCGCTCCGCTCCCCCGCGCGCTGCGCGCCGGCATCCAAATCGTCCATCAAATCGTGCTTTTCATACGCATCGAAATGGAGTAGAATCTTGCCCCATGAGAAGGCCTGATTTACAATTTCCGGGTAGCAGACGCGTTTACGTCTCGGGGAAAATTTACCCCGACATCCGCGTTCCTATGCGCGAGGTCGTCTTGGAGGATTCCCTCTTTCCGGATGGAAGCACGGAAAAGAATGAGCCGGTGCGGATCTACGATTGCTCCGGTCCGTGGGGCGATCCTGACATCTCCTGTGATGTGCAGCGGGGACTGCCCCAATTGCGAAAACCGTGGATTCTTTCCCGTGCTGATGTCCTCCCGGAGAAGGGGGCAGGAGAGGGAGTCCTGTGTGCCGCCGATTCCTCCCTCCCGCCCACACAGCGTTCCTATGCCCTGCGCGGGCTTATCACACCGGAGATGGAATATGTAGCCATCCGTGAGAATCTCGGCCGAGAGGAGGCGTATAAGGCTGTTTATGATCGCTTTCCCGTGGAGAAGACGCGTCCGGAGGAAGCGCAATTATTGCTGGATGAGTTGGGCACGGGGATGCCCCGTCCCTCGGCGCTGGAGGCGCAGCAGGATTTTGCGCCCGGGAGCCTGGTCCGGCGAGCGGATCTGAATTACAGACACCCGGCAGAGTTTGCGGAGCGAACCGGGCTGCACGCGCCGGCGTACTATACGGCGGAAATGGTGCGCGATGAGATCGCGTCAGGACGCGCGCTCATCCCGTCGAACATCAATCACCCGGAGGCGGAGCCCATGATCATCGGACGCCGCTTTCTCTGCAAAATTAACGCCAACATCGGCAACTCAGCCGTTACTTCTGATATTGACAAGGAGGTGGAAAAATTGCTCCACGCCGTGCATTGGGGCGCTGACACCGTGATGGATCTCTCTACGGGCGCGCAGATCCACAATACGCGGGAGGGAATTCTCCGCAACAGCCCGGTGCCCATCGGCACCGTCCCCATCTACCAAGCCCTCGAAAAATGCTCCGGTCGCGTCGGCGATCTCTCATGGGACACCTTCCGTGACACTCTCCTTGAGCAGGCGCGTCAGGGGGTGGATTACGTCACGTTACACGCCGGACTGCTGCACCGTTTTGTCCCGTTCACCGCGAATCGTGCCACCGGTATTGTGTCCCGCGGCGGCTCCATCCTGGCGAAGTGGATGATGCTGCACGACGAGGAGAATTTTCTTTACACTCATTGGGAGGAGATATGTCGTATCTTGGCTACATATGATGTAGCCGTTTCCATAGGGGATGGCTTGCGCCCCGGCAGTATAGCGGATGCGAATGACTTCCCGCAGCTTGCGGAACTCGAGGTGCAGGGCGAGCTCACGCGCTCAGCTTGGGCGTCGGGAGTGCAGGTGATGAACGAGGGACCGGGTCATGTGCCGCTCCACCTGATTCCCGAGAACATGCGCAAGCAGCTCGATTGGTGCCACGAGGCTCCTTTCTATACCCTCGGTCCTTTGCCCACCGATATCGCCCCCGGGTATGACCACATCACCGGAGCCATCGGCGGGGCGCTCATCGCCCAACGCGGCTGCGCCATGCTCTGCTACGTCACCCGCAAGGAACACCTCGGTCTGCCGGACGCCGAGGACGTGCGCGAAGCTGTGGTTACGTACAAACTGGCGGCTCATGCGGCAGATCTGGCCAAGGGACACCCTGCAGCCCAGTTGCGCGACAATGCCCTGGCCAAGGCGCGGTTTGAGTTCCGCTGGGAAGATCAATTCAACCTCTCGTTGGATCCTCAGCGCGCGAGAGAATATCACGACCTCACCCTCCCGCACGCCAACGCTAAACGCGCTCACTTCTGCTCCATGTGCGGACCGGACTTTTGTGCGATGAAGCTCAGCGGTGAAATTCGTAGCAAGGAGATGCAAAAAGGACAATCATGAAAATAGATCTCCTCTCATCCCCTCTTCCTCGTGTCGTCGGCGTCGTCTCCGATGAAACCACCTGGCGTGCTTTGCAGTCGACTGATGCCGACCTCGTCGAGTTGCGCGTGGATGCTTTGCCGGCGGAGCGACGGACGCTCCCGTTACGGGAACCATGCTCTCTGCCATTGCTCGTTACTTTCCGGCATAAAAGCGAAGGCGGACAATGCGAGGTGACGGAAGGGGAGCGCGTTGCTGTGGTGCGTTCGTTGTTGCCTGCCGTCGTGGCGATGGATTGGGAACTTGCTCAAGCAGAGCACGCAGGGGAGCTGCTGAAGGAGGCTCATGAGCGAGGTGTGTGCGTCATCGGTTCCTACCATGACTTTGTCGGGACACCCACTCGGGAGCTGCTGTACGAGCTGGAAAAACGCGCCGTCGCTTGCGGAGCCGATGTGCTCAAGGTGGCCTTCACCCCGCACACAGAGAAAGATCTGAATAGCGCGCTTGAGTGGCTGCGTGCGAGCCATCACCTGCCCGTGGCTCTCATGGGTATGGGCGCCCTGGCATCTCAGAGTCGTGACCTCTTCTCGCGCAACGGCAGCGTCCTCCTCTACGGTTATCTCGGCAACTCTCCCACCGCCCCCGGACAGTGGAGCGCCTCCCGCTGCCTTTCCTGGCGCCGCGATACCGGCGAGGCTTGACCCTCACGCGCATTCAGCGTTTGCTAGGCGTGATGTTGTAAAGCCGGCGAGGTGGCATCGCGTATTCCACAACCCTTTCTCACTGTTTCCATAATTCCACTGCGCATTCGCTCCGCTTCCATCGTCCATCGTCCATCGTCCATCAGGCGCCGTCAGGCGCTTTGCCCCTTTCAAACCAAGCAGCAGTTACGTTTAAACCCATCCCCCTCAGCTAAAGCTTGCCTCAAGCTCGTCTCACAAGCTTTGCTTCGGAGCCGCCTCACGACTTCTCACCCCTGCGGGGCAAAAGCTGTTGCTTTTGGCCAAACTGCCTTACGCCGTCGGCAGTTTTCGCCCCTACGGGGCAGCCCTGCGGGCTGGCTAATCGGCCTTACAGCCTCCGGCGCCTTGCCCTTTTCCTACCACTGCCACCCCATGCTCCCTCCTTCCACCTTCGCTCTCGCTCCGCCTCCCCGCGCGTAGCGCGCGAATTTTCCAAATCGTAAATCGTAAATCGTAAATCGTAAATCTGGCACCTCTAAAAACTACTAGGGTGGAAAAAAACGCGGGAGAAAAATTGAGGGGAAAAGGGGAAATGATGCAATAA
>CANQYL010000126.1 GCA_947628035.1 uncultured Akkermansia sp. | reverse complement strand
CAGCGCCCTGCGGGCAAAATGCTCACGCATTTTGTCCAACCGCCCTTACCGCCCGCTACGCGTGCGCCCTGCACGGGACCGTCGAGCGTCTTGTAAATCGTACATAGCAACCGCATTTTCTAATGCGGTTGCCCCGGGGTTGGAGCTTGACAGGCGGATGGGGCTATGGTAAGAGGGAGAAATGACAAGGGAGCATCCTGAAAAGAATTTATTATTGTCCCGGTTTGAAGTAAAGAATTTAGGGCCAATACCGGAGCTGAAGTCCGGGGAATTGGACAGGATCAATCTTATCATCGGTGAGAACTCGTGTGGAAAGACTTACTTAATGAAGGGGCTCTATGTAGCGTGTAAAGCGATGGAGAGCTATAGACGGGGGAAAGATATCAGGGGACTGGAGGAAATTATTAAAGATAAGTTGCATTGGACATTTCAGCCGCCGAAGTTGGGGAGCATCGTGCGCAGAGAAGGGAAAAAGAGGCCGCAGCCCATGGATTTTTCATGTATCACGACCTGTGAGGATAGTTTAAGGATGCGGTTGAATGTAAAAGGGGAACTTCAGGTTTCATTGACGCCGGATCCGGCTCAGCGAGCCGTGACTAAGCGTCCGGTTAATTCAGTATTTATGCCGGCAAAAGAGGTGCTTACAGGGCATTCGGTTATTGTCCCGGCACTGGAAGATGAAAGGGTATTTGGTTTTGATGACACGTACTATGATCTTGCCAAAATATTAATGCGTCCGCCGACGAAAGGAAAAAGTTATGAAAACATGGCAAAGGCTCGCGAGGCAATTAACAGCATTTTCGGGGCAAAACCTCAATACGATGAGGAAAATAAGGAATGGAGCATTCAAAAGGGCAACGAGACCTATTCCGTAAACGAAGTTTCGGAGGGGATTAAAAAGCTGTCCATTTTGGATATTTTGTTAGGGAATCGTTATATAGGGCCCGGCTCCATCATTTTTATCGACGAACCGGAGTCCGCCCTCCATCCGGCTGCAGTATCTCAGTTCATGGAGGCGATTTCCAGAATGAGCCAGGATGGCATTCAATTTTTCCTTGCCACACATTCTTATTTTGTTGTCAAAAAACTTCGCAATATAGCTCGCGAAGCCGGGAAAAACATTCCGGTCTTTTCATTCCAGAGTTCTGATGAGTCAGATACCAATCAACGATGGATGCGCGGAAATCTGAGGATAGATGATTTGGACAACCCGATTATTCGCGAGTCGGTCAAATTGTACCGCGACGAGATAGACCAATTTTTCCATGAATAAAGGTTGTTTCCAGGATGTGAGAGAGGAATCCGGCATGATGTTTGTTCGGGTGGCGGAACATTCTTTGTTGGATGTGGAGCCGTTTCTGAGTGAGCATCCGCACGAGGGATGGCGCGCCATGAAAAGACCGGATTTCATTTTCTGGAGTGAAAAGGACGTGCTTGTGGTCGAGGCAAAGACAACATTACCGCGCGATAGGGCGTGTGGGAAAAAGTCCCCTGAACTTGAAGGTTTGCGGAAAACGGCAGAAAAGTACCACCATAAGCTGATTCGTGATGACACTTACTTTTATTCATCGTTGCTCGCAAAGTTCTCTAATGCACTTTTAGCTCTCAAAACCTGCAAACAAAATAGCCTTTTGAACGATCTCCCGGACAGGTGGAAACAATCCATTGACCATCTCGATGAGTTGAAGCGATTACACTGGGACGAAACAGGCCGCAAAGTTGTGTTCTACCTCATCATCAAAGAGGCTCCGGATGATGCGCTTCCTTCCCTCAAATTGGAGTGTTCCAAACGAATCCTCCATGTCTTGCGTGCGTGGCACTCGCGTTGTGAACTCTTTGTCCTCAACGAAAAAGAAGCCGAACGTCAAGGTCTCTGCCGAATTCGCTGACTCCTCTTTGAGAGTGCGCTTGTTTTTATGCTGAGTTCTTGTGTTCTTACCACCCCGCATTGTTCCTGAAATACCGCTGTGCATTTCCCGCGCCGGACGGCGCGCTAAAATCCAAATCGTCCATCGTAAATCGTAAATCGTAAATCGTAAATAGGCACCCGCATTTCCTGATGCGGTTGCCCTGGGGAAACGGGTTGAATGAGTCCAGAGATGATTTTATTGGGACACGTGTGCCCGACGCGCAATCGGACAAAAAAGTTGCCCGCCGGAAAAGTGCAGCAACACCCGGCGGGCAAGAATCAAATGGTAAAAGTACCACGTACCCTCAATATAGCAAGTATGGGAGAAAAGTCAACAAAAATTATGCCCCAGTCCCCCGGAGCTTCCGAAGAAGCTCCGGGGTAGGAGCGCCGCACGCTACAACCGGTACAGAGCAAGCAAAGCTAGATAGACCAGTTGCTCCACGTGCCACGGGTGCGCAAAGCACCACCGGCACGCAGCCTGCATGCGGCGAGTTGTACTTTTACTCATTTTGATTCATGCCGGGTTGCTGCACCGGCGAGCGAAGTGTATCACAAGCTAATCGTTCATGCAAGCCCGCGCGGAGCGCGCAAGCAAAATCGTAAATTGACCGGGCGCAATCGGACAAAAAAGTTACCCGCCGGAACGCCGCCTTGGACGTTAACAAAGCTGAACAATGGCTACAATTACCCCAAGCATAGTGAGGATCAGCCCCAAAACAGCCAGAATAAATTTCCTCTTTTTATCTTGCTTTCCGTTTCCTCTTTCCTCACCCGAGCAAGAACGCCTCCCGCAAGAGCCTTATGAGTTCAGAGGCGTCGTCTTCAGAATTCATAACAATGACCGTTCTTCCACGTCTGGAGCAACTCTCTCAGCTCACGTTCGAAATCTTCTTCCGTAAAGAACGCGCCGCGCTGCAGCAGGACGCTCCCATGCGAGGTCTGTGCAACGGAGTTGCGGTATGCATCATAACGCAGACGTGCGACCCGCTCCTCTACTGTTTCTATTTCCCCCCTTGTACCCATGCCTCTATTTTCCGGTGTCCTTTCTTTTTGTCAACAAAAAACAGGACGATTCCCCAAAAAGCCGCCCGCGGGATTTCTCCCACGGGCGACTCAAATGAAACAAGCGGGGAATACCACTACCCCACGTGCGCTATTTAACTCTGTCTCGGAGGGCTTGTCAATCTTTTCCTCCAGCGAAATTGACCGAGACAAAAAAGTTGCCCGCCGGAATCCTCCTCCGCCTCCCCGCGCGCAAGCGCGCGAATTCCCTGAGATCGTAATTCGTAAATCGTACATGGGCACCTGTGGTGCCTCCGCCCGGCGGGCAAGAATCAAATGGTAAAAGTACCACGTACTTCAATATAGGAGAATACGCGGCAGAAAGCAGAGGAATCGCTATAGCGAGTGATGGGAGAAAGTCTGTTTGCGCCGTTTTTTGCGGCACACTTCACACGGACAATCCTTGTTGTTTGTGTAATGGTTTAGCCCGACTACGTCGCCTCCCGCTTTGTCAATTCTTGTTTTTATGACATCATATAGAGTTTGCTCACCTAAATCGTAGTATCTACGCAGAATATACGCGCACAAATCAGCTATTTGTACCATATTGGTATGATTGCTACTCACAAAAAGTGGCGTTTTTATGATATGATCTACACGAGATTTAAAAGTTCCCCGGATGTGATATTGCTTCATTTTACTTACGTGGGCGGCAGCGACTGACTCGCATTCATCATGAATAAGAAGACCGTATTCGTTTGTTTCCATCGAAATATGCGAGAGGTATTTCTCTATTCGGGTAACGATACGTTCAAAGGCTTGCGTTTGCGGAATGATGCCAGGTTTCGGCGGATGGTAATTATTTTTGTCTATTACTTCTCCGAACAGGCGGAGAAAGGTCCAGCTTTTAATTTTAGCCGCCAGTTCATTGATGAAGCGTTTTCTTTCTTCCAATGTCAGGTGAATATAGGCTTCAGTATTTTTGTAATTCTTTTTCAGACCTTTGAGAGCTTGGGGTGATTTTTCTTTCTTGTATTGTTCAATTTTTTTCTCACGGATACGCAAAACAGCATCGCGGCGTTGCAAGATGCCCATTTTGTCAAAGGAGGGTATGGCTAACTGTTCGCTGTAGGAACGTAGCATCCAAGCAGTATGAATTTCTGTTGATCCGAGGTAGTGAGAAGATTTTAGTTGATTGATTGCCTTGTCACATGCGGTCCAACGTTCTATTGGGAGCCCAATCGCTGCCAAGACATAGCTGCCAGAAGATCCTGTAATTTCAGGATTGCCAGATTCATCCAAATAGAACAGTCTCATTACGATAATGCAGAAAAACTTCGCGCCCGGGGTGGCTTCGAAGAAGCGGCGGGGTGCGAGAGCATCCCTTCCCAGGCGCTTGCTGCATGGTAACATAGGGCCGCTAATAAGTCAAGCTTCTTTTCAGCGAAATTGACCGAGACAAAAAAGTTGCCCGCCGGAAAAGTGCAGCAACACCCGGCGGGCAAGAAAAAGAAGTGTTGAGAAACACACTACTCACAGGGAATATAGAAAAAAAGGGAGCATAAGTCAATACTTTTTTTGCCCCAGTCCCCCGGTGTGAATTGCAAGAACAAATGCAACATATGACAGAAAGAGTTGAGATCATGCGAAGAGAGGGGTAAAATAGTGACGG
>CANQYL010000125.1 GCA_947628035.1 uncultured Akkermansia sp. | reverse complement strand
ACTCTAGCATACTTTGAACTTCTTGGCACCCTTTTTTGTGCCAAGAACCTGTTGCATTTAATTTTGCGATCCACATTGCCGGACAAACCCGCAAAAAAAGGTTGCCAAACATCTAATTTCGCGCTACCCTAGAGGGCGCAAAGGTTGATATGGACGAGAGCAAACAAGAAGCAACGGTTGCCTTTGATCTTTCAGAGTTGACAGAATTCCAGTTCGGACCGGATTGGGCTCGCACGGACGCCTCCTCTTCCCCAGAGCGTTTCACCAAATCCGTGCACCCGGGAAGGGACCATAAGCGTGGTGAGGCGCGTCGCGACCGCTCCTCACGCCCCATGCAGCGCAAAGATACCCACCCCGGCAGACGCGACGAACGTGCCAAGTCGCCACGGCGCGAACTTCCCGAACCCTCAAAAGGGTTGCGGGTGGAGGTACGCCCTTGCAACCCCATTCTTGCTCTCTTCGCAACGGAAATTCAGCGTCAGAAACGCGCTCTCTCCCTGTTGGATCTCTCTCGAGTCGTTGTCGCCAAGAAGAATCGCTACGACCTCGTCTTTATGAAACAGGAAGGAGGACCCATGCTCATCCACTCCCTCAAGGAAGATGGTTCTTGCTGGCTCACGGAAGAGGAAGCTCTCGCCTACTTGCAACACGCCCCTTGGTTCTCGGAATTTTACTCCAGTGAACAGGAGCCGGTCGATCCACCCAAGGGAACATTCACCGGAATTGCCGTCTGTTCGTTGGGTGGAGAGGTGATAGGTCCTGTCAATTGGCACGGCTATCAACCGGCCATCACTCAGCTCTACAAAAATAAGTACTCCTCCATGTCGTTGGGGGCGTTCCGCGCCTCTATCACGGTGAACAAGGATGAAGCCGCCGTGCAGGATTGGTTGCAAAAGGCGTCCTCCCGCACCGTTTGGCATCCCACTCGCGAAGAGGATCGTGACAAAGTGCTCACCAGCATGAAGGAAGTTGAGCAGGATTTCCGAGAACATCATTACTCCCAAGTATTCGAGGTCGTGGAAAAGGTCTTTATCAACGGTTCCACTCCTCCCTCGCGTCTCTCCCCCGGGCTGGCGGCTCACCTCTCTATCCTTTCCGGCAAGCATCGACGCAACCCTCAAATTCTTATTCCCAACCTTTGCCACGGTCTTGCCCGCCACCACATGCCCATCTACAAATGGCACGGTTTTCACTACACCGGTCCCAACCGCATTCGAGCCGTCCCGGCAGAGACTGTATTAGCGGATCGCATGGCAGCTATCTTGAAGTGGTGTCAGGAAAACTCCGGAAAGAAAGTTGACGTCATGTTTGCAGAGCTCTCCGGCGTCCCTGCCGGCACGGATGAGGCCAGTAAACAGGCAGCGGCCGATGCGTACGCCCCCTACACGGCAGACATGATCTGGCTCATGGAACAGGGATTCATCCTCGTCACTAACGACAACTCTGTCTGGTTCCCGAAGGGAGAGGCCTCTCCGGAAAAGGTGAAGGCTTGAGGCACTGCGCGGGATATCCGCCTGTTGCTGCCGGTTTGAGTAAATCGGCGGGATTTTGCAATTTTTATTTGTCAAGGCAACTTGGCAGGAGTACAATGAGGATCGTTATGAAAGGAGCTTTCAGGTATATCCTCTCTGCCGCCGGGTTGAGCACGCTGCTGGTGACGTGTTCCATGCCCTACGGCTCAGTGAGCGAACACGCCGTGAAAGAGGCTCTCGCTTCTCCTCAGCTCGCTATTACTCCCCGTATTCCGGGTTGGCTCCTGGCGAAAAAAGATATCTATCGCCTCGATGAAACTCAGATGAACTGGATACGTGGTGTCCTCACTCCCGATAAGGTCCGTGAGGTCAGCGAGGAATACTACCGTAGTGAAACTCAGGGAAATCGCAAAGATGATTCTCCCTACATCTTTTACCTTTACGCACAAAATGGGCAATCCCTCGGCGGACGCCTCATCGGCAACAAGGTCCTCATGGATGATTTTAATCTGAGCGAGCAGGAAACAACCGATCTCTACGCCCTGCTTAAGCCCCAGTTGATCCGGATTTTTCCGAATGTTGTCCACTGACGATCCGGTCGTCGGTCACCTGATTCTCCCGCGAGGCCAAGGCAAGCTGAACGGCATTCGCAAAGTTGTGGCAAAACACATAGCATACCGGTCCGATATAAGCCAAAGGAGATGCGTAGTGTTGGCTCGCGATGTAAAGGGTGAGCACGGTGTTCTTTTGTCCCAATCCCTGAGAACACTCGCGCTTCAGATCCGGATAACCTAAACGGTACCCCGCGATGAAACCGAAGGCGCAGATGACCGCGGCTCCGATCATCATCGGCCATACCTCATGCAAGCTGTACCCTCGTTCCACGATTCTCTGCACCCCGGAGGATGAAACAACTAACAAGTTGACTACCCAGATGCCCAGGGACAAATCTTTCAACTTGGGAGCCCATCCCCGACAGGGCGGATGCACCCAACGTAAAATTGTCGATATGATGGCCGGCACACCCAGCACGGTGAATATCTGCTGCGCTACCACCCAACTCAGCTCCCCGTAGCTCATGTCACAATCACTCACCACAAACGGCAAGACAAACGGTGTCACCACAGCAAAAAAAACTTGGCTGATGATCATCGCCGTGGTGCAAAATTCCACGTTTCCCCGCAAGAGTGAAATAATGATGGGTATGGCGGAGGCAATGGGCGCTGCCGCGCAGTAGTACAATGATTCCGCCAAAACGGGATACCCCGCCAGCCGCACCGGAAGCCAAAATCCAATGCCCGTGAGTTGAATCGCCAGAATCAGCCATAGATGCATCCGATGGGGTTTGAGTTTTTTCACATCCAACCCGATGAAGGTGATGCTGAGCATCACGGCTATCCCTATGGGGAGCCACCAGACAAATGGCGCTATCTCACGGTGAAAATATGCTCCCACCACAAAGGCGAGCACCATGCTCAAACTGCGCACCTGCTGAATCATACCCCCTCCTTAACACCCTTCCCTTCAGCGGTCTTTTCAACAGTTTGTGATTCCGACGCTGTTCCGGTCGTTCCCGGCTCCGGAGCCGGGTAGGCGATGCGGTTGTGATTCATCGTGCGCAGGGTCACCAAGAATGATTCCTTCATCCGTGCTATGTCCCCAAGCGTTATCTGGCAATCCTGTAAATGACCGTCAAGAATTCTTTCCCGAAAGATATTTTCGATCATGTTACGTATGTCCTCCTCCGACGGATGCACCAACGAGCGCGTCGCACTCTCCACCGCATCCGCCATACTCACAATACCGGATTCCCGGGTCTGGGGAATGGGACCCTTGTAAGTGAATATCTCCTTATTAACCTCCTCCGGGCACGTATCAATGAGTCCTTGGTCAAACTTGCTTTTTTCCTCCTTGTAGCGATCCATCGCCTTGCGATAGAAAAAGTAGGTAAAGAGTTTGCCATGGTGCTCGCGGATGGCGCTGATGATGCGCGAATTCAACTTATTCTCGCGTGCTATATCAACTCCGTCTTGCACGTGCTGGATGATGATCCTCGCGCTTGCTTCGGCGGTGAGCTCATTGTGCGGAGAGAGAGCTTGATTTCCGATGTTTTCGGTGAAGTATTGGGGATTGCGCAGCTTGCCTATATCGTGATAAAGACCGCAAACGCCGGCCCGAGTAACATCCGCGCCGATAGCCTCTGCGGCCGCCTCTGCCAAACGCTGAACATACAAGCTGTGGTGAAACGTGCCGGGCGCCGTCATTTGGAGCTTCTTCAGCACGGGGTGATTCATGTCCGCCCACTCCAACCAAGTAATGTGTGTCGATATGTTAAAAATCTTCTCCAACATCGGCATCACTCCGCCTATGAACACGCTCACTAAAAAGCTCAATCCCAGAGCCGCCGCCGCCTCCAAAGCAAACCCCACCATGTTGAATCCCCCCTCCAAAGTGGTCAGTCCATTTCCACGGAAACACCCCAACGCTACGGCCGCTACAAAGACTGAGGCGCCCGTCACAAATCCGCCGTAGAGTATTTGTTCCCTCTTGTGCACCCTGCTACCCAACACAGCAGAGATGAGACCTGCCAGCAAGCTGATCACCAAATAATCGCTGAGGATGATGCCTGAGCAATCCGCCGGCATGAGCGCCATCCCGAAGAGAGCCGTGCACAACGCAACAAATACGCCTTGCTTCCTTCCCAGCATCACAGCCGTTATCCCCGGTGCCAAGGCGTACGGCAACACAAGCAACATCTGCCCCATCGTTATACTCCCGGGTAAATATTCGCGAATGAGGAAGAAACAATGGTTCACGGCTATCTGTGCCACAACAAGCATGATCAGCAACACCCATCTCACCAAATTCAACTCCCTCCTGCTGTGGTTCACGCTGTACACAATCGCCAGCGCCACGCCCACGAGCACAAGCCACGTCATCCGATATGCCCCCTCGGTCATATCCTGCACAGAACTTGTCACCAGACAGCATAAAGTCGCTACCCCGAGTACCCCCAGCAGGAGCATCTTCTGCCTCCCACTTAGTATCTTTCCTTCCTTCTCACTGCTTTTATTCCTTTTGAGCGATAGGATTTTGAACATAATTCTATTCGTGTTCGGAATCGCCGCATATTCTACGTCCCTCAATCTCATTTGTCAAGCTGAGCCAAATACCACGCCCGGGCAAACGCATTAGACGCATTGCCTCAAAAATAAAGTCACCGAAGGGACCTCAGAAACGAAGAAAAAGAATTTTCCGAAAGCTTGATGCC
>CANQYL010000124.1 GCA_947628035.1 uncultured Akkermansia sp. | reverse complement strand
TAGGGCGCACGCGAAGCGGGCGGTAAGGGCGGTTGGACAAAATGCGTGAGCATTTTGCCCGCAGGGCGCTGAGGCAGGGTGGTGCCGAAGCGTCAAGACGCTCGACGGCCCCGTGTAGGGCGCACGCGAAGCGGGCGGTAAGGGCGGTTGGACAAAATGCGTGAGCATTTTGCCCGCAGGGCGCTGAGGCAGGGTGGTGCCGAAGCGTCAAGACGCTCGACGGCCCCGTGTAGGGCGCACGCGAAGCGGGCGGTAAGGGCGGTTGGACAAAATGCGTGAGCATTTTGCCCGCAGGGCGCTGAGGCAGGGTGGTGCCGAAGCGTCAATGGAAGCAAAGCCTACAAGATGGCATGGCGTAACCACCAACCTTTCTAATTTCTTATCACTTTTGTTCCAAAAATTTCACTTCGCATTTGCCCAGCTGGAACGCGCTTTGCGCGCGAATTCCCCGAAATCGTAAATAGGCGCCGTCAGGCGCCCCCTCCGTTGCACTTGAGGAATTGTCCGGTGACGCTGGCGCGGCAGGAGGCTATATCCTGCGGAGTGCCGGCGGCGACGATACGCCCTCCGTGTACGCCGCCGCCCGGTCCCATGTCGATGATGTAGTCAGCGTTGCGGATGACATCGAGGTCATGCTCGATGATGACGATGGTGGCTCCGTTGTCGATGAGAGAGCGGAAAACGAGCAGCAGGGATTGCACATCGAGCGGGTGGAGACCGATGGTGGGTTCATCGAAGACGAAGAGGGTGTCCTGCTGACCTCGTCCCATTTCGCCGGCGAGTTTGAGTCGCTGGGCTTCGCCGCCGGAGAGGCTGGGGGTTTCCTCACCGAGGGTGAGGTAGCCGAGACCGAGCTGACGAAGCGCACTCAGGCGGCGCTCCACGAGCGGCAGATCCCTGCAAACCTCCAGTGCCTCATCGATGCTCATGGCCATGAGCTCCGGCAAGCTGTACGCCCTCCCTCCTCCTTTCGGCGGACGCCGCAAACCGCCGGCTTCGCGCGAGTAACGGGAGCCCCCGCAGTCCGGGCAGGGAATTTCAACATCGGGCAGAAATTGGACATCGAGGCTGATGGAACCGGTGCCGTCACAGGTGGGGCAGCGCAGGCGCCCGGTGTTGTAGGAAAAGTCACCGGCCTTGTAGCCGCGCTCTTTGGCGGCGGGGGTGCGGGCATAGACCTTGCGCAATTCGTCGTGCGCATCTGCGTACGTTGCCACGGTGGAGCGCACATTGATGCCGATCGGCGTGGCGTCGATGAGCTTCACTTGTGCAATGCCCGGGGCGGACACCGAACGCACGTGCCCCGGCAACGGCGCGCCCTTCAGCGCAGCTTCCAGCGCAGGGACGAGACTCTCCAGCGCCATCGTCGTCTTGCCGGAGCCGGACACCCCGGTCACGACGGTGAGCCGACCCTTCGGGATGTCAACCTTGAGGGGGTGTACGGTATGAATGGCGGAGGTAGAGAGACGGATGTGACCGTGAGCAAACATCTGCCGCGCCGAGGGATGATCCCCAACCGAGATACGAGACTTGTGAGTGAGAAAAGGACCTATTTGAGACCGGGGAGAGAGAGCCACCTGCGCGAGCGGTCCTTGGGCGATGATGTTACCGCCGCCGGCTCCGGCCTCCGGCCCCAATTCAATGAGCCAACTCGCCGCCGAAAGCGCCTGCGTGTCGTGATCCACAAGCACCACGGTGTTGCCGTCCGCTATGAGGTCGCGCATCACGCCGACGAGACCCACGACATTAGAGGGGTGCAAACCGATGGAAGGTTCATCCAGGACGTAGAGGACGCCCGTGGTGCGGTTGCGCACGGCGCGGGCGAGTTGCATCCGCTGGCGTTCGCCGGTGGAGAGGGTATTGGCGGCGCGATCGGGCGCGAGGTAGGAGAGTCCCAGCTCCATGAGTCGCCGCGCGACGTCGTGAAAAGAGGCGCAGATGCTCTCCGCCATGGGGCGCATCGCCTTCGGCAGCGAAGCCGGCACTCCGCGCACCCACTCCACCAGCTCCCCCAACGGCATCTTGCACACATCCGCCAATCCCACCCCGCGTAGCCTCGGCGCACGCGCTCTCTCGCTCAAGCGCGTGCCTCCGCAATCCGGACACACCTCCTGCCGCAAGAATTTCTCCACGCGTTTCATTCCCTTTTCATCCTTCACCTTGGCGAGGGCGTTCTCAACGGTGTAGGTGGCGTTGAAGTACGTGAAATCCATGTCCCCGGCGGCTCCGCTGGTCATGTTCTGGTAGATGATGTTTTTCTTCACGGCCGGTCCGTGAAAGACGATGTCCCGTTCCTTGGGGGTGAGTTTGCAGAAGGGAACGTCCGTTCGCACCCCCATCTCGCGCGCAATGTCTTTCATGAGCGACCACATCAGCGTTTGCCAGGGAGCCACCGCCCCCTCATCGATGCTCAACGATTCATCCGGCACGAGCGTGGACTCATCAACCGTGCGCACAATACCTGTGCCCTCGCAGCGCGGACAGGCCCCCTGACTGTTGAAGGCGAGCTCCTCCGCCCCGGGAGCATAAAAACGCTCCCCGCACGTCGGGCATGTCAGCTCCTGCTCCGCCGCCACACCGAGGGTGGGCTCCAGATAATGACCGTTGGGGCACCGATGACAGGCCAGCCGGGAGAACATGAGGCGCAGCACATTGAGCAGCTCCGTCCCCGTGCCGAAGGTGCTGCGGATGCCCGGCACACCCGGACGCTGCCGCAAGGCGAGCGCCGCCGGCACGTAGAGCACCTCATCCACCTGCGCCTTCTCCGCCTGCGTCATCCTCCGCCGAGTGTACGTGGAAAGTGATTCCAAGTACCTGCGCGATCCCTCCGCGTACAGGATGCCCAGCGCCAGTGACGACTTGCCGGAACCGGACACGCCTGCGATACCGACAATCCGGTGCAGCGGAATGTCCACATCGATGTTCTTCAGATTGTGAACCCTTCCCCCACGCACCTTGATGCACTCCGGCTCTTTCGCGTCGTCTTCTTTCTTCTTCATATCTTCTCCTCCCTTCCCCGCATTTAATCACATCCCATCCTCCTTTGCAATTCAAATCACGCCCCCAAACCCTGCGCAACGCGCACATTATAAACAAATCGTATACGAAGTATAAGATTCGAACTTATGACCCCATCCGTGTGAAGGATGTGCTCTACCACTGAGCTAACTTCGCCTTAATGTGGGGCGGATTATAACGACAAAACGGTGGCATGGCAAGCCTTTTTTAGTAAAAAGATATCTCCGCGCGATGGCGCATGAACTGGGACGATGGACAATGTCAGAAAATTGGCGCGCTGGTGCCGCGGACTACGTGAAGCTTTATCTGAGAATGCAAATCAAATCATAAGCGATCGTTGTGAGAAAGGCAAAGTGCAATCTTTCTCATGTGCCGTTATTAGGTCTGATGCCGTGACCTCGCCTTTGTTAAGGCCGTGCCGGAAAAAAATGTTACTTATGGGGCGATTTGCGCCGGTTTTGTTTCGTAAATTATTAAATATCAATAATAAAAAATTCCAAAACCGTTGTTCATCTCTTTTTGAAAGAGATGTCCAGACATTTTTTGTTATCATGTGAAAAAAATAAGGGCACAGTGGAGATGAGGTTTTTGATATTTTGAGCGAAGAAAATTTCCGAAGTTCGGTATGTGTTATGCCGACAAGATCAAAGAAAAGCAAATAAAGGTGCGAGAAATTCCTCTCCTCCGCACTCAGGATCATACAGCAGGCTCACCCGCTCCTTTAGTAGAGGGGACAAAATCCAAATTATGACCGATGCTGAAAGGCGTCCCTATTCATTTTTCTTACGCCGATAGGCGCTTAAGCAATTCACAAAGAATAGGTCATGTTGATGAAAAAAGGTATCTCTTTCAAAAAGAGATATACTGCCGCCGAACAAAGAAAGACAGAAGGGTATATGGTGGTTATTATACAGGCAGGCGGGCTTGGAAAACGGATGGGCAAACTCACAGAGCACAAGCCTAAAGCGTTGGTCCCGGTGAAGGGTTTACCGTTGATTTTTCATCTATTTCGGCAGTATGCGAAGGCGAAGTTCGTGGTGATAGGTGATTACAAGTACGAGGTGCTGGAACGCTATCTGCGCACCTTTGCGAAGGATGTGGATTACAAACTCGTCCGCGCGCGCGGGGAGGGCAACGTAGCGGGGCTGCGCGACGCTCTGCAACTCGTGCCCGATGACGAGGGAGTGATGCTGATATGGTGCGATCTCCTATTGGCGGCGGACTTCGTGCCGGACACGTCTGTGGAGGGTTGTCAGGTAGGCGTGGTGGATTTTCCGTGCTCCTGGCGTTTGCGTGAAGGGCAGTTGGAGAAGGCCCCGGCGGCTCCCGGCGAGGGAGTAGCGGGGCTCTTTCTGGTTGACCGGGCGAGCCGTCTGCACGATTTGCCATCCGAGGGCTCCTTCACTCGCTGGCTTCAGGCGCGTCCCGATATCCCCCTCTCCCCTCTCGCGCTCCCGGGATGCATCGATGTCGGGAGTGCGGCAGCTTACGAGCGTATCGAGTCCACCGATAACAGATGCCGTCCCTACAATCGCCTCGAGCTCACGGATGATCGCGTCATCAAAACGGCGCTCACAGAGGAGGCGCAGAAGCTCCTTGAGCGCGAGATCCGCTGGTACGAGTGGATGGAGCAGCACGGCTTTTCCGCCATCCCGCGGATGTATGCCAAGAACCCTCTTACCTTGGAGCGCATCCACGGCACAAACATCTTCCTCTCGCAGCTCAATGAGCAGCAGAAGGCCGATACCCTCAACCGTCTCATCGA
>CANQYL010000123.1 GCA_947628035.1 uncultured Akkermansia sp. | reverse complement strand
ACTCTTATTGCTCTTTCGTTCCCTATAAAATTGAGTTTTTCGAGATGGCAGATTTACGATTTACGATTTACGATTTATTAATAATGTGCGCATTGCGCATATTTTTCGAATCATCAACGTGTGCGGGTGAGTTCTCTAGAACCATCATCATGATGATCGCTTGTTGTGATGATTCTTGATAGGCATCAACAATGATATCAATCAATAAGAGCATTCTCTCCGTTGTTTCACTTTTCTCAAATGCGTTTGTTCTGAAGTCTGCGTCAGCAAGCTGGACTAAAACACATTTTTCTGCTATCGTTGCAGCAGTGAAAAAACCGTACATTGTTGCTCTGTTCATCGCCGTTTGCTTGGGGGCTTTCTCTTGCAGACAGGGCGAGGAAGGGGCGTCGCGTACCATCCGCATAGGTTCCTTTCCTAACATTACCCATGTGCAGGCGCTCGTTGCACGCAACATGAGCCGCAACGGCGAGGGCTGGTTTGAACGCTACCTTCCCGGCTATACCATCGAGTGGCAAACTTTCAATGCCGGACCTTCTGCCGCTGAGGCTATTTTCGGGCGTACGGCTGATCTGACCTACATCGGTCCCAGCCCGGCCATCAATGCCTATGCCATCTCATCCGGACGTGAAATGCGGCTGCTCACCGGGGCGGTGAATGGCGGAGCGGCACTGCTGGTGAGTCCGGATAGCCATATTGCCAAGCCCTCGGACTTTCGCGGGAAAAGCATTGCTACTCCCCAGCTCGGCAACACACAAGATGTCTCATGCCGCGCCTGGTTGGCAAAGAATGGACTTACCTGCACGCTGGAAGGCGGAGGAGACGTGCGGGTGAGTCCCACCACATCCTCCCTTCAGCTCCAGCTGATGAGACAGGGGAAGCTGGATGCCTCATGGACCGTGGAACCATGGGTGTCGCTTATGGAGAAACTTGCCGGCGCACACCTCCTGGTGCAGGAGCCGGACGTGGTCACCACGGTACTGGCAGGACGAGTGGCGTGGCTTAATACGCACCCGCGGGAGACCTCGGCGATCATACGAGCACAGCGCGAACTCACGCAATGGATTCTCGACCACCCTCAGGAAGCTCAGAAACGGGTCGCCGCCGAACTCAGCGAACTCACCCAAACTCCCGTGGATCTCGAGCTCGTGCGTAGCGCCTGGCAACGACTCACCCTCACCAATGAAATCGATCTAACCGGGCTGCGCCAATTTGTGAAAGACGCGCAGGCTGCGGATCTGCTGGACCGTGTGCCACCCATTGAAAGTATGCTCTATACCTCGCCTCAATGATCATGACAGAGAATGCCACACACCCCGAGCTGCATGACTTTCCCGCCGCACGTCTCAGCGTGGAACACGTCACTAAGACTTTTGAAACCCAAGGTGGTCGTGTCGTCGCTTTGCAGGATGTTTCCATTAGCATCCACGAAGGTGAGTTTGTCTGTTTTGTGGGTCCGAGCGGCTGCGGAAAATCCACGTTGCTCAACATCATCGCCGGGCTGGAAAAACCTGACCACGGCAAGGCCCTCATTAACGGCACTCCCATCACCGAACCGGGACGCGACCGTCTCGTCATGTTTCAAGAGCACGCTCTTTTCCCGTGGCTGGACGTCATTGACAATGTCATGTTTGGTCTCAAGCAAAAGCCCAATCTGAACAACCGCGAGCGCTTGGAAGTGGCTAAATACTATCTCTACCTCGTGAAAATGGACAATTTTGCACACGCCAATATTTACGAACTTTCGGGCGGTATGAAGCAGCGCGTTGCCCTCGCTCGTTCCCTCGCACCCAATCCGAAAATTCTCCTCATGGATGAACCGTTCTCTGCCCTGGATGCCATGACCCGCGAACAACTCTATGGCGACATTCAGGACATCTGGCAAAAACGCAAAAAAACCATCATTTTCGTGACACACAATGTGCGCGAGGCCGTGTGTCTGGGAGATCGAGTCCTGCTCTTCTCTCCGCACCCCGGGCGCATCCGCGAAGAATTTGCAGTGAAGTTGCCGAGGCCGCGTAACATCAATGACCCCGCCCTTGCGGATCTCTCTCGAACGATAACAACCGCTCTGAAGGGCTACGACTCCGAAGCTGACTAACTTCCATGAAAAACCTCACTCAGACCTTTCTTTTCTTTGCGCTCATCGTGCTTCTTTGGGCCGGCATCACCGGCGACCTCTCCTTTCTGGGCATTCATTGCACCCTCTGGTCGCCCTACGTACTGCCCTCCCCTTCGCTCGTAGCGCAATACCTCTGGGATAACACGGTGAATGGCAAGCTCCCACTGTCCATGCTGATCACCCTCCGTCGCCTCATCATCGGTTACCTCTTGGGGCTCATCCTCGGTCTTCCGCTTGGGATGCTTGCAGCGCGCCTCACTTGTGTGCGCAACACCATTGGCATGTTGGCTCTGGGCTTCCAAGGACTTCCCAGCGTCTGCTGGGTTCCCCTCGCCTGTATTTGGTTCGGACAAACGGAAGCAGCCCTTCTCTTCGTCGTTATCATGGGCACGCTGTGGAGTGTACTCCTCTCCACAGAAAATGGTATCCTCAATGTACCTCCCATTTACGCCCGAGCGGCACGCACCATGGGATCTTCGCCCCTGCACACGTTGATATTCGTAACGCTACCGGCATCCGCTCCCTTCATAGTAAGCGGCATGAAGCAGGGCTGGGCCTTTGCGTGGCGCTCTCTCATGGCGGCAGAGATCTATGTATCCGTCGTCTCCGGTTTCGGCATCGGACAATATCTTCACTACGGACGAGAACTGCAACGCATGCACCAGGTGGTGGGTGTCATGTTTATCATCATCTTGGTGGGTTTGTTGGTGGACAAATTATTTTTCTCACCGGCAGAATCATGGTTACATCGTCGCTGGGGTACTGCTCGTAATTAATTTTGATCTTCCTCCCCTCTCATGAACATCTCGACAGAAGAAATCCTCCGCGAGCTCGGCGATATCGTCCGCACCGATGAAGATACCCTACATGGCTATTCTTCGGACAAATGGTTCGCATCCGCCCTTCCGCAGGCTGTCGCTCTGCCATCCTCTGCGGAGGAGGTCTGTCGGGTGCTCCGATTTGCCTCCCAGTTCGGCGTACCCGTAACTCCTCGCGGAGCCGGCGTTGGCTACGTGGGTGGCTGTGTCCCCGTGTGCGGCGGAATTGTACTCTCTACGGAGCGTATGAACCGCATCATCGAAATCTCTCCGGAAGACGGGGTTGCCGTTGTGGAGCCAGGAGTCCTCACGGCGGATCTCCAATCGGCTTGCTCGAAACTCGGCTGGTTTTATCCTCCGGATCCTGCCTCTCGCAAAGAATCTTCCATCGGTGGCAATATAGCAACCAACGCCGGAGGACCACGATGCCTCAAATACGGAGTCACGCGCTCCTACGTGCTCGGGCTGCAAGTCGCACTCGCCGATGGCAGACTCCTCACTTGCGGTGGTCGCACCCACAAGAACAAGCAGGGATTTGATCTCGTCGGACTCTTCTGTGGCAGTGAAGGGCTGCTGGGCATCATCACGCGAGCCACTCTGCGAATCATTCCGGCACCCCAAGCCCGCGGCGCATTGCGAGCCGCCTTTTCGCGCTTCTCAGACTCAGCGGGAACAGTCCAGCAAATACTTCAAACAGGGCATCTTCCCTGTGCTCTTGAAATAGCGGATGCTTTCACATTGGATGCCGCACGTCGGCATCTCGGGACGGACGCCCTGCCCCCCGATGCCAAAGGACACCTTATCGTTGAAATCGATGGACACCGAGACTCCGTGAGTCATGAGCTCACCGAACTCAGGGAGCTTATCTCTTCCCATGGAGGCACGCAAATTGTCTCTGCTACCACGGAAGAGGAAATTGAGAGCATATGGGAATTACGCCGAGGCTTTTCTGAAAGCCTCAAGGCGACCGGTCTCACCAAACTCAACGAAGACGTTGTCATCCCACGCTCTCAACTCGTCAACTTTGTGGAGTTTTGCACATCTCTGCGCGAAGAGAGCGGCATTCCCGTTGCTTGCTTCGGTCATGCCGGGGATGGAAACATCCACACCAACATCATGATTCCGCGCGATGACCAAGGTAACGAACGTCGCGCTGAAGCAGAGGGGCTGCTGCATCGTCTCTTTGCCTGGGTCCTTTCTCACTCGGGCTCTATCACCGGCGAACACGGTATCGGTCTCGCCAAAGCCCCGTGGTTTCCCAGCTCGATCGGCTCTGTCGCCATGGATACCCATCACGCGATCAAGCATGCCCTCGATCCCACCGGAATTCTCAACCCCGGTAAACTTAACCTCTAAATCCAATCTCACATCAAAAAGAACGACCCGCAAGCTATCAACTTGCGGGTCGTATTGTTCCTGGCGGCGATCTACTTTCGCGGGACCTAGCGTCCGACTATCATCGACGCGCCAATGTTTCACTTCCGGGTTCGGAATGGGACCGGGTGGGGCCATTGGGCTATGACCACCAGGCTCCGATTTGCTCACGTCTGCTTTGCTCCGTTTGCACGTCGTCTGCCTGAGGATCTCTCCCCCTGGGTATCTTCTTCTCAGCGGCTGCTCCTTCGCAGGCTGACATACGCGAGGTGGTCTTCTTTGCTCAATTTCCTCCTCCTCTTTTCTCGGGGAGGAAACAGGAAAAAGTATAGTTTCTTCTCTCTCATCAAGGTTGATCGTGTCTCTGACTGGACAAATGAAAGCGGGCACACCGGGGTTCGAGTGATCGGTGTGTTCGCGGGGTTGATTGCGTGTAGCTCTTTCGGATGTTAGTAGCGCTCGGCTGCATGCGTTACCGCACTTCCACCTGCGCCCTATCGACGTGGTCGTCTCCCACGCTCCTATGGGGAAAACTCATCTTGGGAGGGACTTGGCGCTTAG
>CANQYL010000122.1 GCA_947628035.1 uncultured Akkermansia sp. | reverse complement strand
CCGTCATTATTTTACCCCTCTCTTCGCATGACCTCAACTATTTCTGTCATATGTTGCATTTGTTCTTGCAATTCACATAGCAACTAATCCATTGCATACGCGTCTCAAGAAAATTTTTCTCCAAACTCATTCAACCCATTCCCCATACGTTTTCTCTGGATGAAGGAAGTAGACCAGAAAGAGAGCAAACCATTGACGATTCAGCATGACGGTCGACGGCCACGATTGGACGACTCACGAGCGTTGCCCGCGGGGCTCAGCGCCGATGGGGCGGTGCTGAGTCAAAGCGGCATGACATAACTCCGGAAGTCCTCCGCGTGAGATACGCAAATTTTCTAAATCGCAAATTGTAAATCATAAATAACCAATTGATTATGCTGCATTATACGTCAATAGCTGCATGTCGGGATCGTTTTTTCTTGGGACGGATGTGGGATTGCCTTAGCAGGCTATCAGGGTAAACGCATTTGAGGGAAGTTAATCGACGGAGAAAATGCTCTTATTGATTGATATCATCGTTGATGCCTATCAAAAATCATGACAACAAGCGGTCATCATAATGACGACTTTGAAGACTCCTCCCACGTACGTTGATGATTCAAAAATTTGCTCAACTCGCACATTATAAACAAGTAGTAAATCGTAAATCCTAAATTGTAAATGGCAACCGCATTTTCTAATGCGGTTGCCCTGAGCAGGTTATTGATTGTGCTTGCGTGTAGTGGGGAGGTGTGGTATGATGCGTGGCGAGCGGGGCCTCCATGCGGGGAAAACGCACAATTTCCAACAAAAGAAAGAAGTACCATGCCAGTACCAACACAAGAACAATATATCAAGATGCTCAACACGGCCAAGGAAAAAGGCTACGCCTATCCGGCCGTGAATGTGACGACAATTGAAGTCATCAACGGCGCGCTGAAAGCATTTGCCGAGGCGAAGTCGGACGGAATCATCCAAATATCGCTTGGCGGTGGACAATTTGCATCCGGAACGGCGGTGAAGGATTCGGCGACCGGAGCTATCGTCCTGGCAGAGGCGGTGCACCGTTTGGCTGAGAAGTACGATGTGCTTGTAGCGCTCCATACGGATCATTGTCAGGCGGACAAGATCGACAGCTTCCTCCGCCCGTTGATCGCGGAATCGAAGAAACGTATAGCGGAAGGTAAAGGTCCGTTATTCAACTCGCACATGCTCGATGCAAGTGCGCTGCCAATGGCAGAGAACCTGAAAATATCCAAGCAGATGCTCAAAGAGTGTGCTGAGGTTGGCATCGTGCTGGAGATTGAGATTGGCGTTGTGGGTGGCGAGGAGGATGGTGTGGACAACAGCGGGCAGCACGCTGCCAAGCTTTACACTTCCCCGGAGGATATGTTGCTCACTTACGAGACCCTCGACGGACTGGGCGAGTTCATGCTCGCTGCAACGTTCGGTAATGTGCACGGCGTGTACAAACCGGGCGCGGTCAAATTGGAGCCGAAGATTTTGCGTGATGGGCAGAAAGCGGTAATGGATAAGCATGGCAAGGATATGCGTCTGGTGTTCCACGGTGGCTCCGGATCGGATCTCTGCGACATTCGAGAGGCGATCTCCTACGGCGTGGTGAAGATGAATATCGACACGGACACGCAGTACGCTTTTTCTAAGCCTATCGTTCTTCATATGTGCCAAAATATCGATGGCATGCTGAAGGTGGATGGCGAGGTGGGCAACAAGAAGGTGTACGATCCACGCTCTTACCTGAAGAAGGGCGAGCAGGGCATCTGCGACCGCCTGAAGGTTGCTACGTCTGATCTGCTCTCCGAGGGCAAGACTCT
Organism: uncultured Akkermansia sp.; assembly: GCA_947628035.1. Classification (GTDB taxonomy): domain Bacteria; phylum Verrucomicrobiota; class Verrucomicrobiia; order Verrucomicrobiales; family Akkermansiaceae; genus Akkermansia. Next base: position 3,070 of record CANQYL010000122.1, on the reverse strand, counting down.
CTTCGGTAAGATCTGAAGGAATACAACGAGTGTCAAAAAACGGGAGTCGAGAGGCTCCCGTTTTTTTAGGCTTGACGAGAAGAGCCGGGAAGAGTAGGCTACGGGCATGGGAATGACGCCCGTTATCGTCTATTCTGCCGTTGCTGGATTGGCAGGATATTTCAACCCGATAGCTCCACCGGGAGCGGAGCCTCACGAACAGACGGCGAGGCATCACTTTCGCGGAATATTCCAAAATGATTGCATCTCCAACTACGATCGCAATTTCTCACATGGGACACGGCTAGATTACGCGCAAGAATTGCGCAACGGCGACGCGTGGGGCGTGAGCATCATGCAGAATATGTACACGCCTGAAGTACACGCGTATGGCAGTATACCTGGACAGCATCCCTACTGCGGTTACTCTGCTCTGGGCGCGGCGTATTTGGTGCGTGGGGAGGGTTGGGGATGCGCGACGGAATTTCAATTAGGGGTGACAGGAAATGCATCGTTGGCTGAGCGTACGCAGAATGCGGTACACGAGATACTGCACATGGAAAAGTGGTATGGGTGGAATGATCAAATCCACTCTGAGGTGACGTTTCAACTGACTTCGCGACAGGATTTTCGGATCCGAGCTTTAGAGGGCAAGCTCGCTCATGGATGGGAGACGGATGGGGTGTTCCAAGTGAAGGAATCGGTGGGTACTTTTGATATGTCCGGCTGGGTCGGGCTCGTGTTTCGGGTGGGACGTAACTTGCCGCCATCTATGAGTACACCTGATGACGGGGCGAGCAATTTTGGGATTAATGTGATCAAGAAGCCCTCATATCGGAGTGATAAGTTGTCCTATTTTATGTTGGCATCGGTCACGGGAGGATATGTGGCCCGGGATCTGACGATTGATGGGGGCGTTTTTCACCACTTTGAGCGAACCTGCGGTCGTACGCCGTGGCAGACACAGGCTCAGCTGGGGGGTGGTGTTTCTTACCACGGGATTGATTATTATGTCGGTCTGTTGTACATGAGCCGCACGTATCGGACGCAAGAGCACAACTCGCTCATGGGTGTGTTCTCACTTTCGTGGCATTGGTGATAGAATGAAGGGGAAGCTGCTCATGCTGACCGTCGCATTGTTGGCAGCGGCGTGTTTGTTGATGATAGCTGGGGGATTGCCGTACGGCGGGGAACCGATGGTTCTCCGTGGCGGAGTGATGGTGGTGATAGGAGCTGTCGGTGCTGTCGTCTGCGCCGTGGCGGCGGGATATAAGGCGTTCGGACACCTATGGAGGCTTGTTGCGGGAATGCTGAGTATCATGCTCTGCGTGGCAGGAGCCGTTGCGGCTTGGAATTTTTTTTCAAAGGCTGTGGAGTTCATTCGGATAGGGGGATTGCTGTGGTTCGGAGCGGCGGGTATGGCTTGTCTCGGCGTCGTCGGCGCGCTCTTTGTCATCATTTTCGGATACCTGGCGGTGCTTGCGATGAGAAGAGGTCTCTGGACAGCGGGGATGCACGCGGCTGTGGCCATCATCCTGGTGGGGGTCTATGTCGATTATGCTCTCAGTGAACGTCGTGACATTGTTTGTCCCGTGCACGCAACGAGTCTCTCGAAGCGAGGTGCCGCCAAACCACTTGACCTTCCTTTCAGCCTCGCCGTGCAGCGGGTGGAAGTAGAGCGCTACGATATCCCGGAGAGCTATGCCGTGATGAAACACAAGAACGGTCAATTCAAACTCATCGGTGAGGCGACGCGGGAAGGGGACACCCTTCGCTTCGGTGGTGAGATTTGGCACCTGGATGGGTGTGAACCCGGTGTCCGACCGTTGCTGTTTGGAAAGGGAGAGGAGATGTGTGTCCTGGTTCGCAGGGAGGCTCCTGTGCGTGAGTACCGAGTTTACTGCGTTGTCGGGGAAGAGGGCGGAGCGACGAGAGAGGAGTTACTTCGCGTGAACCATCCCATCGCTTGCGGTGGCTGGCTTATTTACCTGATGGATTGCGCGCCGGAAGGGGATGCGGTGAGGCTTTTGGTGCGGCGTGCGCCGGGAAGGCCCTGGATCTATGTGGGCAGCATCCTACTGGTGTTTTGCTCATTCGGATGGAGCTTCGGCAGGAAAGGAGGCGAAGCATGATGACAGCAGCCACCGTTATGGCCGCGTTCGCAGCAGCTGTTTTCGCGGCAAGCAGCTGTGTGCAGTGGAGGGGACATGAGAGAGCGGCGGTGCGGTTGCTCGTGGCGGGATGGAGTGTCTGCGCCGCGCTGTTCGTGGTTCATGCCGTTGCGGCACAGGCTCCGCCGTTTGGCAACATGCGACACGTACTCTGCTTCTTCCCTCTTGCGATTATCCCGGCTTGGGTGTTCCTCGTGCGCGTGCAGAGATTTCCCGTGAGTGCGCAGATGGCTGCGGTAGCGAGCGTTGCCCTCATCGGTGCATTGTGTATGCCGTTGCAGGCAGACTGGCGACAGGCGCCGGCGTTACAATCCGAGTGGTTTGTGCCGCATGTGGCGAGCTATGTCGTGGCATACGGTCTGCTTGCACTCTCGGCTGTGAGCGCTGCAATGGCGCGCGGCGCGAGGAGGGAAGAGCAGTTACGTGCGTCGGAGGCAGCGGCGCAACTTGCGTTCCCGTTCCTCACTTTGGGGCTATGCAGCGGGGCACTGTGGGCGGATGCAGCGTGGGGACGCTACTGGGCGTGGGACATCAAGGAAGTATGGTCACTCATCACATGGGCACTCTACCTGCTCTATTTTCACAGCGCGGCTCGGTACCCGGAATCCCGCCGGTCGTTATTGCTTGTTGCCTTTGCGGCAGTGCTCATCACCTTTGTCGTGGTCAATTTGCTGCCGGGCGCTGCGGCATCACTGCACAGTTACGCGCGGTGACCCGGGGCAAACGCATTTGAAATGCGTTTGCCTATTTACGGATTTACGATATGGAGAATTCGGCGGCTACGCCGCGAATTTGGCGAACGAGGAGGCTTCTTGAGAGCTATCATCATGATGATAGCTGATTATCTGCCATCTCTAAAAACTCTTCATCGGGAGGAAACGAAGGGGAAAAAGAGAGAGAGGAGGAAGATAAAAAAAAGA
>CANQYL010000121.1 GCA_947628035.1 uncultured Akkermansia sp. | reverse complement strand
TTGTCAGATACTGGATATTTTGCCGACTTTGTGGAATTGCTTTGCGGAGTCATTCCACAAAATTATACGAAGAGCGCAAGTGATTGAGAAGTATGGTAAAGAGGGGGCACATTTAGGGGCCCGTTTTCCCCCCTAATTGTAGAGCAGTGGACCCGGCATTAGCTTAAACCACCGACCTTTCTGACCAACATTCGCCCATGCTTCCTCCTTCCACCTCCGCTCTCGCTTCGCATCTTCGCGAGCAAGCTCGCCGAATTTCCCACATCGTAATCGTAAATCGCAGGTAGGCGCCGCAGGCGCCCTGTCCATTTTCTCCTTGCTATACCCTGCCGGACCTGATATCATGCGGTCAGCTCGTATGTTTTGCTCATTATGAAAAGAATCTCTTTATATGCATATCTGATCGTCTTCTTGATACTTGGAGTCACCTCCCTCGCAGCGCAAGAGTCTCAAGGGGAGAGGCAGGCTCCTCAATATCCTACCACGGGGGTTCGTTTTGTGATATGCTCTCCCTCGGGGCGGGAAGCCAAGGCTCAAATTCCTTCATCTCTCTTCGCCAAAATCGGAAAAGACTTCCTCCCGGTACGTATCTCTTCCCGTATGCCCGGTGAGCGGGTCAGCATTGATTCGGATGGCATGATTCGTCTCTATGATGAGATCCCCGAAGATAAAGATCAAAAAAAGGAGGCGAACCCTCTCATCACGATACCCGTGCCGCCGGAATACTCCAAGGGAAAGGTGACGGCAATTGTTGTGCCATCGGAGGATTTTAAAAAATCTCAATTCTTCTTTTTGCGGGAAGCCGACTTTCCGACCGGCGGTTTCCATATTATCAATTTTTCACCGAATACGCTTGAGTTCATACACTCTCCTACGGATGACCTCCCGGAAAAGGGGGATATGATAGCTCCCTACAAGCGGAAAGAAAACAATGGCATCACAAGCTCCGATGCCAACGTCTGGTCTTTCAACGGGAAAAAGAATAAGGATGTCAAGTCGATGACTTATTCGTTGTGCGTGCCCCCAGAAGGAGAAGGAGCTATGCGTGTTCCGATACGTCAATCAAAATTTTCAGTGGATCCCTCAATTTCCCAAATACTTGTCGTGGTGAAGCACCCCACTGTTGCCAACACCTTCCGCCCGCTTTCCATCAACTTTGGCTATGAGGCGGACAAACGGCACCGCACTTCAACCCCCGCTTCAGCTCCCTCAACCCCGAGAAGATAATCCGATGAGCCAACTTCGTGAAGGCAAAGTCGCCGAACGTATAGCCCGTATCGGTGACCAGTTCGCCATCAATGGTGATTTCCTCTACGGCGAGGAATTGCGCAACGGTCACATCAATACAACTTATCGCGCCTGCTACCGTGCTGATGATGGACACGTTGACCGCTACATCCTGCAGCGCATCAACGACTACGTTTTCAAGGATCCCGCGCTCGTGATGAAAAATGTGGAGAAGGTGACGAGACACATCACGTGGAAGGTGTTGCGACGTAGAAAAAATGCGGCAGGTCAAACCCTTACTCTCTACCCGGCGCGGGGCGGACGAAACTACATCAATCTCCCGGAAGAAGGAGGAATGTGGAGGTGTTACAACAATATCGAAGGCACCCATACTTACGATGTTGTCGAAAATACACGACAAGCCTATCAGGCAGGCTACGCTTTCGGTTCCTTTCAGGAACTCGTCTCGGATATGAATCCGGAGGATATCCGCGAATCAATCCCCGATTTTCATAACACCCCCAAGCGCTACGAAACCTTGGAGCAAAGTGTCGCAGCCGACCACCTCGACCGTGCCAAAAATTGTACAGATGAACTGGAGCTTATCCGCTCCTGGGTCCCCGAGCTCAGCAAGCTTGTTGAAATGCAACGCAGTGGTGAACTCCCTACACGCATCACTCACAATGATACAAAGATCAACAACGTCATGCTCGACGAGGAAACAGACAGCGCTGTCTGTGTCGTGGATCTGGACACGGTGATGCCCGGTTTGTCTCTCTACGATTTTGGGGATATGGTACGTACCGCGACCTGCATAGCGAGCGAGGATGAGGAGGATTTGAGCAAGGTAGAAATGCAGATGCCCTTTTTCGAGTCACTCGCAGAGGGGTACCTCGACGCAACTCATGATTTTCTCACCAAGACTGAAGTCGATATGCTTGCCTTCTCTGGCTGGCTTATTACCACAGAGATAGCCATTCGCTTCCTCACCGACTACCTGGACGGCGATAAATACTTCCGCATTGATTATCCTGAACACAATCTCGTGCGTGCCCGCAATCAACTCGCCCTCGCCAAAAGTATTCGGACCCACCTTCCCCTGATGGAGCGACACATCCGTAAGCTCATTCGCTCGTACGAGGACTAACCCCATTCCTGCACGATGCCGTTGCGTCCATTCATAGCTTCCCTTTTTCTCATTCTGTACGGTCTTCTGGTAGGAGGCTACGGTAGTTCTCTTCATGCAGCGGAAAAGGTTCTTTCCTACAAAGAGCTTACCACGACGTTTCCGCACGGAGTTGAAAACGGGAGCTGCTATCTGTTTCGGATAGACGGATGCTCTGTGATTGTGCCTCACAGTCCGAATCTCTCTGACTCTGTCTCGGTTTTCTTTGTCACGACTCCTAAAAAGCCCCTTGCGGAAAAGACGGCTCAACGCCTCGCTGAGTTGTTTTCGGGACATTCGAAAATCATCCCGTTTGCAGGAAAAGAGGCTGGTTACGCCGTCCCTCTCACAGCAAATCGTACCTCACGCAGCTTCGCGGCCGGCGTTCTCGCCCAGTTTATCTCAAATTATCGCGACTCCTTGCAATTCATCGGTTGGCGTGGAACTCACCTGCGCTTCCGTATCGAGCATACCCACGATTCGTCCGGCAACAACAGGAAGCATAAAGGTACCATTGAGATTGACATGGAGCTCACAACCTCTCGTGTGGAATATATGGAATTCCGCCTCGTTAAAGGAAATCTCAACGATGAGGAGATGGCCGAGTTCATCATGAAAAATGTCAAGGGATCTCCCCATTATCACAGTCTCCTCTCCGACCGTTCTTCTGCCGATTACAAAAATTTATTTAATTCAAGCTGCGATCCCATTGTCATCTCCGCAGATTTCTGCATCGTGCGCAAAGGAAGAGTGTACCACTCGGGGAGGTACTCGGTCGTCAGGAAGCTGCTGAATGAACGGGAACGTCTCGCTCATTTTAACCTTCCTGATCGTGAATCTGTCTGGCCACAGATCGAAAAGCTCGCGTCAGACTCCTCCGTTGCCACCAACCGGTCTTCTTCTACCCCCTCTCCTGAAACCAACGGTGATGCTTCCTCCCCCCGGCAGGGAGAGCAGACAACCAACTCCTCCCTTGCCTCCTCCGATCAACAGTCCGCCACCCATGAGCTTACCCCTGAACCCAAGGAGAAAAAGACGCCCCAACGCGCTTTTGCCGATTACGTTTCCTCACTCGATTCACTCTAACTTTGTACTTTTCCCCTCCCCGACATGGAAAGCAGAAAACAAACACTGCTTTTTGAGCAGGAGTCTCTCACCCCTGCCAAGCGTGCGGCAGCCTTGCAAAACCTCTTCCTCTCCGTAGCTTGCCGACATCGCGAAGATTCCCATTCCGGATATGTGCCCGTTGAAGTCCTTGCCGCACACGGCGAGCTGGATAGCCACCTGCGCCATCTTGTTGCCGCTGCCACCCTCTCGAAAAAGGACAGACCGGCCCAGCGTCTTCTCCGTCGCATCGAAAGACGCCTCGATTCCCTCCCGGAGAGTATCATGAAAACTTTACCTGCTACCGCAGAGCAGGACTGGATGCGCTGCTATCGCGATCTCATCGAGCTCCATGAATTGTTGGATGAAGCGCAATTGATCGAGGATGCCCAAGAATATGCCACGATCCTCACCAAAATGACGCGAGTTGCAGAGACTGTATCAGAGGCTTCTGCTGTGCAGATCTGTGCCTCTTCTGTCTTTGCTCTTTGGCTCCGAAAATCGCATATGGAGCGGTATTCATCGTGCAGACGTCGTTCCTCTCGCACGAAGCAAAAGAAGAGGTCTTCCTCTCGCCGTCAAACTTCCCCCCTCTTCCATGCCAAACTTACAGGAAAAACTGCAAAAAGCACGGCACAGCTTTGAAGCCTCCAAGCGCGGTACGCTGTGGACCCCACGTAACAAAGTCCTTGCGGTGCTGGCCGCTGCCTATGTCATTCTCCCGTTAGACATCTTTCCGGAATTCGTCTTTCCTCTCGTGGGTTGGTTGGACGATTTGGGCGTGCTTGCCTTGGCCGCATGGTGGATCAATTCGCACCGAGAAACTCCTCCCCCGGGGCAAACGCATTAGGAAATGCGTTTGCCATTTACGATTTACGACTTACGATTTGGAAAATTCGCGTGCTACGCGCGGAGATGCGAAGCGAAAGCGAAGGTGGAAGGAGGGAGCATGGGGTGGCAGTGGAAGGAAAAGGGCAAGGCGCCGGAGGCTCCTGATGGACGATTTACGATGTCTGTGTTTCGCCTCCGGCTTCTTCCCCACGCCACATTGCTGTGACGCAGTTGCCCTTGGCTATTTGATTCCGCCCTGCCAGCGGCTCTTGAGGACTTTCACCCCAGTTGCATGTCATGCCTGACGTACCCCCAAAACCGCAGCAGGGCGAACCTGCTGCGGTTTTCTTTGATAAGCAACTACCGTAAACAGGCTCCGCCAGGTGCCTCTTCCCGCCGCTTTCTAACTACTCATCACGTTCTTTTTTGGAATTCCGCTTCGCCTCCCCCGCGCGGAGCGCGCGCGAGCGTCCAAATCGAAAATCGTAAATAGGCGCCGCCAAGCGCCCAGCGCCTCGTGTCGTAATGCCTCAAAAGAAAAAGTCACCGAAGGCCGATGCCTCAAAATAAACGGTCACCCAAGAGCATAGCATTTT
>CANQYL010000120.1 GCA_947628035.1 uncultured Akkermansia sp. | reverse complement strand
TTTTTTGTCAGATACTGGATATTTTGCCGACTTTGTGGAATTGCTTTGCGGAGTCATTCCACAAAATTATACGAAGATGGTAATTTTTTCGAATCGTCAACGTGTGCGGGTGAGTTCTCTAGATCCGTCATCATGATGACCGCTTGTTGTCATGATTTTTGATACGTATGAATATGATATCAATCAATATGAGTTTTCTCTCTGTTGATGCACTTCGCTCAAATGCGTTTGACCTAGCTCAGAGGATGGAGTTCGCCGATGGGAAGTTGTTGAGGCAATAAATAATTTTTCAATTTATTAACAATGTTAATAATTATATGAATTTTTTATTGTCAATAAATTAAAGGGATATATTAAATAACAGGATAACATAATTTTGTGAGATATCAAACAGTCAGAAAGTGTTCCATCTTCAGACGCTTGAACGGTTGGGCGACCTTATCTCGGGGTCGCGAGAATGCAAAAAAAATAAGTTAGATAGCGCACTTTGGAATGGACAAAGGGAGAGCAGAGGAGTAGGATAGGGATGAGCTCGTTGGGAGAAAGCGGGTTCGAAAAAAGAACGTTCAGCAACTGTTTTATTATGTTTAATTATCCGTCTAAGAAAAGCGATAACGAGAATGCAGGGGCGCCGATGAGGGAATCGGATGCAGCGTCGGAGTGGGAAGTCCCTTTTGAGGGGGCTCCTGGGGAGGGGAATGCTTCGGAATTCATACCGGAGGAGAGGAGTACATCGCCGTTTGGTGAGTCAGCTCCAGGGACGCCGTCATCTTCGACGCGCAACGTCTTGAACTCCGATGTCACCGTGGTTGGGACTCTCCGTTTTACGGACGAGTTACTTGTCGATGGCTCCGTGGAAGGAGAGATCCAGTCGGACGGCATATTGACCGTTGGCGCAAATGCGACGATTCAGGCGGGGGAGAAGAAGAAGGAAGCGATACGCACGAAGAGTGCAATCATCCACGGGAAAGTGACCGGGGACGTTGTGGTGACGGATCGAGTGCAGGTAGCAGCCACGGCGGAGCTGATAGGCGACGTGACGGCGGCTAAGATATCCATTGAGGAGGGTGCGGTTTTCATTGGGCACTGCATGGTTGGCAATGTGGCAGCGATGCCGCCGCAGAGCTCTTCAACAGCGAAGCGCAGTAGCGCCAAGCGAACGCCTGATCCGCAGGAGGACGATACACCTAACTTGCTCGGATGAGGCAACGAAGGCAGGAACCGGCGGTCTATCGGACGGAGCCGCTGGTAGTGCCGGGAATATCCGGCTACCTGCCTGAGGAGGCTCGCGGGCGCAGGGATCCGTTTACCCCAATAGTGGAAAAGGAATCACGGGTCGTGGTACCGACTCGGGAGGTGACGTGTTATGAGTGCGGGAAAAAGTCGCGCATACCGGTGTCGGCTCTGTCGGCACATTGCGTGCACTGCTGCACGCATCTGACTCTGACAGATTACATACTTAAACCGGGAGCGAAAAGACTGACGAAACGGACGCTGGGTGAGGTCGTGTTGCCTGCGCAAACGGAGCTGTCGTTGCTAACGGTCGTGAGCGGTAGGATGGTAGCAGCGGGGAAAGCGACCGGGGTCAAATTGCGGGTGATGGATGTGTTGGAGATGACTGGGAATGCTTCCTTGGAGGGGCAGGTACAGGCGGGCAGGTTGAAGGTGAAGAAGGGATCGAGGGTGCAGGTGAGTCCGGGGGTATCCGTAGGGAGTGCAGAGATCAAGGGCGTGTTGACAGCGCGGTTGCATGCGACGGGATGCGTGCACGTGAGGGATGGCGGAGCGTTAATCGGGGACTGCTATACTCCGGAATTGAGACTGGATCCGGGAGCCGTGCATCGGGGAACATGGTACCCCATCAAATCCTAAACATCGTTATGGACATACGCATTTGCGGGGCTTCGCAGAATACACTGCAACATATCGACCTCACCTTGCCCACAGGCAGGATCATCGCTTTAGTGGGACCGAGCGGATCCGGCAAGAGCACATTGGCTCACGATACCCTCTTTGCAGAATCCCGAAGGCGATTTTTAGATTGCCTATCTCCCGGGGCTCGTCGGTTGTTGGCACGTCCGCCGAAACCTGAGGTGGATCGTATAGATGGTTTACCTCCCGCGTTGAGCCTGGAGCAGGGAATACCTCCGGCACTCACCCGAAGTGTTCTCGGCAGTATCACAGAAACACTCGACTACTTGCGTATCTTGTACGCAGCCGTAGGGATTCCTCACGATCCTGCCACCGGCGAGAAACTGACTCGATTGAGTCCGGACGAGATAGCGGCGCAACTTTGTGAACAACCGACGGGGACGAAAATTACCTTGTTGGCGCCGTTACCGACAGGTTTTGCGGAAGGTGCGGGGGAAATGAGTTTATTGCAGCTGCGAAAGGCGGGTTTTTTACGGATGCGAGTGGATGGTGAGCTGAGGGATTTGGATGAACTGGAGGAGACGCCACCAAGGGCGGAGGCGGAGTGCGAATTGGTGATTGATCGTTTGGTGGTGAAGAGAGGGATTGAATCACGATTGGCTGATTCCTTGCAGATGGCTCTCAAGATATGCGGGGAGGAGGTGAAAGCCCTCGTCCGGCGGGAGGGTGAGGAAGAGATCGTTCTCTCCTATTACACGAGCTACCGCAATGAAGAAACGGGGTTTACTTTGCCTGATATCACACCGGAGCTCTTTTCTCATTACTCGCCGCGGGGAGCTTGTCCCCAATGCGAGGGAAGAGGAGTTGTGCAGATGGGACGCCGTGCCGTCGAAGTGTGTCCGGTCTGTTCAGGGATGCGGCTCAATGCGACAGCCCTCGCTGTTACCCTCTGTTTCGGAGGGAGGGAACTGAGTCTCGGTGAGTACAGCTCTTTGTCGGTACAAGAAAATCGGGAGTTGCTCGATCGACTTGAGTTGCCTCCAGCCTACAGAGATTCTCTGCAACCTGCCACGGAGGAGCTCAGGATGCGGTTCGACTGTCTCATCGAGTTGGGATTGGGTTACCTAGCACTCTCTCGCTCAGCGGGGACGCTGTCGGGCGGGGAGTTGCAACGAGCTCGACTGGCAGGTCAACTTGGTGGCGGGCTTTCCGGTGTACTCTACATCCTGGATGAACCGACCATCGGGTTGCACCCTTCAGAAACGGTGAGGTTGGCAGAAGCTCTCAAACGTTTGCGAGATAAAGGCAATACCGTCCTTCTCGTCGAACACGACCCGACCCTTCTTCGGGCAGCTGATTGGTTGGTGGAGATGGGACCGGGGAGCGGACCGCAGGGCGGAAGGGTGATGGCCAGCGGAACCTACGAACAACTCCTGCGCAACAAAAATTCACTCACGGGCGCGTGGCTGTCCGGCAAGTTCACGTATGCCAAGGCGGTCCCCATCCACCTGGACTCGTGTCGTTGGATCAGGCTCCGACACGCATCGGCCCGCAACCTCAAAGATATTGATTTTGACCTTCCGCTCGGAGCATTTACCTGTCTTACCGGACCGGGGGGATCCGGCAAGAGTACACTCGTGCACGAATGCCTGCTGCCGGCGCTCAGGGAGGGTAAGATTGCGGGAGCTGATCAGATTGAGCGTGCCATCATCGTCGATCAAAGTCCCATAGGGAGCTCAGCACGTTCCACTCCGGCGACCGCTACCGGATTACTCGACGTGTTGCGTCCCCTGTATGCGCGATTGCCTCTGGCACGATCTCGAGGGTACACGCCGTCACGATTTTCGTTAAATGTCAGGGGAGGGCGTTGCGAGAGATGCGGGGGGACGGGATTATTGCAGGTGGATATGAACTTCCTGGCGGATCTGTATGCGCCGTGTGATGCGTGCCACGGGGCGCGCTATAATCGCGAAACCCTGGAGGTAACTTGGCGAGGTAAATCCATAGCGCAGGCTCAGGCACTCACCGTGGATGAAGCTCTGGATTTCTTCGGGGGTATCCCGATGGCGGCAGCCATCCTGCAGGCCATGCACGATATAGGGTTGGGCTATCTTCCGCTGGATCGTGCGGCGGGAACACTCTCCGGAGGTGAGGCTCAACGAGTAAAGATCGCCACTTACCTTGCGAAGACGGCGCACCAACGAACTCGGTTTACCGGGACCGCGGAGAAGAAGTACCTCTTCATCATGGATGAGCCCACCACGGGACTCCATTTTGCAGAGGTGGATCTGCTGCTCAAAGCTATCTACCGTCTGCGCTCTGCCGGGCATACCGTTCTCTGCATTGAGCATCATACGGGGATGATTTCGCGTGCCGATTATGTCGTGCAACTCGGACCGGGAGCAGGCGAGCAAGGAGGACAAGTTGTTTCCATTAAGCGCGCAGATCCAGGGCAGACGCATTAGAGTCCATTTGATTTCGAGCTGAGAATTCGGCGGCTTCGCCGCAGGAGGGAATTTCTGTGGCTGATTCGCCGACGGCGGAGAAGAAAGGGGTGGATGCGAGGAATACCGTAGGGAGATGAGGATGTGGCGCTGATGATGGTGAAAACTCAAAATTCGGCACATCCGTCCCAAGAAAAAACGATCCCAACACGCAGTTATCGGCAGGTGATGTAACACAATTCATTTACGATTTGCGATTTCAGGAAATTCGCGCGCTATCGCGCGGGGTGGCGGAGCGAGAATGCGGCGGAATTTTCCGAAACAATACGAGATGGATCATTAGAAAGCGTCAGTAGTTACGCGTTACTATCTTGAAACGCATGGAGAATGGGGTCATTGAGCCCAGAGAAGATTTTGTTGGGACACGTGTGAAAATTCGGTCAATTTTACAGAAAAGACTTGCAAGTGATAAAAAAAAAGAGTAATATCCGCCCGCTTCCTGTGAAGGAGTACAACAATCCGGCGTAGCTCAGCGGAAGAGCGGGTGACTGTTAATCACTAGGTCGTTGGTTCGAACCCAACCGCCGGAGTCTGAGTCTGAGGAATGGGGGGAGGGGCACCCTCGGGGTCAATCCAAATTTTTGTGGAAAATTGAATTTTTGTTAAAAAGGTGGGAGCATTCAAGCAAGACGCGTAGACGATAGTTGGGTCAACCCAAATTTTTGTGGAAAATTGAATTTTTGTTAAAAAGGTGGGAGCATTCAAGCAAGACGCGTAGACG
>CANQYL010000119.1 GCA_947628035.1 uncultured Akkermansia sp. | reverse complement strand
CAGAGAATGCAAGGCTGAAGTGCCGATTTTTTATCTTATCCCTTCAGTATCTGTCTCAGCGAATTTGCCGGAGGTCCTTCCCAAAAACAAAAGAGCATGGAAACGGGTGAATCGAGATTGTCAAAAGGGGAAGGTGGTGTTATCATGAGGTTGCGATGCGATTTCTCATCACAGCAGGACCGACGAGGGAGGCGATTGACCCGGTGCGATTTTTGAGCAATCGTTCCTCCGGGCGCATGGGGTATGCGCTTGCGGGAGCCGCCCGACATGAGGGGCATGAGGTCTGCCTCATCTCCGGCCCCACTTCTTTGGATGTTCCGGAGGGGATCGATTTTCTGCAAGTCGAGAGCGCGAAGGATATGTACGAAGCGGTGAGGGATATGCAGCGGGGGGTGCAGGTGGCCATTTTGAGCGCGGCTGTGGCGGATTACCGTCCGGTAGCTGTAGCGATGCAAAAGATCAAAAAGGATGAGGGAGAGATGGTCTTGAGGCTTGAAAGGACGCCGGATATTTTGGGAAGTATGCGCAGCGAGTTTGGTTATGGGGGGGTATTGGTGGGATTTGCTGCCGAGACTCAGAATTTACTTGAAAATGCGCGCAAGAAGCTGGAGCGCAAGGGATGTGACATGATTGTGGCCAATGATGTGTCCCGTCCGGGTATTGGTTTTGACTCCTCAATGAATGAAGTGACTCTCGTGACGAAGGATGAGGAGCTTCACCTCTCCAAAGACACCAAGGAACACATTGCTCTGGCGATCGTGCGGCGAGCTCTCGAATTCATCTCATGAGTAGCCTGCTGCAAAATCTTGGGTGGACTCTCACGGAGCAAAAAGCTTTCCACGGCTTGGGGCAGACGGGATGGTACCCGGCGCGTATTTGCAGGGAGACGAAGATCAACTACAGTGTGTTGGCGGAGGGGAGGGGAGAACATGAGGTTGTGCTGGCGGGCAAACTGTGGCATGAGGCGGCGACGGATGCCGAGCTGCCGACTGTGGGTGATTGGGTGGCGGTGGATCCGGGAGAGGATGGGCAGCTGCCTGTCATTCGCGCCATGCTGCCACGTCGCAACCGGTTCTCCCGAAAAATCCCCGGGAGGAGTTGTGCTGAGCAGGTCATCGGCGCCAATATCGACTGTGTGCTTGTGGTGACGGACGCACTCGCCGATTTCAACCCTAAGCGACTGGAACGTTACCTCACTCTCATCCGCAAATCCGGTGCCCGTGCTGTCGTGCTTGTGAATAAGGCGGACATGACCCCGCCGGAGCAGATGAGCAACGCGTGTCAATGCGTGGCGGCACTCGCCGCCCCACAGGAGGTAGAGGTGCACGCCGTGAGCGTTCTATCACGCAGTGGCTTGCCGGAAAGCATTCTGAACATCCCCGTTGGGCAGACCGTTCTCGTCGTCGGTTCCTCCGGCGTGGGCAAGAGCACGCTTGTGAACACCCTGCTGGGTGAGGACAGGAGGGAGACATCCGATGTGAACGGAGTGACAGGGAAGGGGAGGCACACGACCGTGGCGCGTGAGTTGCTCCTGCTGCCGGGAGGAGGGGTGCTCATTGACAACCCCGGTATGCGTGAGGTTCAGATGTGGACAGATGCCGCTACCCTGCGCGCCCAGTTTGAGGATCTCTCGCAACTCGCGTTGCAGTGCCGTTTTTCGGATTGTTCACACCGTCGAGAGAGTGGCTGTGCTGTGCGGGCGGCTCTTGCCACGGGTGCGTTAACTCGGGAGCGCTATGAGCACTTTTTGAGGCTGGATGCCGAGATCGCCGAGTTGGAAAAACTCGTGGAGAAGCGGCGCATGACCTTGGAGCGTGTGACACGTCGGGTCAAGCGCATCGTTTTACGTAATCGTGACGATCGCGAGGAACAGAGGCGACAACTCTCTCCCCATCGTAAAGACATTTCCCATACGGCCGACTGATTTTGCGCGTTTTTTTACTTCACAAGCGAACGAATCGGGCTATAATAGCTCCGTAACCCAATTTGTTTTGTATGAAGATCTGGTTTGACGGGAAGTTGGTAGATGAGCAAGAGGCAAAGACCTCGGTATTTGATCATGCGACGCTTTATGGCGATGGCTGTTTTGAAGGAATTCGCTTTTACTCCGGCAAGATATTCCGTCTGCAGGAGCACATCGTACGTCTCTTCGATTCCATGCGTTATTTGCTCATTGATTTGCCCTGGAGCTTTCAGGAGGTATGCGCCGCGACGGAGGAGACTGTCGCTGCCAGCGGGATGCAGGATGGTTATATCCGACTGGTTGTGACGCGGGGGATCGGGGATTTGGGCCTCAACCCGCGCAACTGTCCGAAACCGAGCATGTTCATCATCGCGCAAAACATTACCCTCTATCCCAAGGAGATGTATGAAAACGGACTGAGCCTCATCACCAGCTCCTACCGGCGTCCGAACCCCGACGTGCTCAGTCAGCAGGTGAAGTCGCTCAATTACCTCAACAGCATTTCCGCCAAGATTGAAGCCGTGCAGCAGGGGGCGGGAGAGGCTCTCATGCTCAACCAGCAAGGCAATGTGGCTGAGTGTACAGGGGACAACATCTTCATTGTGAAAAACGGCGTGGTAGCCACTCCGCCACTGACGGAATGCGCCCTGGGCGGCATCACCCGTCATGCGGTGATGGACATATGCGCACAGTTGGGTATTCCTTGTGTGGAGCGTGTGATGAATCGCTTTGACATCATTTGTGCGGATGAATGCTTCCTTACGGGGACGGCAGCCGAGGTGATTGCGGCTACGAGCTTGGATGGACGTGTCATAGGCTCCGGTCATGCGGGGAGCATCACCAAGCGCATTTTGGCTCGTTATCAGGAGTTGGTCCGAGAGTAAAAGTTCCTATGGAGAGGCTGTATGCGGGGCGCTTCGTGAATCTGGTGCGTGAAGGACACTGGGAATTTTGCGAGCGCGTGAACAACACCCCGGCGGCGATGATTTTTGCCCGCACGGAAGAAGACAGAGTTTTGCTTGTGGAGGAGTTTCGACCGGCTATCGGGAAGCAGAGCATCTGTTTTCCTGCGGGACTTATCGGTGATGAAGGGGAGGAGAGTGCGGTGGAGGCAGCCCGGCGCGAGTTGCTCGAGGAAACGGGTTACGACGCGGCTTCCGTGCGTCTCCTTTTCTCAGGTCCGTCTTCCCCGGGCATCACGTCTGAGTACCTCTTCTTCTTTCTCGCGGAGCAGTTGCACAAGGTCAACGAAGGGGGCGGCGTCGGCTCCGAGAAAATTATCGTGCATGAGGTGCCGCGTGGGCAGATCGATGACTGGTTGGAGGAGCAACGCGGCCTGGGTAAAGCGGTGGATCCGCGCATTTACGCCGGTTTGTACGTGATGGCTCGGGAGCAACGTCTCGCCGGAAAAATCGATCCTTGAGTGAAAGGAGAACGTCCTTTTGTGCAAAGGGAACCGTTTTCCTCAGTCGTTGCACAGATCCTGTCGATTTTTGCGCGCTTTCTCAAGCCAGGCGCGGAGAGAGTCAGCTTCTCCTCGGTTGATTATCTCAAGCAGCTCCGACAAATCCTTGTGACAATCTTCCAGAGCAGTCGTTATGACCTCCTTGTTGCTCAGGATGATGTCGGCCCAGAGTTCAGCTCCGCCGCTGCTCACACGTGTTGTGTCGCGGAAGCCGCCCGCAGCCAATTTGCCGAGCACATCCGGCGACACTCCGTCACAGTGCGCGCTTCGAGCGCAAAGCGCGGCGAGAAGGTGAGGCAGATGCGAGACACGCCCGACGGCGCAGTCATGCTCATCTTCACCCATTTGAAGGATGTTGCCCGCGCCTATTTCGATCCAGAAATTCTTCAATTTCGCCAGAGCGGCAGTCTCGCAGTCCTCACCTGCCGTCAGCACGACGGTGGCTCCGCAGAACAAATCTTCCCTCGCATTTTCCAGACCCTGCTTCTCCGCACCGGCCATGGGATGGGAGCCGATGAAACAGCGTTTGTGACTTGACAGGAATTGCCCAATGGTTTGGTGAACCACCCCCTTCACGGAACCGACATCGGTTACAATTGCTGAGGAGTCAAGCGACGGCAGAAATTGCTTTGCCAGAGGCAGGAAGGTGCTCACCGGAGTGGCGAGCAGGACGAGAGAGGCACCGCTCACGACAGAACGGATATCTGTGCTCGTCACGGAAGCAATGCCCAGTTCTCGCGCTTGGGCGAGGGGTTCTTCTCGGCGTGCCCAGATGCGTACTTCACAGTTCGGCAGGTATTTGCGCACCGCAAGGGCGACGGAGCCGCCGATGAGTCCGGGACCGAGGATGGCGATGCTGTCGAAGGAATCTGAAGCCTCCCTGCTCACGGCACGTAAAATTGGAAATTCGTGCCGCGGACCTTCAGCTTCTTGCCGCTCGGGTACGGCTGGTTTGTCTTGGGGTTAATGATGCGTATCTTCTTGCTGGGATCCAGGGGATTCCATACGCGTGTCGGGTCTCCTTCCACTTGCACTGCTGTGGGGATGGGACCCGTATTTGTAATGAGTTTGGGATCCGTCGCAACAGGAGCCGGGGTGTTGGCTGCCGGTTCCGGTGTTTGTGTCTGCATCGGCGTGGAAAGGGAAACGACGGGGGGAATAATCGTCGGTGCCGTGGGTTCCGGGGCAGGTGCCGGCCCCGGTGAGGGGGTAGGTGCGGGCGTCGGAGTGACCACCGGTGCGGGTTTTTCCGTGGGTTGCGTCTTTGGCTGTGGAGCCGGAGCGGGGGCAGGAGCTGCCGGCGTTAAGGGTTTTGTCGGTGTCGTTGCGGGTGCCGAGATGAACGACGACGGCGTGGGAGCATTCTCCCAGCTCGTCGTCTGCACCGGTTCTTCCTGTGGTGTTTCGGCAGGCGCCACCGGACGAGGTTTGTATGGCATTTCCGGCACAGGGTCGGTATCAAGTACACAGGAATTCAGTCCGCCACATACCAGCAGCGTCACCCCCATCGTGTAAAGTCTTCCCTTCATTGTTGTGAAACGGGTTTTCCTCTTGCTCACCATTCTATGAATTCTCTCGCGGAAGTCAACTCTAAATCCCCTGAGCAAACGCATTTGCGAATGCGATTGCCATGGACGATGGACGATGGACGATGGACGATGGACGATGGACGATGGACGATGGACGATGGACGATGGACGATGGAC
>CANQYL010000118.1 GCA_947628035.1 uncultured Akkermansia sp. | reverse complement strand
AGGAGGAGAAGGCGACTCTTATTGCTCTTTCGTTCCCTATAAAATTGAGTTTTTCGAGATGGCAGATTTACGATTTGGATGCTAGCGCGTCGTTGGCGCGGGAGATGCGGAGCGAAAGCGGAATTTTGGAAACGAAAGAGTAATGATAGAGGAAAGCGTCTGAAACCATGGACGATGGAGGTGAAAGGAAAGCACGAAGTCCGGTACTTCCCCTTCATCCATTGCGTTGGTCATGCAAGATATTGTCCGCAATCTTGCGCACCGTTTCCTCCAGAATATTGCAGAGGTGACTACCGACACGGTAGTCGGCAGGGGCGAAGAAATCCACTCTCTGCTGGTCAGACTTCAAGCTATAACCCTTGCGGAAGCTTTGTCGCGTCTCGTCGTCCGGATCGTACACGGCAATGCTGAAACCTCCTTGATGACGCATCACGGTGAAGCACGGCACATCCGTCGGTCCGTCGCCCACGTAGATCATATGGCTGAATGGTATGGGGCGCAGATCGGCATCCATGTGGTCATTCACATCCTCGGTGTACTTAAGCATTCCCTTATTGATGCGGAAGAGGAATTGCGTCTTGGTCGTGTGGGAAAGCACGCGTTTCGGGAAATTGATACAGCCTTGCTCATCCTCGCTCAGTTCACAACCGAACACCTCACGCATGAACGGACGTATCACTGAGCCATCAATGATGGACTTCAAGCCGCTGGAAACAATGTAGAACTCAATGCGTACACCTGCTTGGCGCTGCTCCAGACTGAGCGCTCGTTCGGGGAAGATGCGGAAGAAATCCGGAAGGCCGCGGTAGAAGGTGAGCTTCTCACCCAGACTGCGCAACCTGTCGTTACTCACTCGATCCATGTGCAACACATCCAGCAACTCTTTCAGGTAGCTCAACTCTCCGTCCCATCCGTCCTCCATACTGCGCATATTGCATTTACGCCAGAATTTTTCGGCGTCGATGCCGAACTCCGGGAAGATTGTATCTTCCTGCATATTGTGGGGACTGAGCGTCTTGTCGAAATCAAAAATGAGAGCTATTGTGTTCTGCAATACAGGCATGCGCATATTCTACTAACTTCCCCATTCAAATGCAAGCCGAGATTCTCCCAAGGCAAACGCGGGGCAAACGCGGGGCGTTTGCCTATTTACGATTTCCGAATTACGATTTACGATTTGAGAAATTCCGCGCCGTTGGCGCAATCTAACGCAGCGGAATTTTGGCAGCAACGCGTGGCGCTAATGAGAAAGCGGCGGAAAGAGGAAGTGTGGTACCGAAGCGTCAATGGACGATGCGATCTATTGCTCCTGTGTATGCGAATTGGTTTCCGAGGAAGGTCTCGGCTCAGGTTTGTCCGGCGACTCCAGGAGGAAAGGATTGTTTCCTTCGGAGAGACAAAGCCGAGTGATTCCGGGCGGAAGTTGAAGCCCGGCCGCATCCAACTCCGCTGCGGAAGGAAGCAGGATGAGACGCTGCACCTTCATATCGGCGATAAGGGAGCCGTCCGCCACGGGAGCGTAGGAATTATACCCGAGGATGAGGACATCTGCCCTGCACTCGTCCGGAGGGATGGACTCCAGAGTACTCATCGCCGCGTTGCCCACGTACATATAACGCATCCCATCCGGACGCTGCCAAACGATGACGGGCTGCGCGTTGGCAGCGGGACGTTTGGGGATGCCCCGTGGAGGCGGGAAAACGGTATAAGTACCGGCAGGAGTAGAAATGCGGAAAGGTTCTTTAACCTCGAAAGGGTCTATACAGAGCAACCGGGGCCACTCGAGTTTGTAGAACGAAACAACCTCTTGACGGCGAAGTCCACAGGCAATGGAGGGAGAAAAACCGGAGTGAAAGACAGCAGGGACGACACTGTAGCGCGCCGATGTTTCGTTATCAACATCGCCGACCAGCATGCCGGGATTGCCGAGTACGGCGAAACTCTTGTTGTGCTGCAAGCAGACGACCATGAGAGACGAGGGAGGCTGCGGGCGTGCGGCAGGGAGGTAAAAACCCGGGACGGAGCCGGATAAACCAACCATGGCGAGCAGGATGCCGGCGCTCTTCATGGCCAGCGTGTGCAAAAACACCCCGAGAAAGGGCGCCCAACTGAGAACTACTGCCAGCAAGCCAAGCAGCATGACCACCGGCACAACAGGGGTGAGCGCTATGTTAATAAGGTAGCTGGCCGTGTTCACGACGTGGAACTGGTACATCACCAACGGCAACGACACGAGCCAAGCGCTCACAGAAACCAGCACGGCTCCGCGAATGGCTATATCTGTACGCACCATTCCGCGTTCGGTAGGAGTGTGGATGCGTGAGGGCACGTAGTCATCCGGACCGAACCATGGTTTGCCGCGCAGACCGTAACGAATGCCCAGACAGATGGCGCCGTACACCACGAAGGAGAGCTGGAATCCGGCCTGGTAAAACTGCCACGGCTGCACCGTGAGAATCAAGAGAGCCGCCATACACCACGCGTTGAACAGCCCGACTCGACGGCGCAAGATGAGTCCGCCCGTGAGCACGAGCAGCATGACGTACGCACGAACAGCGGGAGCAGCCATGCCCGTGGCGAACACGTACGCCCCCACCGCGATGAGAACGATGTACCGTCCGGCGGCGGGATGCACGCGGCACAACCGCAAGAGCAGCCATAAAATGCCCGCCACAATGCCGACGTGGAGGCCACTCACGGCGAAGACGTGCAAACACCCTCCCCGACGGAAGACTTCCATGGTAGCGGGATCAGCCCGTCCCTTCTCACCCAACGTGAGAGCACAGAGAACCTGGCAACGAGGGTCAGATTCCGTACCGGGGGGCATTAGTTTATCGGCGAGAGCTGAACGAATTTCCTCGCTGAGAAGCACCAACCTGCCGTGCAGCCCCGTGGACGGCAGCTTATCCGCGTGAATGCAGTTGAGGCGGGCGGCAATGCCCTGCCCTCTCATCCAAGAAGAAGAAGAGAACATACCCGGAACAGGAGGCTCCGGAAGTTCATATTTCCGGGCAACGAGTTGCAATTGATCGCCCGGCTGCCACTCGTGCGACTTGTCGCTCAGCAGAGCTCTGACCCCAAGCCAGGAACTCTCGACAATCCAGCTGCTGCCGAAGGATCCCACCACTTCTGCCTGCATGAGGACGGGATTCCGGGACAGGACTTCCTCAGTCTTCTGCTGTCTCACAGAGTTGCTCAGCCACACAATAGCCCCCAAAAGCGAGGCACACAGGAGAATCCGCGGCATGCGCAGCACGCACGCGACAGCTCCGGCCGTCGCAACCAGACCCCACCCCCAGACTCCGCCGATGATGACGCCCACCACAACGAGCAGAGGAACCAACAACGGAGTGCGTATCAGCAGTTCACGCACCGCCCGATGGAGAAAACTCTCCTTGTGCGGCGACATCCTGCCCTGCCGCGCTGTGGAGAGGTTGGTCTTCATGAGAGAGGAGAGGGATCACGCCCAAAGTCACCTGCCACGTCGCGAACGCAGGGAATGGAGAGTGGTATTCATGCGGGGACGAAGATGCTCATCGATCCAAGCAAAAGCGGCTGGCACCCCTCCATCCCGGTAGGCAACGCCGATGCGAGCTTCCACGAGAGTCGCGTTGCCGACGAGCCGCAGAAAATCATTGCTTGTGAGAGCCACAAAAGTCTCGCCATCCACGATGCCGTGGTTTAATTCCAGCAACATCTCGCGTACATAAAGTGCCAGAACGGCATCCCCCAGCCAGGCATCTGCGCGAATTGCAGGGTCGTGTTCGGGAGGAACCTTGCTCATGGCGCAAGCAGGGGAAAATCAGGAACGGGAGCGGGGCTCGCGCTCCGCGGCCGTGCGTCCGCCGGGAGCTGTGGTGAACGGAGCTCCATGGGTCGGCGCCTTTTCAGTGAAAGCTACGCCGGGGGTTTCGGTCTCCACACCTGCCACCGGGAAATCCTTGCGCAGAGGGTGGTAGGGGTAATCTTCCCACATCATGATGCGTCGCAGATCCGGATGCCCCTCAAAATTCACGCCCATGAGGTCGAACTGCTCGCGCTCCAGCCAATTGGCGGATCTCCAGACCGGCACCAAGGACGGGACAGATGGGGTTTCTCCGGGGGCAGGCACACGGACGAGGAGATTCACTCCGGTTTCCGCCTGCGTGATCGTGTAATGCACCTCAAAACGGGGCTCCTCCCCCAAATGATCAACCGCTGAGACACAGAGCAGCATATCAAACCCGCATGCTTCTTTCAGGTAGCGCATCACCTCCACCAGTTTTTCAGCCGCGACGGTGAACATCTCGTCACCCCGGAATTCGTGATGTTCCAGCTCGGGGAAACGTCCATGGATTCGCTCAAGCAATTCGGTTTTTATTTGGGTTCTATCGATTACCATAAAGTCAAATCGTTTAATGGTTCAGAAAGATGAAACGAGCTGCTACGTCTTAATCCACGATCACCTTCTCATTGATAGAGGCTGCTCGTTGAGCCTCCCGCAAGTCATGAGTTTTGAAAAAATCTTTGAGCGGATGGTCCGTCTTCATGATCTTGTCCTGCAAAGTTATCAGCCCCTGTAGCAGAGCTTCCGGACGAGGCGGACAACCGGAAATGTACACATCCACCGGCACAATTTTATCCACGCCCTGCAGGACAGAGTACGAACGAAACATTCCGCCACTGCAGGCACAAGCCCCGCAGGATATGCACCACTTCGGCTCCGGCATCTGATCCCAAATGCGCCGCACGAGGCTTGCCATTTTGTACGTGATGGTTCCACAGATAAACATGAAGTCCGCCTGCCGTGGCGCGTAGCGGTTCACTTCTGATCCGAACCGCGAAATATCATAACGAGAACACGAGGCCGCCATGTACTCAATGGCGCAGCATGAGGTTCCCATCGGCATTGGCCAAAGTGAGTACTTATGCATCCAGTTGATGGCTGCCTCCAGCGTGGTGTACACAAATCCGCCATCCGCATCCGGATCGCACATGTAATTTTGCTCTAATGTTTCCGTTGGCATCTCGCACGCAAGCATACCCCACCGGCAGACAAATGTCAAGAAGAGGAAGGGGCAAACGCGGGGCGTTTGCCTATTTTGCCATCTCGAAAAACTCAATTTTATAGGGAACGAAAGAGCAATAAGAGTCGCCTTCTCCTCCTTTTCGAGGT
>CANQYL010000117.1 GCA_947628035.1 uncultured Akkermansia sp. | reverse complement strand
CTCTCTCTTTTTCCCCTTCGTTTCCTCCCGATGAAGAGTTTTTAGAGATGGCAAAATCGTAAATCGTAAATAGGCGCTGCTAGGCGCCCAGCGCCCCCGGCGCGGAATTTTCCACATCGTAAATCGTACGTCGTAAATCGTAAATAGGCATCGCCAGATGCCTCCGGTGCCTCGGCTCTTGTCAGAGAGAGAAAGATATGTTAAGATAGATGCATCAGAAAGATGTCTCGAACAGCAATTATCAGCGACATTCATGCCAATTACCACGCCCTGAGCGCGGTAGCCGCCGATATGTACGCCATGCAGTGCACGGATATAGCCTGTCTGGGCGACGTGGTGGGCTACAATGCGTACCCGAGCGAATGCTTGGACTGCGTGCGAAATTGGAATTGCCCCGTGGTGAGGGGAAATCACGATGAGGAGGTGGTGACCCCCTCGCAGGCACGAATGAACCAGGTGGCTCGGCAAGCCATGGATTGGACGAGGAATCAGTTGGATGCGGAACGCCTCAAGTGGCTCTCTTCCCTCCAATACCAACGCATCGTCCGCTCCGACAACGGCGTCAGCTTCACCATCGTTCACTCCTCACTGGATCATCCGAAAGCGTGGAATTACATCATCAACGCAGACGATGCAACGTCTATTTTCCCACGCCAATTCTCCAACATCTGCTTCCACGGTCACACCCACGTGCCCAAAATTTTCTTCTGGAACGGGCGTCACGCCGTCGAGGATCGCGATACCATCCGCGCGCTCTACACCGATGGATATACGGAGTTCCAGCCCCAGACCGGTGTCAAGTACTTCATCAACGCCGGTTCAGTCGGCCAGCCCCGCGATAACGATCCACGCGCTTGCTACGCCATCTACGACACGGATCTCAACCTCATCATCATCAAACGAGTCGAGTACGATATCAGAGCAGCGCAGGACGCCATCCTCGCCAAAGGTCTGCCGGAGTACCTCGCTGAGCGTTTGACAAACGGGGTCTAGCCATCCCCTGCCCCGACTCAGCCCTCAGAAAAGCCCGCCTCCAACACCGAAATCCTCCTCCCCTCCCCAGCCAAAACCAAGTCCGCTCCAAGCCTCATGTCAGCCACAGTGAAGAATCTGCTTCTCATCCTGCTCTGCCTGGCGGGAGGCGCACTGTTGGCTTACTTCCTCGTTCCCGGCGAGCTGGAGCAGATGCGCTGGGAGGTGTCGGGCATGCCGGAAAGTTACCCGATTGAGCAAAAATGTCGGCCTCTCTTTTTGCTGCTGCTGTGCTACCTCCCCTTCATCGGATCTCTCATCTACGCCTTCATGGGCACCATGGATCGTTACGTCAGCCGCGTCTTTATCACCTACTGCCTGCTCTGCACTTTCATCTTGCTGCTCATCTACATGCTCGCTGATTTCACCGACAACATGGAGCGCTTCCGCACACGGTTTGACGACCCCCTCCATCAGGCCGCCTTCTTCTATGTGACCCAGCTCCCCATGTTTCTCTATCAAATCATGCCCTACTCGATCATGATGGGCGCCCTGTGGGGACTCAGCCGCCTCTCCGGTTCCAGCGAACTCACCGGTATGCTCCAAAGCGGTCGATCGCTGTTGCGCGTCTGCATGCCTGTCTTCGTCTTTGCATCCATCGGCGCGGTAGCTTACGGCATTTTCGGCTTCCACTGGGCTCCCAATGGTTCCCAGTTCCGACAAATCATCCTTAAACAGGAAAAAACAGCCAACAATCAAGCTGCCCCCATCATCTACCGCAGCGATGCCTTCGCCCGCATCTGGCGCGTGCAACACCCCGCCACTTTCCAAAATCCCGGCGATCCTATGCGCGGCCTCGTCGTCGAACAGTTCGATCCTAAAAATTCCGGACACCTCCTCTTCCAACTCGTTGCCGACTCCGCCTCTTGGAACAAACAAAATTCCACCTGGACCTTCAAGGAGGTGTATACACGCGATATGGCCGGCGCCTCCACCCGACCGAGCGATGAAAAATACTCACCGGAACTCACCTGCGAGTTCAATGAAAAACCCTTCCAGATCATCTCCCCCACGCAGAACAACCGCATCGACGCCATGGGCACCTCCGTCCTCTACGAACTCATCAAAACGGGAGCCGGTTCCTCTTTGGATCGCTGCCGCTACCTCACGGAATGGCACGTGCGCATCGCTCGTATCTTCAGTTGCCTCGTGCTGGTGTTGCTCGCGCTTCCCAGCGCCATCACCTTCCAACGCCGCAGCCCGATGAAGGGTATCGGCATCGCGGTTCTTCTCGCCGCGCTCATGCTCTTTCTCTACCGCGTGTTCCCCTCGCTCGGCGAGTCCGGTCTCATCCAGGCATGGATCAGCGCATGGATTCCCAATGTCATCTACATCGTCATCGCTCTCTACCTCATGCACGCCAACCTCGCCCACCGCACGCTCAAGGAGTGGGTCCTCGCTAAATTGCACGGACGTCCATGAACTGCCGCTCCAACTAATGCCCTGTAATGCTTCAGAAATTCCGCCCCGTCCCGGCTCCTCGTCCCCGCGCGACAGCGCGCAAATTCCCCAAATCGTAAGTAGGCAAACGCACTCCCCCATGCGTTTGCCCAAGGCTATCATCTTTGACTTCGACGGCGTGCTCGTGGACACGGAGGAAGCTATTTTTCGCTCCTGGCAAGCGCTCTTTGAACGAGAGGGATTTTCTCTCACGGTGCAGGACTACACTCCCTGTCTCGGCGCCGGCTACTCCCACTTCAACCCTGCCGACCTCTTGGAAAAAATTTCCGGTAAGCGCTTCGACTGGGACAAAGAAAATGCCGAACGCCGCCGCATGGAACGAGAGCTCCTCGCTTCCTCATCTCTCATGCCCGGCGCACAAGAACTCCTGGAGTGGTGCCGAGAGCAACACATCCGCACCGTTGTCGCCTCTTCTTCCTCCCGCGCTTGGGTGGAGGGCTGGCTGAAATCCCTGAATGCCCTCGCCTCCTTTGAACGCATCTTCTGCCGCACGGACGGCTTCCCCGTGAAGCCCGACCCCGCCCTCTTCCTCGCAGCACGCGACTTTCTTCAACTCCCGAACACCGACTGCCTCATCATTGAGGATTCCGAAAACGGTCTTCTCGCCGCGCGCGCTGCCGGCATCCCATCCGTCGCTGTTCCTTGCCGTCTCACGGCCTCATGCGATCTCTCTTCCGCCACCTTCCGTGAGACCTCTCTCTCCTCCCTCCTCTCCACCTTGCGCCGCACACGCGAATTCTCAACATTGTAAAATAGGCGCGTCACTGACTCCATCGTTTTCTCATTAACGACCCGCGTTGCTCAAAAATTCCGCCGCGCTCCCGCTCCGCATCCCACGCGTAGCGCGCTAGCATCCAAATCGCAAATCAAGACATGTACGATGGACGATGGACGATGGAAGCAAAGCAGTGCAGACGGCATGGCGAAACTCCGGGAGCTTTCGAATCAACAACCCGCATCGTTCCAAAAATTCCGCTGCGCTCCCGCTCCGCATCCCGCGCGTAGCGCGCTAGCATCCAAATCGTAAATCGTAAATCGTAAATAGGCTACAGAATCACGCTTCGTTAGAAGCTGATTCTGTAGCCCAGCGTGATCCTCGCACTCCAACTCCGATTTTGAAGGTCAACTCCACCGACCGTGTACCACGTTCCGGCACCTGTCGGAAGGTAAAGACCGCCTGCCAACTCGATCCCCGGAACACTCTCCCGCGCACTGCGAACCTTCTCGCTGTGCCCCCTGCCCCGCACAAAGGCCACACGCGCCTCCGACTCTCGGTCTCCAAGGTTGGCGTAAACCTCCCCGCGCAGACTCCAGCACACACGTCTCTCGGCAAACTGCGTTTGTCCGCTCCATTCCACACCGACTCCCACAATGCCGCGCATCAACGTCTGTCCACCCACGTGCAATGCCGCGTCCGACCCGCGCTCCGAGTAGCCGGCTACATCGACCCGCTGCCACATCGCCTGCAGGAAAGGACGCAACCCTCCCTCGGATCCTTCTGCGATCCATCCGCAATACATCAATTCGTAGAGCGCCCCCGCTTCGTACCCGTGTGTTCGTCCGGCGACCGTATAGGATACCTTTCCTATGCTGACTCTACGCTCCGGACTCATGGTGCAGGCGCCTCCCTGTGCGGCAAAAAAATGCCTCCATTTCCCGCTGAGATACGCCCCATACACCGTGAAGAAAGCGGCATTGACCTGCCCGTGTGCAACATCCTCCGCCGAGGCTCTCCAATTTCCGTGCTCCACACTGAAGGTCGCTCCTATACTTCCCTTGCCGTCGGAGACCACTTTTCGCGCACCGACCGTGCCGCCCGCGGTTCTCAGAGAATACCCCGAAAACGTATCCTTCTTCTCAAGTCGAGCATACGTTCCATCCGCCTGCAGATTCCACATCCATCCTTTCCCCTCTTCCCCCTTGCAAGGCTCCAGCTCATCACTCATACGTTCAGCCAAACCGCGCAATCCCGCCTCCGCTGCACGCGAAAGCGCCATGGAAAGCGTAGGCAATGAACTGCCCGCCACAGCTGAACTGAGATGATCGCTTTCCTCATGTTTACCCTGCGAGATGAGATCTTCCTCTTCCTCCAGCAGATCCGTGCGATCCCCCGTTTCGTGATGTTGAGGATCCTCTGTCGCCACGATATCATCCAGCAATCCTCCTCCCGCTTGACCATTCGGCGTTGTCGCCTCCTCTTGATGAGGATGCGTCTCCTCCGTCTCTCCGGGGTCACCCGGTAACTCGCCGCTCTCCTGACCCTCCGGCGGTGTTTGCTCTCCTTGCTGAGGCTGCTGCGGGTCCTCCGTCTCCCCGGGGTCACCGGGCAACTCTCCTTCCTCCTGACCACCCGGTATTGTCGGTTCATCCTGCTGAGGATGCTGCGGATCCTCCGTCTCTCCGGGGTCACCCGGTAACTCGCCGCTCTCCTGACCACCTGGCGTTGTCGGCTCACCCTGCTGGGGATGCTGTGGGTCCTCCGTCTCTCCGCTGTCACCCGGCAACTCGCCTTCTTCCTGACCCTCCGGTGGCGTCGGTTCATCCTGCTGAGGTTGCTGCGGTTCCTCCGTCTCTCCGCTGTCACCCGGCAACTCGCCACCCTCCCGACCACCCGGTATTGTCGGCTCATCCTGCTGGGGATGCTGTGGGTCCTTTGTCTCCCCGGGATCATCGGGTAACTCTCCACCCTCCTGACCCTCCGGTGGCGTCGGTTCATCCTGCTGAGGCTGCTGCGGGTCCTCTTCCTCCCCGGGGTCATC
>CANQYL010000116.1 GCA_947628035.1 uncultured Akkermansia sp. | reverse complement strand
CAACAAAAGCTCAAAGCCAATACGGGAAAAGAAGTGGCCTGAACGCGGTGCAGCTGCAAGCTGCCTCAGGAGGGGTTTGGGGAGGGATGAGCAGCCCTCCCCATCTAAGGAATCCCCCCGCAGAGAGGGATCCAAGGGAGAGAGCGAGGAGCTCCCTCCCTGGTCAGAGGGGAATGGGGAGGCTGAAAGCCCCCCCATAAGCGGAGCTATGCTGACCTTTCTTAGCGTAAAATAAAAATTCGCCGACCTTAATTATTATAGTTGACTTAGGCACCTCCGGTTCCTGTGGCCCCGTATAGGGCGCACGCGAAGCGGGCGGTAAGGGCGGTTGGACAAAATGCGTGAGCATTTTGCCCGCAGGGCTCAGCGCCGAGGGGACGACGCTGAGTCAATGGGGCGGCGGTGAATCGACCTGGCATGGCATAACTCCCGTCGCTTTCCTCATTAACGACCCGCGTTGCCCCAAAATTCCGCTGCGCTTTCGCTCCGCATCTCCGCGCACAAGCGCGCGAACTTTCCAAATCGTAAATCGTACGTCGTAAATCGTAAATAGGCAAACGCTCTGCGTTTGCCCCGCCCTCACTTCAGAACGCGACCGATTTGTCGGTAGGCTGCAGCGATAATGGGGATAGAGGAAACAAGGATGCACCCGAGGAGGGTGTAGGATATGATCGCTATCTCCGACGCTATTTGTTCGAGGGAGAGCGAATAATTGCCCAGCTTCAGAATCTCCACCACAATGATCCTCTGGAAGTACATAAATGTGGCGATGGCTCCCACAAATGAAATACCGACCAAGATGATGTTTTCCACGATGAAGGCTCCCACCAACAGAAGCGGGTGGATGCCAAAGCTCTTCATGAGGGTGTAAATGTACTCATTCTGTCGGTATTCCATGCCCGCCAGCGCCGTAAGCAAAATCCCCACGATGGCGCTTATGCCCAAGCAGAACGCGATGCGGCACTGCATCTGCTTATCCAGCACAATGTCCATGCGCCGAAGCAGGTCACTCACAGAAACGACGTTACCAACGAGGTGTTCAAAGCGTTGCAAATGGCGAATGAACTGCTCTACCCTCAGGATGGATTGCGAGGAGGTGAGGTGACGCACACGAACAACCATCGTCGTATAGCCCCCGGTGTTGGCATTCATGGACGGAGGTATTCCGTCGGGAGCGACGATAAGGACGATCCCATCCGGCAAGGAGCGACGCAGGGGGTGCCCCTCCGGCAAATTCTTGACCAATACTTCCTCCCGTGCCCCCTGCACCTTGACGGAACTGGGTCCCTCCGGCAAGTGGGATTTCTCCGGGTTCTGGACAAGAGTGGGACGTCCGGTGGAAGACATGAGAGGCAGCATTTGCTGGAAGCGATTGAAGGGGTACGTGTAGGCGGACACATTCCTGTCGTTCTCCAAACGAACGTTTCCAAGAGATTTCAAAATGTACGTATCGGCGTCCAAAATATCGCTCATTTCCTTGTAGGAAGGGAGGTAAACAGTATGATCTGCCGACGTGGAAAAAGAGGAAATCACCATGTCGCCGCCGCGTTTGATAATCTCGTCTCTCACAACATTAAGAGAAATCACGTAACTCCCTAGTGCAGCTAATGCACTGAGTGTCAAAAAATAAACAACCAAGATACGCGCTATGGGACTGGACACCCGGGTGAACCAGCGATGCACCGTATCCCTAGCAAGATACAGGATGGTCAAAATCAATGAGATCATCGGCTAAATCCAGCAATCGCGCATCGTGGGTGCAGATGATGCAGATATTTTCTGCCGCATCCTTGAGCACGAGGTTCTTGATTATCGCGGTGTTATCATCGTCCAACCCTGAGGTTGGCTCGTCCAGCAAAACGGTGGGCGCATTTTTCATGAGTGTGCGAGCCAGGGCTGCACGCTGGGCCTGACCGCCGGATAGCTTGTCCGCCCTGCGGTGACGGAACTCCTGCAGACCAAGATCCTTGATAAGATCCTCGCAGCGTGGTTTCCACAATTTCCCCGGCAGCATCGCCATCTCTGCCGCCAGTCGCAAATTCCTCTCCACGCTCATGAGCGGCAGCAAATTGATCCCTTGAAACATATACGCCACCCCACGCCGGTGATAGGCTCGACTCGTCACCTTCATTCCCATCGGAGTGATGATACGCCCGCTGTCCACCTTCAGGTATCCTGCCAGAAGCTTGAGCAGGGTGGTCTTCCCGCTGCCGGAATACCCCTTCAGCACAGTGATGCCCCGACGAAATTCATGCGAGAAGTGATCCAGCACCTTTTCCTTCTTCGTATACCCGAATGAAATATCCTCGCACACCAGGTTCATGGCATTGGCGCATTCTGTGGGGTTGCAGGTCGTATGAGCAAGTCCTTCTCAGCGACAATGACAATGACATACCCGGGGTACGCTCGTCTCACGAGCTGAGCCCAGCTCTCACTTTCTGCCGCTGCCGGATGAGCCAGCAGTTCCGCCTTGTGCAACAACTTGCTTCCCTGTGGTGAGGAAAACAGCAGGATAGCATTGGTGTTGCTTCCCAGCATCTTGTAGGCTGTTTCATGATCCGACGGGTCGACCTTAAAGAAATAGACGAGCATGTCTCCCGCCCCGGAAGAATTTTTTTCCACCCTCCGATAAGCGTAGGTACCGCGCAGTTGTTTTCCTTCCGGCAGTTCAATGAAAACGCTGAAATTCTCCGGAGGCAGCAAACTGAGATCCGTGTCCGCTATGTTGAGGGTGATGTAGAAAGCGGAATCATCACACACGGTAGCAAAGGGGCGAGCTCCGTTATTGACGTATTCAAAAGGCTGGGAAGGATCCTCCGGCATCGGGAAGTTGTATTGAATCCTCCCCGTAAAAGGCATACGCAGGGTGAGCGCTTCGTGTTTGTTTTCAAAATCAGCCCGTTTGCGGCGCTCCATAGTCTCCAGCTCGCGCTTGAGCAGATCCATGCGATCGTTGATGTCAGAGAGTGTGTCTTGAGAATCAGCATTCCCATCGGGCTTGTACTCTTTGGCGTAGTTTTTTTCCCCCTCACTCAGTTTCATGTAGAAGGAGAGCTTGTCACGCTGAACCTCCAGCTTGCGGATCTCATCCTTCTTGTTGAGACGTTCTTTTGTGAGTTGCAACTCCATGTCCTCGCGCTCCTCCTCCGTCTTGTCCTTATCCATGACGGCCACCACCATGCCCTTCTCCACCCGCCCATCCTCTGTCCGGTAGAGATCTGACACCAGTCCCTTGTTCATGAAGGTCAGCGTAGCAAATTGCTCCGGGACAATTTTGGCTTGGTATTTGCCGACAGAAACCACCTCCCCGCGCGCAGGAAAGAGCGCGGCTGCCACTACCAGGAGCGTGGTAATTTGTTTCCTCATCAGCAGTTCATCTAGGCAGCCCAAAGCCCCCGGTCATCTTGCGCATCTCTCCTTCCATCATGTTCTTGGCGGATTTCAGAGCATCCTGCACTGTCTTCAAAATGAGGGTTTCCAAAAACTCGACATCGTCCGGATCAACGATGGAGGGATCGATATGGAGGGAGATGAGCTCACCTGCTCCATTGGCAGTAGCCTTGATTTTTCCTCCGGCTCCCTCGGCGCTGCATTGTTGCTCGGCGAGCCGATCCTGAGCCTGAACCATGCTGGTCTGCATGGCCTGCATTTGTTTCATGAGCTTTTGGATATTCATAGGATCAAATTACTTGATGAGTTTAGCATGAAATTCATTGATGGCAAGCTCAATGAGGGGATCCTTGTAAAACTCCTCGGCGGACAGGGCTGCCTTTGACTCCCGAGTCGGTACCTCCTCCTTCTTCACGGCACTCTTGGCGGTTCCCTTTTTCGCGAGCTCTTTTTTCGGCTCGGGTTCCGTTTCCTCAGGCGCTTGAGAAACAGACGGCGTGGGTTCCTCCGGTTCTTCCTCAGGCAATGGCACGCTGTCATCTGTTACGATGCGCAGTCGTGCCAACCTCGTTCCCCGACGTTGCGCCTCCTCCCGGAGCATTTCCCCCACATCCTCGCTCAACAACGCGTCCCGACTGTCGGTGTCTGTAGGATGGATCGCCACGGTGACCAAACCATCATCCTCACCGATAAACAGTGTGGAACCCACGCTCCCGACCTTCAACGGCGACCTCTCCCGAGCTGCGCTGAGGATAGCTTCCCAGTCCGCCTCGCTCATGGTGTGCGACTCAACGGATGGGGCGGCTGAAGGCATGTCGTCGAACAACGGAGGCGCATCATCAATAGGTTCCAAAGTCTCCGGCGCAACTGTCTCCGATTGTTTCTCCGTCTCCTTCTGCTGTTCAGGTGCGGACCCTGATGGCTCCGGTTTCAATTCCGGTTTCGGCGCGGTCTGTGTCCGGGGGGCGGACTCGACTTTCTCCTCTGTGGTGGCCTTCCGACTCGTCGCTCGGGAGGACTCCCCTGCCGGTCCGGGCAGAGGAATGTCCGGCAGCACGGTGGTGGCTATCGGCGTCTCGGGGATAGGAGCCCCGTTAAGAGCGCGTATGATGTCGCTGATGTTGGCCTGAGAGAGAGAATGCACGGCTTGGATGAGCCCCATCTCCATGTGCAGGCGTTTGTTGGTGCTCCAGCGCATCTGTTCCTCGGCGGTGGAAAGCGCTTCCATGAGGCTCACGATCTTATCCAGAGGAATGCGGGAAATGTGTTGCATGAGCGTCTCACGCCAGGCAGGAGGGACGTTCACTCCACCCTCCTCCGGAGCCACTTTCGCCACCAGGAGCTCCCTCACACTCCCCATCATCTCCGATAAAAACTGCCCCATGTCCCGTCCGGACTCCGAGAGTTCCCCCACCAGCCGAAGCAGACTCGGCAGCTCACGTGCCAGCATATAGGCCACGGCTCGGGCAACGGTCTCCCTCCCGGTAATGCCGAAGATATCCCGCACATTTTCCTCCGTGATGTTATCCCCGCAGAATGAGACGAGTTGGTCGAGCATAGACTGAGCGTCGCGCATCCCTCCGTCTGCTACGGTGGCGATGGCGTAGGCCGCTTCCTCGCTCAGTTGGACTCCTTCCCTCCCGGCTATGTCCACCAAATGCTTCGCAATGATGTCCGCGGGTATCGGTCTCAAGTCAAATCTCTGACAGCGCGATAAAATGGTCGACAGTATCTTGTGCGGTTCCGTCGTTGCAAAAATAAACATGACGTGCGCCGGCGGCTCCTCCAACGTTTTGAGCAGAGCATTAAAGGATTCCTTCGTGAGCATGTGTACCTCGTCAATGTAGATGATACGGTACTGCCCCCGAGCCGGTGCGAATTGCACGTTGTCCCTCAAATCCCGAATGTTGTCAATCCCGCGATTGGATGCCCCGTCAATCTCCAGCACGTCTAAGCTTCTCCCCTCCGCAATTTCGACACATACGTCCTCATCCGGATCAAAATCCACTTTCGGACCGCCGGTGCAGTTCAATGCCTTCGCAAAAATGCGCGCCGTGGACGTCTTCCCCGTCCCTCTCGGACCGACAAACAAATACGCATGCGCCAGCCTCTTTTGCTCAATCGCATTACACAGCGTCCGCACCACATGATCCTGTCCGAGTACGTCCTTAAATGTACGCGGGCGATATTTCCTAGCAAACACCTGATAGCTCACACCTCTACCCTACACTACCCTCTTCAAAATTGCAAGCTCATTCTCCCCGGGCAAACGCAGAGCGCGCTCTTCGTATAATTTTGTGGAATGACTCCGCAAAGCAATTCCACAAAGTCGGCAAAATATCCAGTATCTGACAA
>CANQYL010000115.1 GCA_947628035.1 uncultured Akkermansia sp. | reverse complement strand
TCGCCTACGCGTCTTGCTTGAATGCTCCCACCTTTTTAACAAAAATTCAATTTTCCACAAAAATTTGGGTTGACCCAGATTTTTTTGGGTTGTTAACGGATGCAGAGTCTTCATGAAAGCCATCATCATGATGACCGTTTGTTGTTATGATTTTTGATACGTATCAATGATGATATCAATCAATAAGGGTATTCTCTCCGTTATTTCACTTTTCTCAAATGCGTTTGCACTAGGTTATTGGCTGGAAGGCGACAGGAGCTACGCAGCGCCGTCATGCCGGCTTTGCTTCCATCGCACCGAGCAAACGCATTGGGGTTTGCTTTTATCGTATGGTGAAGAACCAGACGGCACGGCCGTCACTGCCGACCTTGACTCGATCCAGACAGAGTTTAGCAAGCGGTCGTTTAGCGGCCGCGAAGGATGTGAATTCCTGGTTGAAGAAATTGCGCGTGATTTCAGAGAGCATTTTGCAGAGGTAAGCCTGAATGCTGTGTCCGCTGAGGCGTGTCAGCTGGCGTACAGAGCCTTCAAGGACGTGAATGCGTCCGTTTTTAAGCGTCACGCTCTCGTGATCCGGCATCGGGAGGTGGGGCAAATTCTTTTCACAGAAATCCCGCCATTCGGGGTTGAGGAAGAGAGAGGCGTAGCGGACAGCTGTTTCGCGCTGCTGCTTCGGCTCAGAGACCTGTTGGGGAATGAGGGAAAGCAGGTAATACACATGAGCAATGCTGAAAGCTTTGGACGGGTTGCCGAGCTTGGCGGCGGCACGCGACGTATTGACGTAAGAGAGCAGTTTCTTGAGGACAGGTCGCGCCAGATCGTAGCGATCCTCCAACTGCACATCGAAAGCAACCAGTGTATTCTCCACCATGGAATGGGCAGACAGAGAGCACTCGAAAGGAACCTTGACCGGATCCTGAACGTTGAGAACGACCTCATTGTTTTGAGCCACGTTGGGCATTTTGAGACCTCCTTGCATGGTCCACACGGCCTTTCCGCGCAGCGAGGCTTCCAGAGAGCTCAGAGCCGCCCGTTCATCTCTGTTGATCCGGAGCTCGTATTCCGAGGATCCCAGTATCTGAGGGGTTATCTTGCCGATTGTTGCGGAACGGGGATCGGGGACAGATAAGCCCTCGCCGGAATTCGGCAGGAGCAACTCGATTTTCGGCATGAGCAGAACTGCGCGTGCCTCCTGTTCGCCGCCGTCATTTGGCAACAGAATGGCTACCTCACGCCCCCCCGTATCTTGGGTGCTCACCCAGTTGTCCCCCTCCGTCCGCATGGTCAGGCTGCACGCCTTTTCTCCGTTTTCATCCACCACGCTCAGCTCGTACTGACCAGCCCCCTGCCTCGCCACGTGCATCTTGGCGCCCTGCTCATCCAGCTCCCACTCCACGACCTCCGTCCTTCCTCCCAACTGCCCGGGGAAGGCGTACAGGACAAGACGACCGGAAGAGAGCTCGGCATTCTCTTTCTCCAGCAAGCGCCGCACCCCATGTGGCAAAGACGTTCCGGGAAGAACCGCCTGGACCAACGGCACCTCCGACGCCGGCAATTCCTTGTAGGAATCAGCCTCCTCGGACAAAACACCCGCATCATCCGCCTCCCGCCTGCCGAGACTCGCCCACTCCTGCCACACCGGCGCGTTCTGCACCAACACGTAAACCCCTGCAATGACGACAGCCAGCAGCAGCAGGCGCTTGATGATGTACCCTAACATAAACGTACGTTTTTTTTCGCTTTCTTAAATATCCCAGGCATCCAACCAGCGGAAGGCGACCACGCGAAGCTTTCTGCCCATGACCTGATTAATCCTGGTGAGCGAAGCATTATTCGCGGTACCTTGCTGTGGATCGTATCCTCCTTCGTTTGGCTGATTGGTGGGATCCACGTAGTCAATCGTGCGCTGCACTGTCGCTTCACACCACGCTTGAGCCATGACAGCTCCGCGTTTGTTGCGCACGCAGCCGTATGCCCGCACCGTGAAGGTATCGTCCCGCACGGTTAAGATGTTGCCCAGAGAGGAGAGAACGTCACTCTGGATGAGGTAGCCAGGAGCCGCCGTATACATCGACCCTTCCTCCGCCGCCGCATAGCTGTAGAAGTTCCCGTTCTGCGGAGTCACGCGGAAAGATGCGTCATTGAACATGGAATTGACATCCGTAGCATCGATGGCCGCCTGCAGAGCTCCCGTCAAAGCCGCGTCACTTCCGCCGTCCAGACGTCGGTTGATGAAATCGGACATATTCAGGAAGGGACCTCGGGCGCGCACCTGACGGACGATCTGGCGCGCCAGTTCGCGGATGGACTGAGGCGTCAGTTCCCGCACATCACCCCACGCCGTAGCCATTTTCATGCTCGGCCGCAAAAAGGCAGCTCCCAGCAGCATATTGTATCCACCGTCTCCGAAGGTGCGATCCGCCGTCGCTACCATGAAACGGGAGAACTGCACATTTTCGCCGGAATCTCGCTCCACCGGGTGCAACTCGTTGTTGGTGTTGCTCACAATCGTGCGCTTGCTTAACCCCAACAACACGGACGCCCATGCTTCTTCCGAAACGGAGTTCACATTGAATCCTCCCTCCACCATCAGGTACTGGGCAATGTTCATCCAGCCATCGTCCGCCATAATCCGCTGCACGAGCCTCTCCTGGTTGGCGGCGGTGTGATTGAGCTTGTAGCGAGACACAGGGAGGGGCTGTTCACCGGCGGCAAACGCCCTGACGACCTCCTGCGCTGTCTGCTTCCCTGATTCCGTCGGCATATCGGAAATCGAGGAGCAGAACCACCGATCCCACAGCGCATCGTTGATGATGAGTCCATGGTCGTAAAAATCAGAGAAGATGCGTCCGTTCCCGTTCACATCGGAATTGATGTTTGTCTCATGGAAAACGTACACGTCATCTGCTGGGAGACAGGGATCTGCGAAGGCGTTCCCTATGCCAACCCCCGGCACCCCGGCCTGGTACTGAATACGTCGTGAGCGCACGAGCGAGCCCGCGGAACCCGACTCTCTCGAACCGCCGTACCACCCCGGCGTCAGCCTCATCCCGGAAAAACCGGCTATCGAAAAAGGAGGATGCAACGGCAGCTCCAACACCGAAATGAACGATACCGCCTCCCCGCCGCCGGCCCCCACACTCGTGATGCCGTAAATGCCGTTCTTCCCGTTCACGGTCTCGAGAATCATCTG
This sequence comes from uncultured Akkermansia sp., assembly GCA_947628035.1. Classification (GTDB taxonomy): domain Bacteria; phylum Verrucomicrobiota; class Verrucomicrobiia; order Verrucomicrobiales; family Akkermansiaceae; genus Akkermansia. The sequence continues at coordinate 2,722 of CANQYL010000115.1, read as the reverse complement.
TCCGTCGGTCAACTCCAGAGCCGCCAACTGGAAGGGATGGTACTGTCTCTGCTGGTCATCCGGTCTGTAGATGGCGGAGCCCCAGAATGCCGGACTGGAATGCTGCCAGTTTTTTGTCCGGTAGTCTTTTCCGCTCAACGCCGGTATGGCCTCCAGAAGCGAGGGGTTGTACGACTTCGGGGCTACCCCGACAGCCACGTAGTAGTACGGCTTCTCTGAGGAACCTCCCCCAATCTCCCAATTCTCATCCAGAAAGACCAAAGACTCCTCCCCAACTTGAGAGTAATCGTACCATCCCAAACTAAAATTCGCCGGTGATATTCCCTTGGCTCCCCTGTAACGATCCGGGTATGCAATCTGCATCAACGTCGTTTGATCTCCCCCACCACTCGTTTCAATGCCGTCATAGCCGTGCACCACCGCAAAGGCCTCTCGTCCGCTCACAGCAGTGTGAGCTCTTCCATCCTCATAGCTCACTTTATCGGGACCACTCATCACGAGCTCGCCGGTGGTGATATGCCACTTGACTTGCTCATCGTTGGAGAAATTCTCTCCCGAGTACGGAGGAGTGCTGTAATTCTCGAGGGAAAGCCGAGCAACAAAACCATTTTCCTGCGCCTCAGATTGATCCTTGATCAAGTAGTACATGAAATAACTGTAGTCCGCCCTCTCATCCCGTTTGTCTCCGGGAATGAAGTAAGCGTCCTGGGGTTTGCCCAAGTCCTGCCCTGCTGCGCCGCTGCCACCGCCAGCCGCGTCTGCAGCATCCTTGATGCTCTGTTCTCCCTTCAAGGTGAAAGCGAGAATTTCACCCGGACCGAACTCAATATCCTCTGTGCCGCCATCGGAACTGTTGCAAAAGTAGGAACCCCAGTCCGGCGGAAAACACTGCTTCCAGTTATCTCCGCCGCCTCCTAAGTCTGCTGAGGCATACGGGAAAATTGAAGGCTGCGCCTGCCAACGATTACGATCCTCCGGTATATGATCTGATCCTTTTCGCATCCCTTTGTCACTGTTGAAATTCATGACGTAAGTTGTGCGGTAGGGAAGCGTGTACGCCCACAGTTTCTTACCCTGCACGCGCATATTGACGTTGTAGGGGTTCCACCACAGAACGACAGGACTGTAGGAATAGCCGAATATATATGAACCGTCGTCATCCGGCTTCACCCAAGTGCCCCACTGCCCCAGCAAGGAGAGCATGACCGGCGTACGGGCGTACGCCGAACGAGCATCATTCTCTTCGATTTTTGTGTCCAGGTAGGTCACGCTGTCGCCCTTGGGCGTAGAAGCCTCCTGAAGTTTGCCTTCCATGCGGGTGTAGGCGTCCTTGACTCCGCCCAAGAGTCGATTGGTGGAAAATTCCTGACTGCTTCCCGAGCCGTCCGGCCAAACGTTGTAGTAGGCGTGCAAGGTTTGCCACGAGCCGATGGGCATGGTCTCTGTGCCGACGGGGAGACCCTCGCCCTCAGCCAGAGGGCAGTCCTGATCCTGACGTGCGGCGAAAGGCGTTCCAGACAGACTTTCCTTGTTGAGCAAAAGGTTCAGATCCCTCTTCAGACCGCCGTCTCTCACATTGACGGGCAAGGAATACGAGTAGGTTGTGATGTCAAAGTAGTAGGGGAAGCCGCTCTGCATCGCCCCGCGATCCACGAGGGGGGTCGACGCGATGGTGAGTATTCTCTCCGGTTTCTGCACTTTCTCCGGCATGAAGGAAAGAATGTTACTGCCGTAGAAAGCGGGAGCCGGCGTGTCCCACGTGCGGTGAAGCTGCTCGATGGGATCATTCGTCTCCTCTCGATCCTTGACGGTGATGTTTGCCTTCTGGTTTTCTCCCCCTACCCACCAGGCATAACAGGTGTCATTCTTCCCGGAGGAAGGCATGGAAATAAGGTCTGCGTACACGTACTCATCCTTATTGACCTGGGGACCCAAGGTCCCCTCACCCACCATGCAGATACGCTGTCCGGGCTTGCGCGTGCCGAGATCATGAACAGCCTGCAAGCTGCGCAGGGTGGATGGGTCGGTGTGCGAGATAAGCCAGCGGCGGAACTTGGAAGCACGACCCTGCGCGTAGGTGGACTGAATTTTTCCTCCCCCGCTTGAACCGTAGAGGGGAGCGTTCCAACTGTCCCACACGCCCAAAATGTGCTGCGGATTGGCGGCGCCCTCGGCCAATATCCCGGAGGATGCCGTCACCCTCTGGTCAGGTCCGACCTCCATCTGCAACTCCGCAATCGCCGCATCCAAACCCAGCAAAGCCTGCTGGCGAGCCTCCGCCTGCAGCACCGTTTGCGCCGCCACACGATTTTGCGAGGAAGCTACTGCCAGTACCCCCACGGCGATGAGCCCGATGAGCATCATCAGTGTTAATGTCGCCACCAAGGCGAATCCACCCCTTCGCGCCCGCACGCGCGCGCCGGAGCTGCTCCTCACACTCCGAACCTGCGACTGTATTGATCGACTCGTACGCATAGCTATTGATCTCTATCCTCATCATACCACCACGCCCGCCTGCTTTCAATACAAAAAGAGGCACCAAGAATCACGCGTGTCCCAAGAAAAACGCGATCCAAACAGACGGTTATCGATAAGGAGGAGACATAAGTCATTTACGATTTACGATTTACGATTTACGATTTACGATTTACGATTTACGATTTTGCCATCTCTAAAAACTCTTCATCGGGAGGAAACGAAGGGGAAAAAGAGAGAGAGGAGG
>CANQYL010000114.1 GCA_947628035.1 uncultured Akkermansia sp. | reverse complement strand
AAGGAGGAGAAGGCGACTCTTATTGCTCTTTCGTTCCCTATAAAATTGAGTTTTTCGAGATGGCAGAATTACGATTTAGGGAGTTCGCGCGCTTACGCGCGGAGAAGCGAAGTTTGATCTTCTCGCTGGCTTACTTTCTTTATCCAGAGGAAACGCATGCGAAAAGGCCCCATGTAGCTGTCATCATGGAACTGCTTGTTGTCATGACTTTGATGCATCAAAATGAATGATACCGGTCAACGAGAGCGTTGTATCCGTTGATGAACTTCTCACAAACTTTCCTTTGAAAGGGCTTGACTTGGAAAAACTCTGAGATAGGATGGGGGCATGGATGACACATCTGAAACAGTTTCTCCCCGGTCCCGGACGGTGACGTTGATATTGGCGGGCTTGTTCTTTTTCTCCTGCTGCGGCGGACTGCATCGCATCTACACCGGCAAAATCTTCACAGGCATTTTACAGATACTGACCGGAGGCGGTCTCTTTGTCTGGCAGATTATTGACATCATCCGCATCCTGTTGGGGACATACGATGACGCCCAGGGACGGGATATTGTAGAATGGTGACATCATGGACGTGGGCACCGGAGGTGCCTATTTACGATTTACGAATTGCGATTTGGATGTTAGCGCGCTACGCGCGGGGGATGCAAAGCGTCCGACGGCCCCGCACAGGGCGCACGCGAAGCGGGCGGGCAGGACGATTGGACAAAAGCGCAGTTTTTGCCCGCAGGGCGCTGAGGTAGTGCGGTACCGAAGCGTCAAAGCGAATGCGCAGCGGAATTTTTGGAACAAGGTAAGTTGTTGGCTGGAAAGCGGCCGGAGTTACGCCATGCCATCTCCCCGGCTCCGCTTCTATCGTCCATCGTCCATGGGACACGCAAGGCTTGTCAGAATATATTTGTATAGAATCCAGTTGACAACAAACGGTTGCATGGATATAATTATGTCGATTTAAGCATTCTCTTTTTCTCCTTTTCGTTCAATAATTATCTATCATCTCTCATCTGATTGTGATTACCGAACTTCCCTGTATCCCGAGTTACCGCGTTACCTTGCTAAGGGCTTCACATCTTCTAAGCTATGTTGTCGTGATGCTTCTCTTTTTGATTGGCGCGTACGGTTGGGGATTGGATATGTTTGATGATTGGCAGAGTGGTAAAATTTGGGAGGCGCAGCGCAGTCGGAATTGGTATGGAGCGCGTGCCGCCGATTTAGACGACAACTCGCAACGAGTATCAGCCGGCAGTGTTGTTACATTTTGCTCCATGAGACTCGGAGAGATTCTGTTGCAGTGGAAGAAAGTTGCGAAGGACGGTGAGACCGGTCAACAAGAAGAGATCCTTCATAAAGTAGAATGTACGCTATACAATCGCGGGGACAACGGCGATATGAACGAAAAGCTGTTTCACGAGCTATTCTCTCACTACCAGCAAAAGATAACAGATGGCACACATGCCAAGAAAAAGAGGAGCAACGTCCCTCAAAAGGCGGCTAAGATGAAGACGGAAGCGTGGAAATGGGAAACCCCTCAGGGAGTCATCCTCCTCGTTGCCGGAATCTCCGCCAAGAAGGGAGAGCCTGAACGGATGGAGTATATGCGTCTCGTCTTGCTGAGAGATCGCCACGATATCCATGATGGGGGAGCCTCGGACAAAGAAACGTCTCATCTGCGTCAGTCGGTTGCGCACGAAGAGGACGGAACCGTGTGGATCAAGGGAATCCCTATGGTTGACCAGGGGAGCAAGGGTTATTGCGTGCCGGGCAGCGTTGCTCGTATATTTGCTTACTACGGCATGACAAGCATCGATATGCACACCCTCGCCGCGATTTGTGACACGAAAACCTCCGGCGGAACGAGCGTTGGTTCCATGTATGCGGCACTCAAGAAGATAGGCAGGCATTTTAACGTGACCATCGCGACTTTAGTCGAATATTGGCACAAGCGGGGAGAGCATCTTGAAAAGTATGATCGACGGTTGAAGAGAGAAAAACTACCTCCTCGACAGAAAAAGGATGCATGGATACTTGAAATAGATCCTCAATTATGGAGCGAAGTTCGTGGGGCCAACAAAGCCGAGATACAGAATTGGTTAAACAGAGTGTATTCCCACATTGACAGGGGTATTCCTCTTCTCTGGTGTGTTGCCGCGAGTGAAATGTATTGCCACAAAGACCTATCAATCCGTGGCGGTTGTCATATGAGACTCATTATCGGTTATAACAAGCAGGAACACACAATTATTTTCAGTGATTCCTGGGGAAAAGGAGCAACCCGACGTCAAATGGATGCCAAAAATGCCTACGCAGTCACCGATGGTGTTTACGCGCTGCGCCCTAAATAGATCTCTTGAGCGGAATTTTTGAGCCTTACGTGCTGTTTCGTCCAAATTCTATTAGACTCCTCATTTTTATCTGGACATATCCAAGAAAAGGAGATAAAACTAACTGACGTCAGACAGGAGTTAAATCAGTGAAAAGTTATTCTAAAAGCGAAAATTTATAAACGAAATAGCGAAAAAGATAAATTGAAAGACATCGGAAAAGCTCCATCCGCCCGTTATGACAACCTTCAATAGATAATTAAAATGAGAAGATATTGGATCGCAATTATAGCTGTTATTTGCTGCTCCCTTGCAGCGAATGTCTACGCCGACACCGATCTAGAGGTGCTCAAGGCTGCGCACAAGGGCGATGTGGATGCCATGCGCCGGATCGGCATACGAATGTATAAGGGATGCTCTCGTGGCAATCCAACACTCGGCATCGAGTGGCTTAAAAAGGCGGCGAACAGGGGCGATGTGGAAGCAATGTACTTCTTGGGACGTGTTCTCATCCAAAACGACAGAAATTCAGGGCTGAGCTATCTCAGACAAGCTGCTAATAAAGGGCACAAGAAAGCCAAAGCAGTTTTGAGAAAGGAAACGGGGGAAGATGACAGAACTGACTACGTGAAAGCTCTTGAGTCCGGAAAGTTAGTTCAGGTTCCGGGGGGAACATGTAGCGTAAAAGAGGCAGTAACAAAAGCCACAAAGCTGATCAGTGACAAAGCGTCAGAGGCAAATATAAAAGCTATTGCCATGGTGGACTTTCTCTGCAATGGGGGAAAGAAGACGGAGCTGTCAGATTTTGTTCGCGATGCGATGCAAGAAGCGCTGGTGAGTGGGTCAAAACTTGAAGTGACGGATCGCGTTGATACAGGATTGCTGATTCAGGAAGGACAAGCGCAACAGGAGACAGTGGATCTTCGATCGTCCACCGCTGTATTCATGGGGGAAATAATCTGCGCACCAGAACGCAACGTTGGATTTTTCGCTTACCGTGTGTTTAACACATTAGATATGAGAATACTGGCAGCGGGATTCATTCCGGTAAAGTGGAGCGGAAAAGAAAAAAATTTGTTGAAGAGTAGCACCGCAGCGGCTGACACCTTCGCTCTTCCGATCACGCTCAACAAGGAACTGGAAGGTTTAGTTGAAAAGGTCTCGTCTGATCCTAAGCGTGGTATTGCGATGGTATATTCTGAGGGGGATGACGATGGCAATATTGTAGATAAGCGAGTGGCATTCGCTCAAATTCTGGCTACTATGTTTGATGCAAACTGCGAGTTGTACGAGCGCGAATTTTACCGTCAGGCATCCGAGGAAGCGTCCGTATCCGGAAATGTCGTTCAGGCAGAAAAGGTGGGAGCTCTTTGCACGGTGGAATTTTCCAAGATCTCTTTTGTAGAGAATAGTCTCAAGGTAAAGATCACTGCGTACCCGAAGGGAAGTTTGCTGGCTGTGGACAACCTCAAGCAAAAACGAGTTGCAGACGTAGATGGACATGCCGCAATCCACAAAGAGGACATGAAAGGAGAGGAAGAGACTCCTCACCGCATGGTCGAAGCTCTTTCTGCCTCAAATTCCATGCACACGGAAAACATAAAAATGCTCCATTAACAATCGTATTTTTTTTCAATTTAGTCCTGCGAGATCTTCTAAAAACTTAACACAAATATTACTCAACGATGAAAACGACTATATATGTATTAGCAAGCATGGTATCGTGTTTGGCCTTTGTACCTCTCTCTCTTCCCGCGTTGGATGTCGATGGAGAAAGTGGAGAGAGACCCGGCATTGCCGTACCTATATTTACAAATATGACGGGAAGTAGTGTTGCGCGTGTTGGAGTCAATGGGGGAGTGAGCGGTACGGATTCTGCGGGTTTGATGCTACCGGATAATGCTCGGGAAATTGCAACGGATGAAGCAAAGGACGCCTTGGCAGAATGCGGGTTATTCCGTGTTTGTGATTATTCTCCTCTTATTGAAAGAGAAATTAACGACAAGCGCATGAAGGAGCACGTGGATGATTATGTTGTGATGACGGATCAAGGCCCCTTAGAGTACCTGCTCGTAGGACGCATCAACAATTACCGCGTCGTCAATGAGAGGTACACTGTTTATGGAGTCACTCATCACAGGATTACTGTGACGGTCACCTTGGACATGAAGCTTATAAACGCCGTTCAACAACAAGAAGTAAAAGGGCACGAAGCGATGAAAGAGAAGTTCGTTCGGGAGATCCCGGAGGGAGTAGAAATTGAAGGCACGGACGATGAGTGGGAGGAAATCCTTAGAAAGGCCGTCAGAAACGCTATGCCCAAGTTCATTGCGAAGATTAGACGCAATATTGCATCGGACTCAGGAATTAGCCCGACCTCTTCCTCCCCCGCATCAGTATCCTTCGAGGTGAAATCCACTCCTGAGGGGGCTGACGTGGAATACAACGATAGCTTCGTTGGTAACACTCCGTGCACAGTGACGGCTCCTGCTTCTCCCGGTATTTTGCGGGTGTCTCTCGCCGGATATAAGACATGGGAGAAAAAACTCACTCCGAGTGAGAACATGCGAATTTCGCCGATTCTGCAAAAGATCGAAACCCCGGTTATTGTTCCGAAGAAAAGTCGTTGAGACATCCAATCATAAAATATTAACGTATAAATGCTTCAAAAAAGCAGGATCAAGGAAATACATAGTCCCAACTTATTCCACAGAAAGCTCATAACTATGAAAATGATAAAACTGTGGTATTATTCGGTGTGTGTAGTGTTGGATTGCTGACGCAGGGTTCGTGCAAATCTAGGAATAACGAAATTTGTGACACATCTGGATCCTTTCCTTCAACGTTGTACGGGAAGTGAACGAAATGCAAAATTCGATACCCCCTTGGGTGCTAGGGGGTAACTCGATATACGCCGCGAGTGGAGCAGGCTCAAATCACATATGCTAGGGTGTGAGCAGTGTCAGTATGCGTTGAAGAAGAAAGGAACATCTGTTATTGGGATTGACCTTGAGATGAATCAGTTAATTAACCAATGGTCCGTCCAGTGCGATCAGGGTATCAATAAGGTAGCGGAAGACTTTCTCAGAGGTTTTATCCAAGGACTTTGCGAGTGATTGAACTTACAATGTGCACACGGCGCAGGGGCGTAGGAATGGCGACTTTACGCCAGTTTCTCAACAGAATGGCAATTTGTATCACTGCATGGGATATTCCTTCGACTGACATTGATGTCACAAATGGGAGCATCCTCTAAAGTACCTCGTGTCTTCAGTGGATCGCTGATTCGTTCTATCTTTTACATGACATTCTTGGAAGTCTCGGGTCCGATTTATAACGCCGTAAATAGCGCGGAAGACTTATCAGATAACGTACGGATGATAAACATGAGAACGAAGATTATTCCATGGAAAAGGGTGTTTTTAGCTTGAGAAATAGATAGATTAGTGTAGAGTGTCGGTATGAGTGTGGAAGCGGATCGTCAACAACAGGAGGCTCCCTCCGATGAATCTCTATACAGGAAGGGAGTGAAGCTTCTCCACGGCATCGGAACGAAACGTGACCAGCAACGTGCTGTGCAATGCTTCCGCGAGGG
>CANQYL010000113.1 GCA_947628035.1 uncultured Akkermansia sp. | reverse complement strand
GTGGAGTTCAACGGAGGTGACTACACCTTCGCAGGCGAGGGCAGCAAGCTGACGACAACCGGCGATCTCACCGTGGGAACGGACAAGAAGACGACCGTTAACTTCGGCAACAAGGAGCTGGAGGTGGGCGGCAACCTGAGCACGGGCGAGGGCGGCAAGCTGGCCACGACGGGAGACGCTACCGTGAAGGGCGATCTTTCCCTTGGAAACAGCGGCGAGGCAACGGTGGGCGGTGTGCTGGACGTGGGTGGCAACCTGAGCACGGGCGAGGGCAGCAAGCTGACGACCGCGGGCGACACGAGCGTGGCGGGCGGACTGACATTGGGCAGCGGCAGCAACGTGACGGCGAACAGCACGTTGGATGTGGCGGGGGATGTGAACGTGGGCGGCGGTTCGCTGGAGGCGAACGGCGGCGGCACGTGGGGCAGCGCACAAGTCGGTTCCGGCGGCAATCTGACCATGAAGGACGTCACGGTGAACGACGGGGTTAAGATGGGCAACGGCGGCAGCCTGAGCATGGACGGCTCGACCGTGAACGGCGAGCTGAGTGTGCAAGGCGGGAATCTGACGGTGGGAGGACAGAGCACGCTGGGGTCGGTGAGCGGCAAGCTGACCGGACTCGAGATCGCGGACGGAGGCGACTTGACCGTGCAGGGAGGAAAGGGATTGGCGGCGGGCACCCTCACCTGGGGTAGCGACAGCACGCTGCACCTCGGGAGCGGCTTCACCGGCACGCTGGACTTCGGCGACATGGACGGCGATGGCACGCTCACTCTCGACTTCAGCAGCCAATTCCTGGATCAGCTGGGGGCTGACAAGGACTCGGTGAGTCTCTTTGAGAATTGGGATAAGAGCTGGGGAGACAAACTCAAGCTCACCATCAATGACAGAAATCCGGAAGATTTCCGCGATGGGTACTACGGCGAGCTGCACATCGGCGATGACGGCGCTCTGACGTGGACCGCGAAAGGTAAGTCTTACTACGAAAGTTCGACAGACAATAACACCGCGGAGGACGGCACGCAGACCGAGTGGAACACGGGCGAGGACAAAAACATCTACGACAGCGTGGGTGACTATGGACAGGTCATCGTGGACAGCAACACGCAGATCGACTTCTCCGACGCCAAGGTGGAAGATTCTAAAGGCGAAAAACAATGGAGGAAGGACGGCTTGACGGTGCACAACCTGCAGGGCGGGAACTCGAACGCCACCCTGACCATCACCGGTAATGGCGACAAAGAGGGCGGAGACAACAATAAGGTGACGCTCAAGAACACCTCCGGCAGCGAGTCGGGCGATCTGACGTACTCCGGCGGCGTCACCGTGAAGAATGCGGAGCTGCATATCAACCACGAGGACACCAATCCGGAAAGTACGCACCATGGCGCCGAGTGGGGAACGGTGATGGGAGGAAAACTCAGCCTCGCGGAGGGAATGGGTCTGTTCATGGATCGCGGCGTACTCAAGCTGCAGAATGAAGAGAATGAGCTCACCGATGTCACCTTCACGAACGGCCGTGACGGTCAGCTCGTGGTGGATGGCGGCACGGCCACGGTCTCCGGGGATATTCGACTGGAGACCGGGGATGCCGTGTACGCGACAGAGCGCGCCCACGTGCAACTCGAGAACGGCGGCAAGCTGCACGTGGGCTCCAAGACCACGGAGCAGGAGAACACGGAGCAGGAGACCACGGTGGAAACCACGGTGGGCGCGGGTGTGACCATCGGCGGAGTTGACGTCAGCCGCAGCAGTGTGGAAGTGCAGGGGAAGGTCAACATGGAGAGGGGAAGCAGGCTCAGCGGGCTGCACCTCATTCTCGAGGACAAGGATACGGTGCTGACGGTGGGCAAGGAGCCTGCTGTACCGAAAGTGGCGGCGTACGCTCTCACTGCTGAAGGGCAGGAGGGAGCTCCCGGGGCTCCGGAAGGCGGCACGGACGCCACGGAGAATACGACGTTCAGCATCTACGGCATCGACTCCAACGGAGGACACCTCACCGGCAAGCAGGATATGGAGATCGCCGTGCGAGACTGGAATCACGTCTTCACCGGCAGCATGGAAGGGTACTCGGGCAAGATGACCTTCACTTCTCGAATCGAGAGGGTCGAGGACTTGTTCATGCCGTCGTCGACGCAGTGCTTCAAGCAGGTGACGACCGGCAGCAGAGACTGGGATATGGAGGTCGGCTCCGGGGCTCATGTGGAGCTCAACGTGCTCAACAGCGAGGGCAAGAACGCCGGTTGGAAGATGGGAGATATCACGCTGCGTGCGGGATCGACGACCACACTCGGGTTTACCTTCTTCTCCGACGGGGTGAAATCTGCCACGGACACGGAGATGAGCTTCACCAGCTTCCGCATGGAGGACGGCGCGACCCTGACTCTGTGTGCGGACGGCAGTGTGATGCCCACGGGCACGGAGTTTGTGCTGGGCAGAGTGGTGGATGGAGGCGAGGTGGCCGACGGCAAGTTGGTGGATCTGCACTGGTCCGACAGCAAGGATGGAGAATCCGTGGAGGGTGAGGCGAAGGGGGATAACGGCGGGGAAGAGCTTGCCGCCGCAAAAGCGGCTCCTGAGACGAGAGATCAGGTGAACCCCAATGTGCTGGAGCTTCAGAAGGACAATCTCGAGGGCAGCGCCTGGCTGCATGTGGAGAGCGCCAAGATTGTGCGTGAAGGTGACCAGATCAAGCTGAAGATGGAGATGGCGAAGGAGAACTCGCTGGCGGGAGCGGTGCAGGGTATCCACGAGAACGCCACCGAGGGCGCCAAAGCTCTCTGGGAGCTCACCGATGGCGAGCACAACCCGAGGGTCAATTCAACTCTCAACGACCCGAATTCCGACACCTCCACCGACACCACCAAGTTGGTCTCGGATGCCACGAGTCTCCTGGACGGCGGAAACAAGGCCGAGCTGGCCAAGCTGCTCGCAGCGGCTGCGGGCGCCGGCTACACCGGCTACACCGCAGCCCTCGGCGAGGATATGCACCGTCAGCTCACCGCCATCCGCAATCGGACGACTTCCATGGGCGATGAATCACGGTCGGCCCGGGATGAAGATTTGCCCTACTGGCACGCCTGGCTCAATGCGGAGAGCTCCGTCCGCGATCTGGATGCGGATGGTCTCGCACCGGGCTATCGCCTCAACGGCTGGGGCGGCACCTTCGGCGCGGATGCCGATATCTCGAGCAACACAACCGTCGGTCTCGCCCTCACGGCCATGTACAATGACCTCAAGTGCAACGGGGCGGATTCCATCAGCGGAGATATGGACACGATGTACGCCACGGTCTTCCTGCGCCACATGAGCGGACACTGGATGCACACCTTCGTACTCAGCGGCGGCACGGCGGACTTCAAGACGCACCGCACGGTGATGACGGGCAGCGGCAGCTACACGGCGGACGCCGATACGAGCGGCTACTCCATGGGCGCTCTCTACGAGATCGGCTACACCACCATGCTGAGCAAGGATTCGCGCCGCCTCTTGCAGTACGTCTTCAACGTGGAAGCTCGCTACAACAGCATCGACGGCTTCTCAGAGAGCGGCAGCGACGCCGGTCTCGTCGTGGAGGACATGGACAGCATGACGCTGACGTTCGGCGCAGGCGCCCGCTTGCAGACGCTCTTCGGCGGGAAGGTGTACAACCGCAGCGCGATCTTCGAGGCTCGCTTCCTCGTGAAGGCGGATGCGGGTGATCGCCGCGGTGAGGCTGCTACACGCTTCATCAACGGCTCATACGTCACCAACATGGTCGGCGCTGAGGTCGGCGCCGTGGGTGCGGAACTGGGCGCCGGCATCACGGTGCCGGTCGGCTCCACTTCGCACGGCGGCTCCTTCTTCATCGACGGCAGCGTCGAGTTCCGCCACGGCTGGACCAGCTTTGACGCAACAGCGGGTTACAGAATCAGCTTCTGAGCATGGACGATGGACCGAGGCGGCAAGGCGGCGGGACGCTGCTTTGCCGCCTATTTACGATTTACGATTTACGATTTGGGGAATTCCGCGCCGTTGGCGCAATTTAGCGGAGCGGATGCGCAGCGGAATTTTCGGGAACAACACGTGTTGTTTGTTCGAAAGCGGTCGGAGCTACGCGATGCCGCCTATGGGCAAACAATCCTCGGTTGCTTACTGCCAATTTCAGCCAATTTTGGTCCGAAAGTGGTGCCAATTTCAGCCAATTTTACTTAAAAATCGAACTAGGCGGCTGATGCCGACCAGTTCTTTGCATTTGATGCCAAAATTTTGAAAAAGTCCTTTGCAGTGAAAACAAAAGTTGTTGACATCCAGTTGAAAAAGTGATTTTATGGTGAAGGAGGGATAAAGAGCGAAAAAATGAAACGAGAACTCATCGCGAAACTGAGAGAATGGAAGGAGAGCAGGCGCAGGAAGCCCCTGCTCTTGATGGGGGCGCGGCAGGTGGGCAAGACGTGGTTGCTGCAGGAGTTCGGACGGGAGAATTATCGGGAGGTCGCGTATGTCTCTTTCGATCGCTCGGAACCGATGCGTCAGTCATTTGAACAGGATTTCGACGTGCAACGCATTTTGACCAACATCGGCATCTACACCGGTTGCAGTCCGAAGCCCGGAGAGACTTTGATTATCTTGGACGAAATTCAGGAGTGTCCGGCTGCCATCACTTCCTTGAAATATTTTTGCGAGAATGCCCGGGAGTTTCACGTCGTTGCGGCGGGCTCTTTGCTCGGACTCTACGCCCGGGAGGGAGGCACCGGTTTCCCCGTGGGGAAGGTTGATATGCTGGATATGTATCCCATGAGTTTTACCGAGTTTCTGACGGCGATGGGATACGAACAATACGTCCGGGCCATTCGTCAACATGATTGGGAAGGGTTGCGTGTCATGGGGGCAAAGCTGGAGGAAATGCTGCGCTATTACTACTATGTGGGAGGCATGCCGGAGGTGGTGGCGGACTTTGCAGAGACGCGCGATTTCGTCGCAGTCCGGACGCATCAAACGGATATTCTTCGCGGCTACCAGCAGGACTTCGGCAAACACACGACTCCTTCTGAGGCTCAGCATATCGCCGCCGTGTGGAAACATATCCCCGACCAGCTCTCTCAAGAAAGAAAAGAGTTTTCTTTCAAACGTCCTCGCAGGGTTTACCCGCTTGAGTGGCTGGAGGCTGCGGGGCTCGTTCATCGCGTGCCGTGCGTGCGTTCGCCTCAAATCCCTCTCTCCGCCTTTCCCGGAGAGTCTTACAAGGTTTATACGACAGACGTGGGGTTGCTGAGCGCTCAATGCCATCTCGATCGTCGTGTGCTGCTGGAGAGAAATACGGTGTTCGGACAGTTCAAAGACGCCCTCACCGAGCAGTACGTGCTGCAGCAGCTCCTCGCATCCGGCGAAAATGAACTCTTCTATTGGAAGGCTGAGCGCGCTCAGGCAGAAGTGGAGTTCCTTCTTCAGACGGCGGAAGGCGTCGTTCCGGTCGAAGTGAAGGCGGAGAGAAATTTGCAGGCGAAAAGCCTGAAGAGTTACTGCAAACGCTACGGCGTGTCGCGCGCCCTCCGCTGTTCCATGAGTCCTTTTTCCCTTTCTCAAACGCCTGTTACCTCCCAGCCGAGCTACTCTCTCTTGGACCTTCCTCTCTGGGCTGCCGGTGAACTTCCCCGCATCGCCCATGATTTTCCCCACCCCCTCAGCTAAAGCCCCGCTAGTTTGCGCCAACGGCGCGGAATTCTCCAAATCGTCAATCAAGACATGGACGATGGACGGTGTATGGTGTACGATGGACGATGGACGATGGACGATGGAAATTCTGGCGCGCTTGCGCGCGGAGATGCGGAGCGAGAGCGGAGGTGGAAAGAGGGAGCATGGGGTGGTAGTGGTAGGAAAGGGGCAAAGCGCCTAGCGGCGCTCATGGACGATGGAAGCAAAGCCGACACGATGGCATGGCGAAACTCCGGCCGCTTTCGAACAAACAACCCGCATCGTTTCAAAAATTCCGCTGCGCTCTCGCTCCGCATAAACCGCGCGGAGCGCGCGTGCATCCAAATCGTAAAT
>CANQYL010000112.1 GCA_947628035.1 uncultured Akkermansia sp. | reverse complement strand
ACAGGGGGAGATAATAACGCGGATGTTACCGTGACCGGGGAATACAAGATAACCGGTGGTACCGTAAACGGCGAGCTGAACGTCGAGAAAGGCGGAAATTGGTTGCTCAACGACGGCACGATCAACGGTGGCATAATCATTGGAACCGGAGGTGTTGCCAAGCAAGTCAACGGTACGATTTCGGAAACGGCAAGTTTGACTGTACATGGTGACTTCACCATGTCCGGGGGCGTTAATATGTCCGACATCACAATCGATGGCGGCACCTTCACTCACGATGCCGGTCAGATAGGTCAGGTAGAAGTTACGATAACGTCCGGCAAATACAAGATGGCCGGTGGCACGCTGAACGGCGTGGTGACGGTGCAAGAAGGCGGCGCTTTCGAACAAACAGGGGGAGATAATAACGCGGATGTTACCGTGACCGGGGAATACAAAATGACCGGTGGTACCGTAAACGGCGAGCTAAACGTCGAGAAAGGCGGAAATTGGTTGCTCAACGACGGCACGATCAACGGCGGCATGACCATTGGAACCGGAGGTGTTGCCAAGCAAGTCAATGGTACGATTTCGGAAACGGCAAGCCTGACTGTTCATGGTGACTTCACCATGTCCGGGGGCGTTAATATGTCTGACATCACAATCGATGGCGGCACCTTCACTCACGATGCTGGTCGGATAGGTCAGGAGGCTCAAGAAAATCAAGTAGAAGTTACGATAACGTCCGGCAAATACACGCTGAAAGGATCCGGCGAGCTGGTGAATGCGCACGTGACACTCAACGAAGGCATTTTTTCAGCCGAGCAGGGAAGTTCCCTCACTGACGTGATGCTGGATATCAAGGGAGGGGAAGCAAGCATGCACAATTCTATTTTGCAGGACAGTACCATCCATGTGGAGGATGGGCTCTCCTTCACCCTTTCCGGTTCAACACATGTGAGAGGATCCACGATCGACCTGCAACAAGGAGCTGCACTGGAATTGCGGGATGATGCCGAGCTTACCATGGTGGAACTCCATCTCTTGGCTAAAGGTAGCCGAGTGAATCAGGACAGCGGAACCTTCACCGGCAATATCACGCTGGAAACAGGAACGACATACAACCAGGGTGGTGGCGCTGTAAAAGCGAACGAGGTGACGGTACGCGGATCCTACACACTGGGTGCGGACGGTGTGCTGACAAATGCAGATGGCGGAGCAACGCAGGTGGATGTGCAAGCGGGCGGTTCTTTCACCCAAAAAGGGACACTGAGCGCGGAGGTGAAGGTGGATGGAGAGTCGGCTTCTTATACCCAACAGGCAGGACTTACCGGCAGTGTGGTGGTGGAAAACGGTGCTTTGTTCACGCAGGGGAGTGTTATCGCGGGTGATGTGACGATACAATCCGGTGGTCAGGTGAAACAGCAACAGGATGCTGTTTCACCGGCAAGTGTGGCGGGAACCGTTTCTGTGGATGGCGAAAACTCCGCTTTTGAGCAGGGCGGTGCTATCAACGGTGGTGTGAATGTGACCGGAGGGGCTTCATTCTCCCAGAAGCACGATGTGCTCGGCAAGGTAGAAGTTCAGAACTCAACGTACACACAGGAAAGCGGACAGATTTCCGGTGGCGTTTCCGTAGATGGAAGCAACGCAGATTTCACTCAAAAGGGAACCGTAAGCTCCGCCACACCGGACGAAATCGCAGTAGTTGTCAGCGGAGGCGCTTCCTTCACTCATGAAGCCTCAGGCACGACTATGGGCGGCGTGGAGGTGGGCGACGCTGCTTCACGGTACAACCTGGCCGGCACCATTACGGGTGATGTCGCAGTCAAAGGTGGCACGCTCACGCAATCCAACGGCACCATATCCCAGAGTGCGTCGGTTACAGGAGGCACGTATGAGCAACAAGCGGGTAAAGTGATGGGATCAGTTGTTGTCAACGGAGGCAATTTCTCCCAATCGCAGGCGGAAGGAACGGTAGGAAGCATCGATTTGCAGGATGGCACAGTCACTCAAAACGGCACCGTCTCCGGGAACGTCTCGGTGGTCAATGGCTCCTACAAGCAGAATGGTATCGTGAATGGCAACGTCTCGGTTTCCGGTGGCGATTATACACTTCAAGGTGAAGGAACCGTTGGCGGATCATTGACAGTGTCCGGAGGAACAGTCACACAACGAGGCACCACCACGGGATTGGTCTCGGTGGAGGGTGGGGTATACCATACGACTGACGGAGCCCTCCTCATCGGAGGTCTCCAGGTCTCCGCCGGTTCTGTCGACTTGAACAGCAATACGACTATCTCTGCCGATGTGAATGTCACCGGCGGCACAGTGAATCAACAGGAAGCGACCATGACCGGCGCGCTGAGTATCACCGGCGGCACATGGGAGCAAACTGCCGGCGTCCATTCCGGCAGCATCACGGTAACCGGAAGTGAAGCCGCGTATGATTTCCAAGGAGGCACGATTTCAGGCCACTTACTGGTGGATCAAGGAGCATCATTTAAGCTAGGGAACGGAGCAGATATGTCTGAGGCAATGGATGTGACGGTGCGTGATGGTTCGTCTTTCACGATAGCCGGCACCCCGAACGGGAAGTCAACGCTCTCCCTGGACTCAGCCCGTCTTGTGGCGGAAGCGGCAGCGGAGGTGGATGTGACCATGGGTGGAAGTTCGAGTTACGACATGGGTGGTCAGGAGATGAGCGGCGACGTCCTTCTCCGAGGAGGTTCCTTGCAGAACGCGTCTAACTTTGCCGGTTCCCTCAGCCTGGAGACAGCGCAAGCCACTACGGAGCTCGGGGGAATGGATGCACAGAACCTCTCGCAGATCGTCCTGATGGGATCAGGGTCGCAGATCACCGAACTCAAGGAAGGCAGTACGCTCACATTGAGAGAAGCAACGAACACAATCCTCGTCAGCTCTGCCAACACGGGAGAAAATGCGCAGGCAATTGTTGTATTTGACGGAGGAGAAGGTAAAGTGGATTTCGGAGATTCGGGCAAACTGGTTGTCAATTTCGAAACCTCGTTACTAAGCAACATCCTGGATGAGGAAGGCAACATTGATATTACTTTCCTCTTCACCAACGGATCTTTTGCCGATACGGATTTGAGTGATAAGATCGTGCTGGGCAGCGGTCTGGAGAGTGAGAAGAGTACGGACTTTAAAAAAGCAGACGGAGGACGAGTAACACTCCATGTGAACACGAAAGGCGTCTGGTTTGCCTCCAGACATCAGGAAGAAACTGATCTGGAGGAATTTAGTAACCATCATAAGGTTATTTTGGATGGCGACATGAGCATTAATATGAACGATGCTGATGTCACCGTGAGGCAGCTGAGCGCCGTGGCCGCAGAAAAGCCAACGCTCACGGTGACCGGTAATGGTTCCCACGCCCTCATTCTTGAAAACAAATCCTCGATTGAAGGGATTGACAACGGCGCCACCATCGTAAACGGAAACATCGAGGTGACGGGAGCGGATGTGCGAAAGACGGGCGCTTCGAAGATGACAATCAGCGGTCACATAACCGGAGACCAGGCGCTGGAAATTCAGGACGGTATTTTGGAATTGGTTGGCACAGGAAATTCTTTCAAGACGCTGACTTTTGCCAGTTTGGGCAGCCTGATTCTCAGTGGCGATCTTACCCTCGTTGGTGGTGAAAGCGATTGGGGTGCCGCAACCGAAGCCATCATCGGTGGCGGCACCTTGGTGCAAAAAGACGGATCCTTGGCGATGGGAAACATCGACCTTGCAGCCAATTTGATTGCGAAGGACGGAGCCCAGGTAATGCACGGTGCGGGCGCCATCACCGGCAACATTACGGTGGATGGAGCTGCATCCTCCTTCACTCAGGGTACGGGGAAAGTAGTAGGCAATGTGGAACTGTCCAACGGCGGTGCCTACATAGCGGAAAACTCGGGCGACATCGAGGGCAATGTAGTTGCCTCCGGCGCGGGCACAGCACTTACCTTAGGCAGCAAAATGACCGGCAGTGTGGAGCTCTCTGATCAAGCTACCATGAAAGGTGGTTCCTCTGATGCACAAATTACCGGGCATGTCACCTTGGGTGACAGAGCTCAGGTGGAGGGCGGTTTGGGGACCATCACCGTTGACGGCGCCCTAACTCTGAGTGGTAGAGGCGCGATAGCAAAGGGAATCCTTGCGGTTGCAGGAGACGTCACCCTCTCCGGCAGCAAGGCATCACTTACCGCAGAGCAAGGCAGCAGTATCGGTGGGCACCTCATCTTGGGCGATTCCACCGAAGCAACGTACTCCGGTGCGCTGACCGGAGGAGCACAGGTCTCCGGTGAGGGTGCCCATCTGACTGTTTCTACCGGGGCAAAAGTGGGGGAGGTGCAGCTTTCCGGTATCAATGCAACACTGAAGCTTGAAGGTACGGCGGCTGTCGAGAAAGTACTGGTAACCGGCAGTGGGGCCCAAGTGGATTTACAAGGTTTTGGAGGAAAGGACACCCTGATTGAGTTGGAAACCGGTTCATTGGCTCATGCGGACAAATTCGCCGGCGATGTAAAAATCGACACCCACGAAGGTGGTGAGGTGAAACTAGGTAATTTGAATGCAGAAAACATCACCCAGGTGCATGTACACAGCACGGACGGAGTCTTTTACACCGGCTTGGCAGACGGCAGCAAGCTCACTTTCACCGGGACGGATAACATGATTACTGTCGGAAGAGACAGCGTGGGCGTTGGCGGCGACGCTGTGAAGTCGGTGTTTTCCTTCAACGGTTCCGGATCCATAGGATTTAAAGAAGGAGCGCAGGTGACACTGCAGTTTGATAAAGATGTGTATACTGACTTTGTCAGCGGCAAGATGGAGCTATGGTTTTCCAACGGGAGCTTCGATATTTCCGGTATGTCTGAGGAGCAAATCCTCGAGTGGGCCAAGCAGCATTTCTTGCTACCGACCGGCTCGGGTTTTGAATTTTCGTATTTCTCAGGTGTCCAGGAAAGTGATGCACGGTTGACCATTACTGCCCGCAGCGACTCTGACTCAAAAGTGCTCACCCCGGGCGAGAAGCTGTCCAAAGAAGAGCTTGAGGGAGCCAGCAAGGTGGTGATTGAGACGGACACGACTCTGAGCTCGGAGGAGGGAGAAGCCACGGTGCGGCAGTTGGAGGGCGATGGTAATCTCACCGTGGAAAATAACGGTTCTGAGGCCATGGAGCTGAAATTGCGGAACGAGAACTTCGTGAATGATGGCGTGCAAAATTACGATGGTAATACCGTTTTCTCCGGCGATATTGATGCGACTCAGGGATCCGGCATCGTGGATATCGTCAAGGACGGCGATGCTTCGCTGGAACTGAGTGGCAATGTGACCACCAACGGCAATGTTGAGGTGAGAGAGGGAACCCTCACGCTCTCGGGAACGACGGAGGCCAATTCCGTTCAAACCGGGACTGACGCCGTGCTGGATGTGACCGGCAATTTGGTCCTGAAGGGCAAAACAACGCTCGACAACGGAACTCTGCTCAGCAGCAATCATGGCGGCGAAATGACCATCGAGAATGAGCTGATTCTCGGTAGTGGTTTGAAGCTGGAAAATGGAGGACCCGCTATGAATATAGGCGAGAGTGGTGTTCTCACAGTTGACGGTGGAGATCTGCAACTAGCGGCTTTGAGCGGCAGTGGCACCCTGAAGGCAGGTGAGAAAGGCTCGGTCACCATTTCCGGAAATAACACAAACAAAGGAGACTTCCACGGCACCGTTGACGAATCAGTGAAAGAACTCCTCATCACCGGGTCCGGCACGGAACAAACCTTCACCGACGTGAAGGCCGAGCAAACCACGCTGAATGTTTCCGGCGATGAGTCCAAGGTGATGCTCTATGGTGGTTCTTTCAAGGAATTTCAGGTGACTGAGGGAACACTCGCACTCTCGGGCGCGGTGGAGGTCAATTCCGTTCAAACCGGGACTGACGCCGTGCTGGATGTGAACGACAATCTGACCCTGAAGGGCAAAACAACGCTCGACAACGGGACTCTGCTCAGCAGTAATCATGGCGGCGAAATGACCATCGAGAATGAGCTGATTCTCGGTAGTGGTTTGAAGCTGGAAAATGGAGGACCCGC
>CANQYL010000111.1 GCA_947628035.1 uncultured Akkermansia sp. | reverse complement strand
TTGTCAGATACTGGATATTTTGCCGACTTTGTGGAATTGCTTTGCGGAGTCATTCCACAAAATTATACGAAGAGCGACATATCGTCGGTGCGACAGGAGGACGCAGCGCCTCCTCGAATCCGCGGGGAGAAAATCACTTGCGCAGAAGAGAGGCAGGAGGTATAATCTGCGCGCTATGAAAACATACTCTTCCCGTTTGGTCAGGTATCCGGAAATGGGGATATCGCTGGATTTATCGAAGTTACCGTTGGAAGAGGATTTTGAACGCGAGATGGAGCCGGCGGTGCAGCGTGCGTTTGCGGAAATGGATGCTCTGGAAGAGGGAGCTATCTCCAACCCGGATGAGGACCGCATGGTGGGTCACTACTGGCTGCGCAACAGTACACTCGCACCCACTCCTGAATTGCGTGCCAAGATTGATGAACCTCTGCTCCGTTTAAAGGCCTTTGCGGCAGATATCCTCAGCGGACGCATCACAGCGCCAAACGGACAGCCCTTTACCACTTGCCTCGTCATCGGGATAGGCGGATCAGCCTTGGGACCGGAGCTCGTGGCCGACGCCCTGCCGGCCCATGGTCTCGCCATGCGTTTTCTGGACAACACCGACCCCGACGGCATCCGCCGTGTGCTGGGCACATTGCCCCTGGATCGCACACTGGTGGTAGTAATTTCCAAGAGCGGCGGCACGCCGGAGACCCGCAACGGCATGGTTCTCGCTCAAGCTTTTTTCCGTAAACATGGATGCGTCTTCGCCCGGCAAGCCGTAGCTATCACCGGCGTGAACTCCAAGCTCGACAAGGTCGCACAAGAAGAAGATTGGCTTCTGCGGCTGCCCATGGAAGATTGGGTGGGGGGACGCACCTCGGAGACCTCGGTCGTTGGGATGCTGCCGGCTGCTCTGCAAGGAGCGGACATCGATTCCCTGCTCAAAGGGGCAGCCGACATGGACGCACATACGCGCACCAAAGACGCGCGAACAAATGCAGCCATGAGGCTTGCGCTCGCGTGGTACTCCGTCGGAGAAGGACGCGGCAGCCGAGACATGGTCCTGCTTCCCTACAAAGACAGCCTCGTACTCTTCTCCAAATACCTCCAGCAGCTCATCATGGAATCCCTCGGAAAAGCGGAAGATCTGGATGGTCATACCGTGAACCAAGGCATCTCCGTGTACGGCAACAAGGGTTCTACGGATCAGCATGCTTACGTGCAACAGCTGCGCGATGGCATCAACAACTTTTTTGTCACTTTCATTGAAGTGCGCCGCTGCTCCGATGATGCAAACGAGGTGGAACCGGGCTTCACCGCAGGAGACTACTTGCAAGGTTTCCTGCGCGGCACTCGCAAAGCTCTCGCAGAAAAAGGAAGGTTCAGTATCACCATCTCCATACCGACCGTGAACGCCTACACACTGGGCGCCCTCATCGCTCTCTTTGAGCGCACGGTCGGGTTTTATGCCTCGCTCATCCACATCAACGCCTACCATCAACCGGGGGTGCAAGCGGGCAAACTCGCGGCAAATGACTTCCTCAAGCTCCTCGCCCTCACGAGAAGCTCACTCACCCAAACTCCTGCCACCGCCGAACAAATAGCCGAAGCCCAAAAAACGGATCCGGAAGACACCTATCACGCCCTCGTCCACCTCGCCGAGAGCAACCACGCTGCGTGGAGCCAGGGAATCTGCGCTGAACAAGACACCTTCCGCACTCTGTAAATATCGGAAAAAACACCCTCACTCCCCACACTGTCACGCCCGTGATTCAAGATGACCTAAGCCAAACGCTTCGACTTGGTTTCTGCATATTAGCGACCGGTCTTGCACTCTACCTTGCGGATGTCTTTTACTTTGCCCCTCGACGTATTCCGCCGTGCGTGCAAGAGAGCTTGCCGCCCGGTCATATATGCTCGCAGGAATTGCTGCGGAGCTGGAAAAAGAACTCTGCCGGTGAACAAGGCTACAAGATCGTATGGATTGACGCCCGCAGTGAAAGCGACTACGAACTGCACCACATCATGATGGACGAAGATCGAGCCTTTCCCATCCGTCCCGGGGTCGATATGCAACAACTCATGGACGCCGCTATTGAGCGCCTTATAGATGCCGGCAACCGCGGAGAATGCATCGTCGTCTTCTGTACGGAATCCTGTTCTTCATCGGAAGAGATCGCGCAGACCATCCGCGATACCGGACTCGTGAAAGCTCCCGTTTATGTGCTGGAGGGAGGTTGGCCCGCGTTACTTCAAACCGGAATCGTTCCGGATTGATCACGCAGTCTCTCGTCGGGAACTTACGCGGTAAGATCACCGCGCAACACCCGACACGCAGCGACTTCTGCGCAGCGGCGACCGTCTATCGCCGCAGAAACGATGCCCCCCGCGTAGCCTGCCCCTTCTGCACACGGGAAAAGGCCCTCAAGGTTCGGGTGCTGCAGAGTGGACGCATCACGCGGGATGCGCACCGGGGAGCTCGTACGCGTCTCCGAGCCGATGAGCAACGCCTCGTTGCCGGAAAAACCGGGTATGTTGCGCTCAAAAAGACGCAAACCCTCCGCGAGATGTTGGGCCACAAAGGAGGGGAGAAGCTCGCGCAGGTTCCATGGAGTGATTCCGGGACGATAACCGCAACGCGGCAGAGAACCACTCACCCGTCCGCGCAAAAAATCTGCGGCGATCTGGGCAGGCGCCTTCAATTGTCCTCCTCCGGCGACGGCAGTCTGTTGTTCAAGTCTCTTCTGCCAAGCCACCCCGGAAAGCGCACCGTGCTCTGCAAAGAATTCATCCGTATCCTCCGGGAAGACGGAAACGACAAATCCCGAATTAGCCAGGGGAGAATTCCGACGCGAAAGCGACATCCCATTGACCACGACCTCGTCATTCGACGTGGCAGCCGGCACAATAAATCCGCCCGGGCACATACAGAACGAATGCACCCCGCGCCCGCGTATCGTGGTGGAGAGGTTGTAGCTGGCTGCCGGCAGCTCCGATGGTCGTACTTCCCCGCGATGCAGGTGGTACTGCACGGCATCAATGAGCTCCTGAGGATGCTCAATGCGCACGCCGACGGCAAAAGTCTTACGCTTCATCATGATCCCCTCTTTTGCGAGCAAATGATAGATATCCCGAGCGCTGTGACCCGTAGCCAAGATAACCGCTCCGGCCTGCCACTCTCTCCCGTCGGCGGTTCCTACCCCCAGCAATCGCCGTCCGTCCGCACTGCGCAACAGACGATCCACTCGTGCGCCAAAATGCACCTCTCCACCGCAATTGGCGATGGTTTCTCTCATGGAGCGAATGATGCGCGGCAATTTGTCGGATCCGATATGGGGGTGGGCATCCGTGAGGATGGAGGGGGAAGCGCCGTGTGCCACGAAGAGGCGGTAGATTTCTGACACAGAACCGCGTTTCGTAGCCCGCGTGTAGAGCTTGCCATCAGAAAAAGCACCCGCTCCTCCCTCGCCAAAGCAGTAATTGGAGTCAGATTCCACCCGCCCCAAACAGTTGATCGGCTTGAGATCAAACCGGCGCGCTGTCACATCCTTTCCCCTCTCCAAGACAACCGGGCACACCCCAAGCTCCAGACACCTCAACGCCGCAAACAACCCCGCTGGACCACACCCTACGATGATCACTCGCACTGCCCCTCCCGACAACTTATGCGGAGGCTCAGGGAGCGGTTCAGGGGCTGGTAGTGGCTCATCCACTGCTACGAGACAATGCAATTGTTTGCAGATGCGCCTCTGGCGCGCATCGATGCTTTCCTTGAGCACACGCATCCCACCAATCCGCCTCGGAACCACCCGCAGCAAACGCGCCGCTTCCCGCCGACGTGCAACTTCTTCCCCGCTTTCGCGCAGTGGCAGACGTATGTCAATTTCACGCAACATCCTTCGACTGCGGGGTTGTCGGAATCCAACCTAGTAGAAGCAACAGTCCTATCAACGGATGGCCTGCTGCATACAAAACGCCGGTTCATCCTGCCCGGCGGCAGAGTATCCCACCTCGACGGCCGGCACTCCCGCCACCGTGGCGTGCGCGGCCACATCATCCAGCACCACCGAGGAAGCCGCTATCTTCGCCCCCTCCCCTATCTCGACTCGTCCGAGCACCTTCGCACCGGCTCCTATCATCACCCCACTTCGCACCACGGGATGCCGATCGCAAAATTCCTTGCCCGTCCCCCCCAAGGTCACTTCATGCAACATAGACACGTTGTTTTCTACGATGGCCGTCTCACCGATGACGATGCCTGTGCCGTGATCCAACATGATGCCGCAGCCCAACCTCGCCGCCGGGTGGATATCGATACCGAAGACCTCGCTGCTGAGACTCTGCAGCATGAGCGCCGGCAAGGTGCTCCCGGCCGTCCAGAGGGCATGCGCAAAACGGTAAGCGCACAGCGCGTGGAATCCCTTAAAGAAAAGCAAGGGGTAAAGCGCCGCGTGGCTCGCCGGATCGCGCTGCACAACCGCGTCCAAATCTGCCGCCATCTCCGCCACCAACTTCTCATCTTTCTTAAGGACTCTTTGGAAAATTTCTTCAAGTTGCTCACGACTAAAATAGATACTGCTGAGCCTCTGAGCCAAGCGCACGCAGATGGATTGTCCCAGGTCGGAACGACTCAGCACAATCTCCTCCAGCATACCGGTCAAGCCGGGCTCCTTGCCTGCCTCTTCCCACGCTTTCCCATGGATTTGCTCCCATATTTCCCCGACCAGCTCCGTGCAGTCCGGCTGCATCTTCTCCGGTCTCAATGCGTATCTTTCGTTGTTCGTATTCATAACTCAAATTGTTCCTCGCAGCAACACTCCTGCAACATCTCGTCCATGCGATACGTCGTCTCAGCCAGAGCCTCCCGAGCCTCACTCTCCGGAAGCATCCAGAGGACCTCTCGCGCCTCTTCGTTGCGTTGCAATCCCTCGTTCACTGACAAACGTATCGCCTCCTGGAACGCCGCCGTGCGGCGCAGGCGTACCAAATCCAATTCGAGGTGTTTCTCAACACACTCCCGCACCTCCACCGCCACATCCTCACTGTCCGATTCCATGAGGAAAAAGATCGGCAAGGTCAACTTCCCCTTTTGAACGTCCGTCCCGAGGGTCTTGCCCGCCTCCTTGTCCACACCCAACAGATCCAGGCAGTCGTCGTATATTTGGTAAGATACCCCCAGCAGTGTTCCCATGCGGTGCAGGTGTTCCGTCATGTCTTCGTCCGACCCTTGCAACATGGCTGCTCCACTCATTGCCATCGCAAAGAGCGTCGCCGTTTTCTTTCGGACGATCTCATAGTAGTCATCCCGCGTCATCTCCGTGTCCCACAAGCGCGTGGACTGCTCCACCTCGCCCTGACAAAGATCACGCGTGCATAACGCCATCCGTTGGTTAAATTGGAGGTCGCCTATCCGTGTTCCCAACACCATAGCCTGAGACAGAAGAGTGTCCCCCAACAGAACCGCAAGCTCATTTCCCCACAGCGTATTCGCAGTCGGCCGGTCCCTTCTCGTATCCGCCTTGTCCAGCACGTCGTCGTGAATCAACGTCGCCATGTGCAGCATTTCCAGCAATGCCGCAAATGACACATGCTCATCCCGAATACCACCCGTTGCCGCCGCCGTGAGCAAAGCCAATCCAGGACGTATCATCTTCCCCTGTCCCTTGCACACCTCCTCCATATAGTGCCGCACATACGGTTCGTAGTCCTCCACCTGAGCGGCAATTCTCTCCCGCACCCGTTGCAATTCGTTTTTGATGAGCCTCAGGTGTTCCCTCTTATGGCGCAGCTTGCTAAAAAAAGAAAAACTCATAGTTAAGCGCCCGGCGCTGTGACCCCCTTTTGTATCAAAGTTTAGCCCTTTTATCAAGCCCCTTTTCTTCCCCCCTTCCCCTTTATTTCTCCCGCCTCTTCAAAATTCGAAACCTTGTCAGCATGTACAACAGGGTAAACGCATTTGAGAGAAGTGCATCAACAGAGAGAATGCTCTTATTGATTGATATCATCGTTGATTCATATCAAAAATCATGACAACAAGCGGTCATCATGATGACGGATCTTAAGAATACTCTGCCATCTCGAAAAACTCAATTTTATAGGGAACGAAAGAGCAATAAGAGTCGCCTTCTCCTCCTTTTCGAGGTGT
>CANQYL010000110.1 GCA_947628035.1 uncultured Akkermansia sp. | reverse complement strand
ATGTCGAGGAATTCCGTTGAGGTTTTCCCTCTCACTTCTCAGATTATACCACCTCGGGTTAATAGTGTACGATTTACAAAGCCCCCGAGGGCTCGGAGGGGGATTGGACAAAAGCGCAGCTTTTGCCCGCAGGGCGCAGAGGCAGTGTGGTGCCGAGGCGTCAAGACGCTCGACGGCCCCGTGTAGGGCGCACGCGTAGCGGGCGGTAAGGGCGGTTGGACAAAATGCGTGAGCATTTTGCCCGCAGGGTGAGGAGGCAGTGTGGTGCCGACGAGTCAATTTACGATTTACGATGTGGATGTTAGCGCGCTCCGCGCGGGATATGCGGAGCGGGAGCATCGGTGGTGGGTGAAAACATGGGCTGTTGTTAGGTGGAAAGGTCGGTGTTTACGCCATGCCCCATTGACTCGTAGGCACCCCTTTGCCTACTCGCCCTTCGGGTAAACTGCCTTACTTTAACGCAACATGGCGAGGGCGCGTTCGGTGGCAGTGAGTGCGCGGTCGATGTCTTCCTCGGAATTGTAGAGAGCAACGGAGTAACGCGTCGTACCGGTGATGCCGAGGGAGAGCATGAGAGGCTGGCAGCAATGATGTCCGGTACGCACGGCTATGGACATCTGGTCCAGCAGGGTACCGAGGTCGTAGTGATGGACGTCCGGCAGATGGATTGAAACGAGGGAGGAGTGACCGTCGGAGCCGCCGAGGAGTTCCACTCCGGGCAGCCGGGCAAGACCGGAGCAGAGACGGGAGGTGAGAGCCTGCTCATGGGAGCGGATGGCGGGGAAGCCGAGGGAGAGCACGTAGCGGAGAGCTTCCGCGAGGGCTATGTTGCCACAGATGTTGGGGGTTCCGGCTTCGTACTTGAAGGGAAGCTTGTTGTAGGTTGTTCGGGCGAAGGTAACGGAACTGATCATCTCACCGCCGCCTTTCCAAGGGGGCAGGGCATCCAAAAGTTCACGGCGTCCCCACAGCACGCCGGTGCCGGTAGGGGCATAGATTTTGTGACCGGAGAAGGCAAGAAAATCACAGCCGAGAGCCTGTACGTCCAGGGGCTCATGCGCCGCCGCCTGCGCCGCATCCAGCAACACCCTGGCGCCGACCGCGTGCGCCCGGGAGATGATGGGTTCTACGGGAAGCCGCAACCCCAGTGCATTAGAAATCACGGGGACAGCGACGAGACGAGTGCGCTCTGTGAGCATCTTCTCGTATTCCGCCAAGTCAAACTGCAGCTCCGCCGTGAGAGGAACAGCCCGCAGCACGGCTCCCGAACGCTCGCAGAGCATTTGCCAGGGGACGATGTTGGAGTGGTGGGAGTCCGTGGAAACGATGATTTCGTCGCCGGGCTGGAAGGAATGGGCGAAAGTAAGGGTCTGAGCGACGAGGTTGATGGCTTCGGTGCAACCGGAGGTGAAGATGATTTCTTCCGTTGAGGCGGCGTTGAGGAAGGTGGCGGCCGTGGCTCGAGCTTCTTCATGGGCATCGGTTGCCGCACGGCTCAGGGCATGAGCTCCGCGATGGACGTTGGCATTGGTCGTCTTGTAAAATTGCTCGATAGCGCGCAGAACGCAGTCGGGTTTTTGCGTGGTAGCGGCGTTGTCGAGATACACGGGCAGGGAGGTTCCTTGCCGTGCGGAGAAAAAGGGAAAATCCGGGCGAGCATTCATGAGGAATGACCTCCTTTCAGGTGCTCGGCCATGCGATGGGCTTCCGCCGGCACGTATTCCTTCCACTGCTCGTCACCCTCATTGATCATACGGATGATGTCACGAGGCGTGCGGGTGAGCAGCTTCTGGTTGAAGTAGGGAACCTCGACGATGCGACCGTTTTCGATGAGGTGCTTGTAGAGGTACTGGTATTTCTCCGGGGGACGATAGGTGCCGGCGGTGACGAATTCGCCGCTGGTTCGATTGATCCACGGGGTGACGTAGCACTTGGTCTGGTTGAGAAAGATATGCGCCATGCTGCCGAGGATTCCCCCCGGAAGCTCCGTTGCCCACTTTTCCTTGAAGAGCTCGTGAAGCAGACCGATTGAGAGGGCAATGGCGACGGGCTCCTTCGTGAATTGGTTGAGCAGGGTAGAGATGCGGTGGAAGTGCGTGATGTTGGTGACAAGCACGGTCTTATTCAGCGCCGCCAGGGCGTCCACCCTGTCGAGGAAATCCAGCAGGTCCACCTCTTGTCCTCTCAGGAGGTTGGAGAGAGAGATCTCACAGATGTCGATTTCCCTCTCCTTCTGCTCCTCGGTGAGATCCGCGCAGAACTTGGTGCGCACGCTGTCCATCATCTCAAGATGGATGTTGCAGAGGGGGAGGAAGCTGCCGCGCATCAGCACAATGGGGCGCTTGTAGAGAAAATCGCTGGGCTGCTCCACGGAGTTGTTCCCCGGACAGAAGAGAGTGGCATCCGAGAGCCCGCTGCGAACGAGTTGAAGCGCCAGGATGCGGTTGTCGAACATGCTGAACCCATTTCCGGAAAAACGCATCAGATCCACCTCGTAGAGACTGCGATCCAGATTTTCACCGACACAGCGCACAAACTCATCCATCCGATCCCGTTTGTAAAAGAGAGCGTAGAGGAGGTTGACTCCCAGAATGCCCAACACACGCTTTTGCATCTCATGGTCCGGAACCGTGAGGCGCACGTGCATGATGAGGTCACTCGGTTCGGCGCCCGGCTTGAGTTGGAAGCGCACGCCGAGCCAGGCGGCCCAACCGCCGGTGTCCTTGTATCCCTTGCACTTAGCGGTGTTGCAGAAGGAGAAGAAGCAGGTGGAGTCCCCACGCTTGGAGCCGAGTCGGTCGATGAGCTGACTATACTCGTAGTCCATCATCTGCTTGAGGCGTTCCTCGGAGACGTAGCGACGGACAGAGCCGTAGAGCGTATCGCTGACGGTCATGTCGTAGGCGGAAATAGTTTTTGCGACGGTGCCGGCGGCGCCGGAGGAACGAAAGAACCAGTTGGCGGTCTCCTGCCCGGCTCCGATCTCGGCAAAGGAGCCGTAGAACGTGTCATCCATGTTGATGAAGAACGCTTTTTCCTGGGTGGCTGCGAGGGTTTGAAAATCGGTGGGCATGGCGGTGTGGGGCGGTTTGGGTAGGTGGAAAAATCAGAATTGAAGGGGGATGGTGGGGAGATAGCGTTGTGGGAGCGGCATACGGAGTTCGACGTCGCTGTTGACTTCCGGTCGGGATTCAGCGTCCTGCTCATCGTCGGCCGGGAGAGCGTCCTCCTCGACGAGGTCCTGAGCCTGTTTCTCCGTCTCATCGCCGGGACGGTATTTGGGGTTGAGTTGCAGCTGGCAGCCGTACGGGTCATCCCCCAGAAGAGCGAGCCCCTTGGGCAAGATGGGCACGATGGGCAGCACCCGCGAAAAGACATTTTGTTCACGCGTGTCCAGAAGGTCATTCAGGGAGGGACTGCCATCGCCGTGCACGGTGCAGGTGCCGAGGGAGACGTCCCCCTTGGGGAAGTACTCAATGTAGGTGGGACGCACGTATTCGGGTTTGCCGTCCTTCGTCACGGATTCGTAGCAGAAGTTGGTTGCGAGTTGTCCGGAGTTCTTGCATATCTCCACTCCTTCTGTGTCAGGCGGCGGAAGGATCGGCTTGTCTTCGTATCTTCCCTTGGCCGCTCTCAGGATATCGCCCATCACCGGTCCGCACACATCGGAGGCGAAGGCCTCCGGGTAGATCGCGTGGCGGTCATTGAGATAGCCTATCCATATCCCGCAGGTCAACGTGGAATTGTAGGCGAAGAGCGAGGCATCGGCAAAGTCGTAGTTGGTGCCGCTCTTGACGGCTCCGTTGAAGTTTTCCGGCAAGTAGGAGAGCACGCGGATGGCGTTGCCTTGCTCGAGGGATTCCTTCATGATGGAGTGCAGACGGAAGGCGGTGCAGGGAGTGGTGCTGTTGTGCATCCGTCCTGAAACGTGCAGCGGGTTTTCCCAGAGGATGTTGCCGGAGCTGTCCGTAACCTTGGTGATGACGTAGGGAGTGATGGGGCGTTTGCCCACGTTGGGAAATATGGTGTAGGCCATCACCATCTCCTTGAAGGAAACGGGCTCCGTGCCCAGGTAAACACGGGGGTAATAGACGGGGCGGACTTCGGTGCTGTCGGGGTTGCGCGGGGGTGGGGTGATGCCCGCACGCGTGAGGGTGTTGATGAAAGGACGGGCAGCGTGATTCGTTTTGGCGCTCAGAGCCATACCGAGGCGAGCGGAAGCGGCTATTTTCGACCACTCCAATGCGTGGCGCGCCGTCACGACATCCATGTAACGCCCCTTCTTCACCTCCATGCCCCATTCGCCGAGGATGCCCTCCGTTCCTCCGATGCCGGCAAGCCTGTTGTCCATGGCGTCGTCCACCAATCGGGAACTCGGTGAGTAGCCGTTGTCAAAGGCGCACATGTAGAGGAACGGCAGCAGAGCTGTGCCCACCGGACGCCGTCCGCTTTCAATGATGTCAAAGTTATCCCGCTCAAAGTCGCGTCCGGCTACATACACGAGGGTGGCGCCGGTTTTGTTGTTCACCGCATACACGACGCCATCGAGGTACTTATGTTGATCGTTTTTCGGGTCGCGGGGATCCGAGTAGCGGGTGTGGGTGTAGTCTTTGCGAGCTTCGATGTCGGCGAGTCGTTGCTTGAGCGAACGTTCGGCGATGCTTTGAAGGTCGGCGTCAATGGTGGTGTAGATGCGGATGCCGGCGCTCTTCACGATTTCCTCGCCGCGCTCGGGGTTGTCGAAGAGGTCGATAGCCTGCTGTTGGACGAGGGCGTGCAGGAAGGAGGTGTGGCGCCGGAGAGGGGAGGGATTGACCCCGAGCGGTTGCTTCTTGACACGTTCCGCCTCCTTGAGGCTGAGGTAACCGCTGCGCTGCATACGGTCGATGACGTCATTGCGCCAGCGGGTGTTGAGTTCGGGGTTGCGGATGGGGTTGTAGTTTTCCGGGTTTTTGATGAGAGCCGCGAGACTGGCAGCTTCGCGCACGGTGAGGTCGGCGGGTTCCTTGCCGAAGTAGCCCAAAGAGGCTGCGCGTATCCCGTAATACCCGCGACCGAAGTAAATGCGGTTCAGGTAGAATTCCAGGATCTGTTTCTTGTCGTAGCGCTTCTCCAATCGCTGGGCCAGGAAGATTTCCACCACCTTGCGCTCGTAACGCGTTCCTCCCCTCACGAGGGTGCGGCGCTCCAAATCGTACGCATTGCGAGCGAGCTGTTGAGTGATGGTGGAGGCTCCCTGGTTGGCTTTGCCGTGAGAGACCACCGTCTCCTTGACGGCGCGCAGGATGCCCATGGGGTCGTAGCCGGAGTGGTTCCAGAAGTTTTTGTCTTCCTGGGCAACGAGGGCGTTCACCATGCTCGCCGAAATTTTGTCGTAGGGAACATAGCTGCGGTTTTCGTCGAAGATGCGTCCGATTTCCTTGCCCCGGCAGTCGTAGATGATGCACGGGTGATCCAAGTTGTTCACGTCCTCCAGATTGAATTCTTCCGCCCAGCGGCTGTACTTCGCCGTCACCATCAGAAACAGTCCGTAGCCAAGACCGGCACAAAGCGCCACCAGCACCAGCCCCATCAGGAACAAGCGCTTCAACACGCTCCCCCATCGCCTCCCGGTACGCGCTCCCGTTTCCCTTCCTCTCCTCATCCCCACGCGTTGCCCCTCGGCCATGGCTCGGCGGTGCAAATATTCATCATCCAGCGCCACCTCCGCTATCCTACCACGTTGGAACTCTTAAGGCAAGCCGCATCCGTTCCATATCCACACCCGTCCCAAGAAAAACGCGCTTCCAACAGGCGATCATCGGTGAGTGATGTAACATAACTCATTGGTTATGTACGATGGACGATGTACGATGTACGATGGGAATTTTAGTGCGCTACGCGCGTTTTTGTGGATCGAAAGTAAAACGAAGTTTTCGAGAATGAGTGTGCGTTGACAGAAGAAAAGCGTCCGGAGTTACGCCATGCTGGACTCGCCTTTTTGCTGAATCGTCAATGGTTTATGACCTTTTCGGCTTATTTCCTTCATCCAGGGGAAACGCATGAGGAAACGGGTTGAATGAGTCCAGAGATGATTTTGTTGGGACACGTGTGTTCCATATCCGTCCCAAGAAAAAGCGATGCCTAATAGGTATTTAACGGCAGATGATGTGACATAATCCGTTGATTATGTACGATGGACGGGGCGAGCGGAGCTCGCCTATTTACGATTTACGACCATTGTCATCCCATAGGAAAATGAGAAGGGATAAAAAAATGGTGTTTGCACTTTGACCCGATTACACTCATAATAGGGTTTCACCCAAACAAACACCATGTCAAACGTACCCATATTAGCACAGATATGCAAGCTTATTCCTGGACACATGATAAAAAAGATA
>CANQYL010000109.1 GCA_947628035.1 uncultured Akkermansia sp. | reverse complement strand
CTCATGATGCATATATAGCAGATGGCAAGGATTCCATGGCAGAAATAACGGTAGAAAATAACGGTAAATTTGAGCAACGCAATGGGCACATAGCGACGGATGGAGAGGCAAGAATAACGGTCGCGAATAAAGGCACGTTTACGCAGAGTGGAGGGCATATAGCCCGCTACAGTGTTTCCAGCGCAATGATTACTGTGGATAGAGACGGTGAGTTCACGAGCACGGGAGGCTATTTGGGATACTATGGCAGTGTGACGATTGATGTGAAAGGAGGCGGCCAATTTAGTAAGAGCGGTGGGTACATAAGGAATGGTACCATAACAGTGGAAAAGGATGGCACGTTTACTTTGAGCGGATATGCAACCATAGCGTACGGGAAAACGATGACCGTCAATGGTGACTTTGTGCAGGAAGGAGGAACGATTGATAGTTATACCTCAGCTGAGGTTATCGTCGGTGAAGACGGCGTCTATACCATGTCGGGCGGGACGAATGGCGCACCTGTCACCGTGAATCAAGGAGGCTCCTATGTCTTATCCGGCCCAGCGATAGTGACAGGGAAAGTGACGCTGAATGGAGGCAGCTTGAATTTAGGCGGTTTGAAAGAAACAGGCGCTACCATTATTTTTCAGGACGGGGCGATGAGCAATGCGCAGAACTACGAAGGGATCTTGCAAGTGGAGACAGACGAAGAAACGACAGGAGGAGGAGCGTTGGAAATGGGAGGGATTGATGGAAGCAAGCTGAAAAAAATCAGTGTGCAATCGAATAAGGCGGGGGTTTCATTGACTAACTTTGCTGCGGGGAGTACACTCACACTTTCCGGGGAGAACACGATGACGCTTGGGCATGCCAACGCAAGCGAGAATGGGGCTCTGTTTCAGTTTGCAGAGGGGAGAGGCACATTGAACTTTGACACAGGCACTACGATGACCCTCCGAAATATAGGGATATTGAAGAAGGAAGGCGAATGCTGGCTGACGAATGCAAGTACTGTGACGGGCTGGGAGGAGGTTCTCCGGAACAATTATGAATTATATGGAATTGAAGTTTCTCTGCAACAGGAGGTAGGCAAAGGGTGGAAGCTCACGGCAACAGGACTGGATCAATTCTGGATCGCCTCGGTTGATGGAACGGATGTGAGCGAAGACTCCAATTTAGGCAATTACACGAACGGAGTGATCGCGGATCTGAATCTCACATTGACCCTAACGAGTCCCGGAACGACGCAGGTGCATAATCTGACGGACGCCGGTACAAAAAAGAGTTTCTCGGTGAGTGGGGCTGCGGGAGCTATTGTTGAACTGGTGAATTCCAAGGACACGACGATGGAAGGGGATATCACTGTCACCGGAGGGGCAGGGTTGCGTAAAACGGGCACCGGAGCCTTCACTTTCTCCGGCACCCTTTCCACAGATGGTGACTTGGTGGTTCAGGAGGGAAGTTTCAACCAGAGCGGAGGGTATATTGCCAGCGACTCCAGCGCAATGATTACAGTGAATGAAAACGGCACGTTTACTCAGAGTGGAGGATATATAGCCGATGGCGGGTCCGCAGAGATTATAGTGAATGATAAGGGTAAGTTTACGCAAGATGCCAGCGTAGAGAGGAACTACATTGCCTATGGTTCTTATTCATCTGCTACGATTACAGTCAATAGCGGAGGATTGTTTGAACAGAAAAGTGATCAGCACAATGCTTACATCGCTTACGCGGAGGGATCTCAAGCAACGATTAATGTAGATGGAGGCAAATTTACGCAGGAAGGGGGGGAATATCCCAGCATAATTGCACTCAATGGCCGCGCCGACATCGAGGTGAGTAATGGTGGCGTATTTACCCAGAAAACTGGCGGAGAAATAGCCTACAACTCAGCCTCCAGAGCAACGATTACAGTGGATAGAGGCGGCACGTTTACGCAGAATGGAGGGTGTTTGGGAAATGCCGGCACCGTAACGATGGATGTGAAAACGGGAGGCAATTATAATTACAGTGACGGGACGATAGGGGCGTCGACGAGTTTCACCGTGGAGAACGGTGGGTATTTTAACATAGTGGAGAGCGCGAACTATACGCACCAAACGTCATTGAGCGGGGACGGGCATATTACCGTGAATAACAGCGCGACGTACGACTTGGACAGCGGGACGGGGTCACTGGACGTCATCATGCATGGCGGAAGTTTGACCAATGCTGGGAGCTATGAGCACAACGTGAGGATCGACACGGGAGCGGACTACAGCGGGGGGGTGTCGTTGGGAGGGGTGAATGCAGCGTTGATTGAGAGCGTGACGATAGCGGGAGCCGCCACCAGCATTACTGACATGGCGAGCGGGAGTACGCTCAGCTTCCACGAGGGGGACAGCATCACCGTGGGCAGCGGGCACATGAGCGATGCAGGTGAGGAGGCGCGCGACGGGTACATTCTGAACTTTACGGACAGAAGTGGGACCGTTGCCTTTGCTAAGGATGGCGCGGTGGTGCTGAACTTTGCTGCCGGGGTATTCTCTAAGGATAAGGAAAAAGGTGACTTCAGGAAGGAGATCTGGCTGACGAATGGGACCATCGGTGGTGTGCCGACGGAAGATATAGAGAGCTGGCTGGAAGAGCATTTTGTGCTGGGCGCCGGGTTGGAGGACTTGAGTTTGACCTATATCGAGGGTGTGAATGGAGGGGGCAAGCTTCTTTTGTATGGCAATGCGGATGGCATCTGGATAGCCTCGCGCAACGGGCAGGAGGTGACAAGCGTCACGCGCCTCGACAAGTTCAACCAGGTGCAGGCGGATGTGGATCTGACGTTGAATCCCGGGGAGGAGGGGACGATGCACGTGCGGCAGCTGCAGAGCGGTGGTGGAACGGGGGACCTGATCGTGGAGAGTGTGGAGGGACTGAGGGTGCAGCTGGACAATGAGCACACGGATGAGAACGGGAGCAACGGCAACACGGATTTCCTGGGAAATATCCGTGTGGAGGATGGAGCCGGAGCGACAGCCATTCTGGAGAAGACCGGGAGCGCATCGCTCACGGTGAGTGGCAACGTGACCACGGGCGGTGTGGTGCAGGTGAGCGAAGGGACGCTTGCGCTGGAAGGGGAAGGGAACAGCATCGGATCACTGGCTATGGGCGGCACGGACGAGGAAGGAAATGAGACGAGCGGTACATTGCAGGTGGACGGGACGCTCACCCTGACGGGGAGGAGCGTCATGACGGAGGAGAGCCGAGGGAGCATCATTGGCACGGGCACGGTGAAGATGGGGAGAGGCGCGAGTTTCACTCTGGAGAGGGCGGTGAGCTACACAGTGCAGAAAACGGAACTCACCGGCGGCGCGCAGATGGAGCAGCAAGGGGGAGAGATCAAGGGTGGAACTTTCACGTTGAATGGCGCGGGGACGGGATTCACGCAGATGGGGGGAAGTATGATCAGAAAGGCGTCGTTCACCATGGGGAGCGGCACTACGTGGACGCAGAGCGTCGGCGTCATTTGGGATTGCAGCTTCACTGTGAATGCCGGTGCGAAGATGGAGCAGAGATGGTCGGGAGAGATCCAGGGTGGAACTTTTACGTTGAATGGTGCGGGAGCGAGGTTGATACAGGAAGTGGGAGGCCGCATCACCGACGGCGTCTTCACGCTGAGTGGGGGTGCAACGATGACGGCGAGAGGCAGCATCATCGGCGGGACCTTTACTTTGATCGGGACGAGTGAGGACGGAGCGAAGCTCGTCCTGGACGGAGGGCGCATGACGGGTAGAGTCACCTTGGAGGGCGCGGCGAGCAGCTACGACATGGGGAACCAAGCGGCGGGCGGCAGCGTTTTGATGCAGGGCGGCAAGCTGGAGAATGCGGGGAGCTACACGGGGAGCCTGACCATTCAGACGGGTGGTACGTACGAGGGCGAACTGAAGCTGGGCGGGGTGGATGCCGCGTGCATCACGAGCATCACGACGGAGGGAAGCGGCACATACCTCACGGGGCTGAAAGCGGGAAGTACACTGACCCTGAGCGGCGAGAACAGCATGGCGGTGAGTACGGACAACTTGAATTACGAGGAGTCAAACCACACCTATCTCATCCAATTTGAAGGAGGAAATGGCACGATTGCCTTTGCGGATGGGGAGGACGAGGGCAGTGTGGGATTCGAGCTGAAATTGGACGCGAAGGTGATCGCCGCGCTGCGCAAGCAGGAGGAGGGCGTGGAACTCTACTTCACCAATGGGGATATAACGGGCGCGCCGGAATTGATTCCCGGCAATGAGGAGAGTCAGGAAGC
This sequence comes from uncultured Akkermansia sp., assembly GCA_947628035.1. Classification (GTDB taxonomy): domain Bacteria; phylum Verrucomicrobiota; class Verrucomicrobiia; order Verrucomicrobiales; family Akkermansiaceae; genus Akkermansia. Next base: position 2,267 of record CANQYL010000109.1, on the reverse strand, counting down.
GTGGAAGGAATGGGTAAAGGAGCACATCCACTTCACCAAGACGCTGGAGAGCCTCGGTTACGCTGTGGTGGGCATTGAGGGAGGCAAGTTGCTCATCAGCGGCAGCACGACGGATATCTATATCGCCGCTATCCATGGACAAACCGTGACGAGTCCCTTGCAGCTCGGACGCTATGCCGCTGTGGTGGTAGATGACGACCTCACCCTGGACTTCGACGTGGATGAAGAGCCGGCAGAGAACAGCGTGATCCACAACCTGCTAAGCGGGGCTGGTGATGAAACCGGTGACCTGATCGTCAACAAATCCGGCGAGTACGCGTTGACCCTCGAACTGAACAACACGGAGGACAGCGAGCTGAATTCGTACCGCAACTTTGTCGGCAACCTGACGGTGACGGTGGGGAAAGATGCGGGAGAGCTAAGCCTGATTAAGACAGGAACGGAAAAACTGACGGTGGGAGGCAACCTGACGACTCCCGGTTCGCTGGAGGTGCAGGAAGGCACGCTGGAGCTAGGGGGAGCGTCGAGCAGCGTGGGGTCGCTGGAGGTGAAGGATGGTTCGGGACTTGTCTTGTCGGACAAGGCGAAACTGCACATGGGGAACGACGCGTTGACGACGGGAATCATCAGCGGACCGGGTGAGCTGGACTGGGACGGTGAGCTCTCGCTGTCCGGTACAGTTGGACTGGACGGGGTGGCGTTGGATATGGAGAAGGGGGAGAGTCTGAAGATAGACGGCGTGACCGTGAGCATGGGGGACGGACAGATCGGCGGCGGAGAGTCGTCGGTGAGCATCGCGGTGGAAAACAACGGTAGCTTCACCATGGAGGATGGATTCCTGGGCAGCGGGAAGGAGGACGGCGCCACCGCCACACTGGATGTGAAGGGGTCGGAATTCGTGCAGGCCGGCGGCGTGATTCAGCAAGGGGCGGAGGTCACCCTTTCTGATGGAGCGACAATGGAGCAAAATGGGGGAAAGATCAAAGACGGGGTTTTCTCCCTCACCGGCGCCGTTTTCACACAGGGAACGAACGGCAGCATCTCCGGAGGCGTCTTCACACTGGGAGGGGGAGCCACGATGAGCCAGAGCGGCAGTATCACGGGCGGAACCTATACTTTGAGCGGCAAGGGAACGAGCTTCACGCAGGCAGCCGGCAGCATCTCGGGAGAGGAGTTGAAGTTTACCTTGGATGATCAGGCGACGTTGACGCAAAACGGGGGTGAAATCAGCAGCGGCGTCTTCACACTGGGAGGGGGAGCCACGATGAGCCAAGGCGGCGCCATCTCCGGCGGGACTTTCACCCTGAACGACGCGGGAACGGGGTTCACCCAGACGGGAGGTACGATCAGCGAAGCGGCGTCGTTCACCCTGAACGCCGGGACGATGATGTGGCAAGAAGGGGGAGAAATCAAGGGTGGAACCTTCCGGCTGAGCGGCGCGGAAGCGAATTTGACGCAGGCAGTGGGCGGCAGCATCTCAGGCGGGACTTTCACGCTGAGTGAGGGAGCCACGATGAGCCAGTCGGGAAGCATCACGGGCGGCACGTTTGGATTGAGCGGCGGGACGACCATGAGTCAAGCCGGCAGCATCTCCAGCGGGACTTTCACCCTGAGCGGCGCGGGAACGAATTTGACGCAGGAAGCGGACGGCATCATCTCCGGCGGTGAATTCACGCTGAGTGGGGGAGCGAGTTTGTGGCAGAAAAGGAGCACCAGCATCATCTCCGGCGGGACTTTCACACTGAGCGGCGCGGGAACGAGCATCGAACAGAGGAGAGGTACGATCAGCGGGAATGCGGCGTTCATCCTGAACGCCGGGACGACGATGACGCAGGACGGAGGAAAGATCACTGGCGGAACCTTTACTTTGCTCGGGACGAGTGAGGACGGGGCGAAGCTTATCCTGGAAGGAGGCACCATGGAGGGCAGCGTCACCATGGAGGGAGCGGCGAGCACTTACGACATGGGGAATCAGGCGGCGGGAGGCAGCGTGCTGATGAAAGGCGGGAAGCTGGAGAATGCGCAGAACTATGCGGGAACCCTGACCATCCAGACGGATAATGAGTACACGGGCGATCTGGAGCTGGGAGGGGTGGATGCCGCTCGCATCACCAAGGTCGTTACGGGTTCCTCCCAGACCGAGCTGCACGGGTTGAAGAGTGACAGCAAACTCACCTTCCGTGACGGGGAGAGCAAGATGGTGGTGGGCGGTGAACACATCGCGCAAGGGAACGCGCCCGGGACAGCCATGGTGCAGTTTGAGGGAA
>CANQYL010000108.1 GCA_947628035.1 uncultured Akkermansia sp. | reverse complement strand
TTGACGAGCTCATATTCTTTATCTTGCTCTTTTGTGAGGACGGTTTTCTCGGTAGCTGCCAGACGCAGTAATTCCCGCACAGCAATGGTGGTGGAGCAGTCCCGCGCCGTCTTACCCTTCTTGCTTTTCTTGGTAACATCCGCTCCCTTCGCCACGAGCCAGCAGACGGCGAGGCGGTTGTTTGCGGCGGCAGCGTGCATGAGGGCGGTCTGTCCATGCTTGTCCACGGCATTCACGCTGCCGCCCTTTTCAATCGCCTTGAGCTTTTTGAGCAGGGAGGCCGCCTTCTTCTGTTCTTTGCTGAGCTTGGCGTCCTTCGCCTGCTTTCCCGTGCCCGCCGGGAAGAGGAGTTCCACCCCTTGCTGCGGCGTGTCCTGCCGCGGTGTCTCCTCCTTTGCTCCCGCTGTCCCGGCGAGTATCAGGATAGCCGTTAGGGACAGAACAATAAAACGCTTATAATAAGCTAATAACAAAAACGGGGGGGGTAGCGACGGATTTCATAGGGATGTTTCTATGGGAAGTGATGCCAATTTACCATGCTTCGCCAACCGAGGCAAGAGAAATAACAGGTAACTGAACAAAAATCGCGCGCCGAGTTCCTCTTCACTCCTCCTTCGCGCCGTGCTCTTGGAGGAGTTGGATGATGTTATTCCCCAGCTTTTGCTCCTTTGCGAGCTGCAAGATGGATTTGCCGTCTTTGTTCTTGTGGTTTAAGTCAACTCCGGCTTCAAAAAAGGCGGGCAGCACGCCGGCAACCATCCATCCAGATTTTGCAGAGGAAATATAGTTGCCGAGGAGGGAGTTGTCGTTTTCGTCCGTCTCATTCGGATTCTCGCCTGTTTTGAAAAATGCACGAAGGGCTTCGGTGTTGCAGCTTCCGTCGTCACTGTGGTCTTTTTTTGCCCACGCCATCAGCTCCGGTTTGTAACCGTGCTTCTTGAGGATTTGGATGATGTCAATGTAATCCTCGTAGAGTCTGGCGGATTTTCCGCCATGACCGCACTTCATGTGATCACCGAGGAGGAGGTCGGTCATGTCCTTGGGGATGCGGGCGCCGAGCTTCAGCAGCGGCTCGATTTTCTCCGGATCCACGACCTGAAGTTCACCGGGGTCGATTCCCTTTTCCTTGAGCAGCTTCACGACCTCCACCGCACCTTCCTCCATCGCGAGACTCATCGCGGAGGTTTCTCCGCATTTCACGGTCGGGTCCACTCCGGCATCCAGGAGCCGCTTGGCAATCTTAGGATCGTAAATGCCGTTGCGCATGAGGGTGGTCTCCCCGCTTTCACTTTTTGCCAATGGGTCGGCGCCGGCGTCGAGCAGCATGAGGGCTAGCTTCTCCCGTCCGGCGGGGGATATCTCCGGTCTTAGTTCCTCAGCGAGGATCTCCTTGGGCACGTCCGCCCCCGCCTTGATCAACTGCTCCACCATGTGCAGGATGTCCGCCTCGATTTTCTCACTGACGCGGTGAATGTAATCTTCGTCAAAATCTGCTCTAAGTCCGCCGCAAGCGGCATAATAAATGACGCCATTTCCCGCAGAATCTTTGGCGTGCACATCGGCTCCGGCGTCCAGCAGACGTTTCACGATCTCGGTGCGATGTGTAGCATTTTCCTTCCCCCCTGCGGAATTAGCGGCTGCCATCAGCGGGGTCATGCCGTAGGGTTCTTTTTGATCGTCTTTCGCCTTTTTGCCCGGTGCGTTGGGGTTAGCTCCGTGGGCGAGGAGCAGTTTCACATCCGTAAGGTTAACCTCGTCTGCTGCTCGATGAAGAAGCGTTGCATTAACTTGGTATAGCAGCGTTCTGCTGTAGGATGAACTCACTTCCACAGGCAATGTGTTCACATCAGCCTTGGCTCCGGCGTCAATGAGAGCGAGGATAAAGCTCGCGCTTGCCTGCTCCGTCGCCTTTTCCAGAATTTTGTCCGGCTCCCGGAGCGTCGCGCCCGCCTTGAGGAGTGTTTCCAGCATGGCCCCGTCGCCCTTGTTGATGACCGCCTCCATGAGCTTTTCGTCCTTGGCGTTCAGTCCGGCGTCCAGCAGAGCTTGCAGCATTTTTGCATCGGAGATGGAAGAAAATAATTCCTGGTTTTGGAGCAGGGCCGGATCCTTTTTCAGGAGCGCGAGTACGGTTGCTTTTTGCTTCAGTTGAAGCGCGATCCTCATCTGCAGCCCGGGATCAACAATGCCTGTCTTCACCCCGAGCGCGCGGAGGAGTTGCAGCGGTTCCGCGTTCGCCTTGGAGAGGTCCTCCGGGAGGACGAACTTTCGCGCGCCGATGCGGTAAAGCAGGGCAAGTTTGATGGGACCTCCCTGAAAATACTCCATTTTCCATTCCGCTTTTTTAAGACTACTGAAATCTTTTGCCGCGCGCAGTTGGGAAACCACACTTGCTTTCTTTTTGTGTTCGTAAGAGAAGGAGTTTTCCTCAATTTCTCCCGGAATATTCAGTTGATAGACGTACATATCCCGCGCTTCCTGGCGACTCAGCGGCTGCTTTTCTTTCTCGAGTGCCGTCAGAAAATCAACCATGTCTCCGTGAGCCACGCTGCCCGCCGTCTTGCCTTTCTCGCTTTTGAGTGAAGCATCCGCTCCCTTCGCCACAAGCCAGCAGACAGCAAGTCGATTACCCTGCGCGGCGGCGTGCATGAGGGCGGTCTGCCCGTGCTTGTCCACGGCGTTGACATCTCCGCCCTTTTCAATCGCCTTGAGCTTTTGGAGCAGGGCGACCTCTTTCTTCTGCTCCTTGCTGAGCTTGGCGCCCTTTGCCTGCTTCCCCGTACCCGCAGGGAAGAGCAACTCCACCCCCTGCTGCGGGACGGACGACGTTTCTTTTCCCTGACCGCTCACCATGCCCAGACCAATCAGCACGGCAGCGAGCAAACATGCGATAAAACGCTTACATGAAACTAATAACAAAACGGGGGGGTAGCGGCGGAGTTCATCGTGATGTTTTAGGGGAGAAGTAACGCCAATCTACCATGACCCGCCGAATGAGGCAAGAGAAAAAACAGGTAACTGAACAAAATCTTTCACTCTTTACTCCTTCGCGCCGTGTTCCCGGAGGAGTTTGATGACATCATCTCCCAGCTCCTTTTCTTTTGCGAGCTGCAGAATGGTTTTGCCGTCTTTGTTTTTGAGGTTAAGGTCAACTCCCGCTTCAATAAAGGCGGGCAGCCCGCCGGCAATCCTGTCCTTTTTTGCAGACGAAACGTAGTTGGCGAGAAGGGAGTTGCCGTTTTCGTCGACTTCATTCAGATTCTCGCCTGCTTTGAAGAACGCACGAAAAAATACGTGTTCTTCCATGACTCCCCACTCGTTACTGTGGTCTTTTTTTGCCCATGCCATCAGATCCGGTTTGTAGCCGTGCTTCTTGAGGATTTGGATGATGTCAACGTAATCCTCGTAGAGGCAGGCAGGAATGTTCCCACTATGACCCACCAGTCCATAGTCGGACAGGATACGATCCGTCATGTCCTTGGGGATGCGGGCGCCGAGCTTGAGCAGGGGCTCGATTTTCTCCGGAAGCGGAGGTTTTTCAGGATTCAGCAAATCCCTGCGCTGAAGTTCACCGGGGTCGATTCCCTTTTCCTTGAGCAGCTTGACGACCTCCACCGCACCGTCCTCCATCGCGAGACTCATCGCGGAGGTCTCCCAACTTCCTGTCTTGCATTTTACGCTGGGATCCACTCCGGCATCCAGCAGCCGCTTAGCAATCTTGGGACCGTAAATGCCGTTGACCATGAGGGTGGTCCATCCGTTGGTCTCCTTATTTTCACTTTTCGCCAGCGGATCGGCGCCGGCATCCAGCAGCATGAGGGCCAGCTTCTCTCGTCCGGCGGGGGATATCTCCAGTTTCAGCCATTTCTGAGCGAGGATGTCCTTGGGCACGTCTGCCCCCGCCTTGAGCAGCAGCTCCACGATGCGCAGAATGTCTGCTTCCTCCCTCTTGCTCCCGGAGACAGGCTCGCCTTCTTGCGTATAGACAAACCTCTCGAGGTGCGGATCCCAAAGGCCTCCGTCGATCACATAATAGATGACGCCCTTCCCCTCGGAATCTTTGGCATGCACATCGGCGCCGGCATCCAGCAAACGCTTGGCAATTTTGGGTACCCCAATGCCGTTGACCATGAGGGTGGTCTTCCCGCTTTCACTTTTTGCCAATGGGTCGGCGCCGGCATCCAGCAGCATGAGGGCCAGCTTTTCCCGTCCGGCAGGGGATATCTCCGGGCGCAGTGCACCCTGAGCCAGGATGTCCTTGGGCACGTCCGCCTCCGCCTTGAGCAGCAACTCCACCATGCTCAGGATGTCCGCTTCCGCCTTCTTGTTTACAGTACCTATGGATGATCCCCCGCAAACGGCGTAATAGATGACGCCATTCCCCGCAGAATCCTTGGCATGCACATCGGCACCGGCATCCAGCAAACGTTTTACAATCTCGGTGCGATGTGTAGCATTTTTCCGCGTTGCGGAACTGGCGGCTGCCATCACCGGAGTCATGCCGTAGGGTTCCTCTTGATCGTCCTTCGCCTTTTTACCCGGTATGTTGGGATTCGCTCCGCGGGCAAGGAGCAGTTGCACATCTCTAAGATTAACCTCTTTTGCTGCTTGGTGAAGAAGAGTTGCAGAGTTCCTATACGCCACAGTTTGATCATTGTAGTACACCTCTGCATAAAAACCATTTATTCCCCATGCAACCGAACTCACTTCCACAGGCAATGTGTTCACGTCGGCCTTAGCTCCGGCGTCAATGAGAGCGAGGATAAAACTTGCGCTTGCCTGCTTCGTCGCCTTTTCCAGAATTTTGTCCGGGTCTTGAATGGTCGCTCCCGCCTTGAGAAGAGTTCGCAGCATGGTCACGTCGCCCTTGTTGAGGACCGCCTCCATGAGCTTTTCGTTCTTGGCGTTCAAACCGGCGTCCAGGAGAGCTTGCAGCGTTTTCGCATCGGAGATGGAGGAGAATATCTCCGGATTCTGGAGCAGAGTCGGATCCTGTTTCAGGAGCGCGAGCGCGGTTTCTTTTTGCTTCAGTCGAAGCGCGATATTCATTTGCCGTACGGGTGTCGTAGCGTCCTCTTTGACCCCGAGCGCGCGGAGGAGTTGCAGCGATTCCGCTTTCACGCTGGAGAGATCCTCCGGGAAAGAGAACTTACGAGCGCCTGTACGGTATCGAATGGCCAGTTTCATGGGGTCCTCTATTGCCCAGGAATCCATCGCTTTATGATACATCTCCAATTGGCTGAAACCTTTTGCCTTTGCCCCACGTAGCATGAGAATTGCATACTCTCCCGGGGTAATGCACCGAGGTGTATCCCGGCATGTAATCATGCATGCATACATATCCCTCGCTTCCTGGCGGCTCAGCGGCTGCTTTTCCTTCTCGAGCGCCGTCAGGAATTCGCGCATGTCCTCGTGAGCCACGCTGGCCGCCGTCTTTCCTTTCTTGCTTTTGATGGAGGCACCCGCGCCTTTTGCTACAAGCCAGCATACGGCGAGTTTGTTGTTCTGCGCCGCGGCGTGCATGAGGGCAGTCTGACCGAGCTTGTCCACGGCGTTCACGTCGCCGCCTTCTTCGATTGCCTTGAGCTTTTGGAGCAGGGTGGCTGCCTTCTTCTGCTTCTTGTTGAGCTTGGCGTCCTTCGCTTGCTTCCCCGTGCCTGCCGGGAAGAGGAGCTCCACCCCCTGTTGCGGGACAGCTGCCGCGTCTTTTTCCTGACCGCTCACCATGCCCAGACCCATCAGCACGGCAGCGAGCAAACATGCGATAAAGCGCTTACATGAAGCTAATAACAAAATCGGGGGGGGTAGCGATGGATTTCATGGGGATGTTTCTATGGGAAGCAATGTCAATCTACCATGACCCGCCGAGCGAGGCAAGAGAAATAACAGGTGGACAACAAAAAATCGAGAGCCGAGCTCCTCTTCACTCCTCCTTCGCGCCGTGTTTTTAGCTGTGATTTACGGAGCGTTTGCCGACAGAAGAATACGACAATGTGCAGATGGTTCTTCATTTGGGATAAGTCAAGGATAAGAAAACTAGGCGACCAATCGGGGAAAGGGGTAATTTTATTATTGCTTGGGTTGCCACATTTTTCCCGGGAGCCACTCGTAGGGAAAAGGACGATTGTGGATAATTGAATCGGCGACAGGTCTTAAGAACAAGGAAATATCTTTCATGACGTTCTCAAAGGATTGCGGTGCCGATTGGGTTATTTCCAGAAAGTTTCTCCATCTATTTTGCATGTTGGGATCGGCTGCCAGCGACAAAGCATCATTTAAAACAGATTCATCCAACGGAGTTTCGCGGTGCGACAAGGTTTCGCGTATAGCTTCTTGCAAAATGGTGCCATCAAACTTTTCCTTCTTACTGAGAGAGTATATATCCCAGAAGTCTTTTGTGCGCCCTGAAAGAGCCTGCCAGACAATCATAGCATCAAATTTCTCAGCGATGACACTTTCGAACGAGTATGTCAAGACAGATACATGGGGCTGGTCCGGCAAGATGGGGCTGTGAATTGCAAGAACAAATGCAACATATGACAGAAAGAGTTGAGGTCATGCGAAGAGAGGGGTAAAATAGTGACG
>CANQYL010000107.1 GCA_947628035.1 uncultured Akkermansia sp. | reverse complement strand
ATCCGTGTTACTCAACGCGCCGGAAATGACGGACCCCTCTCCTTCAAACTCCAAGACGCCTTCATCCACCTGCACGCTGCCTTTCAACTGGGTCGTTCCATTGCCTTCGCTAATTGTGGTCGATGTGGTGAACTTCTGCGTGCCTGCTCCCTTCTTCACGAGGGTGACGTCCTTCTCAATCTGCAAGCCGTCCACTACCTTTGTCGAGTCACCACCGGCAACGTTGACGGTGAGATTGGTGCTGCTGTCGCTCAACACCGTGCGGAAGCGGCTCTGCCCGGTCACCAGATTATCGCCCGCGAGCTTCGTGATGCCTCCGACCTCTAAATCGGCTTCGAGCTTGAGCCTCGCACCCCACACCGATAGCGCCATATCCCCACTGATGACGCCTCCATTCTTCATGGTCAATGTATTCCCCGTATTCTCATTCCCCACCGCCGCCGTCGCAACATTGAAATTACCCTTGCCGGTCAGTTTGCCTTCCAGAGTATAGCTGTTGCCGTTAAACTGTACCGCACCATCGTCAATATCAAAGTCGTACTGGAGCGTTCCTCCTGTGTCAGCGAAGCTCAAGGTGCCCGTACCGGTCTTCTGCAAACCTACGCCCTCCCCGAGCTTCACGCTGTCCAGCTTTTCTGTCACCCAAGCGTCAACCTTCTCGGTGATATTCCCATCTCCATTCACCTGAAATTGCACATATACTTGATCAACACCCTCTCCCCTCTCGACGTTGCCCGTACCGGTTAAACGACCGGCACTTCCCAGATCAATGTTGCTGCTCATGATCAGCTCGCTTTCTTCGGCCAGGGACGCCACACCTTCCAGCTTGAGTTTCACATCCCTACTGAAGGTCAACTTAGCTCTTTCGGGAACTTCCATTTGACTCATAACGGTGAGGGTGTGCGCAGTTCCCTCAACCGAGGAGGTTATGTTGTAGTGCGCCGCACCCGTCACTTGGAGATTTCTTGCGACCACATCGCTGCCCACCTTCACAGCATGATCTCCCTCGGCTGCTGTGAATTTTACAGAGGCGCCGTTCCTATACTCCTGATCTCCCTGCCACCCTGTGCCTGTGCCGTCTGGAGTACTCGTCCAGATCAGCTCTTTCGTTCCATCATAGACGTAGCCAGCGGCAAGCTCCCCGAAGTCCAATTTGCCCTCGGAAGTGAGCTGGACGCCCTCAAGATTAACCCCGTCGCCATCTTGGAAGTCGAAAATGCCCTGCCACGTATCTTGGATACTTTCCCATAGCGTACTCCATTGGTCGTCGTCACCGTCAAACAGCTGGTAACCTGCTTCCGCGAATTCCTCCCACCCGATGAGTTTGATGGTGAGTTTGCCCTCTCCACTTTGAGTAATGGAACTGAAAGAAAGCTGCGTATTGTTGTTCTCCATGAGCGTAATCTCCAGTGTCGCGGTACCTTCACTCAACATCAAGTTCGTCGCCTTCAAAGTTCCGGAAGTAATTTGAATAGTGGAGCCTGTGGCGAGAGTCACCGTCTTTGCCGTGAAATCCTTCGACATCTTGAAGACGCCCAGATTTTCCAAATCCAAGGTGCCGTTGCTCTGGAAGGCGGTGGAAGTGGTGCCGGTCCAATCCAGTGTGTGGGTCCCGCTTATTCCAGCTGCAGTTCCTCCGACAACTTGCAGCTTTCCTGTTCCATCCAGCTCACCGGCAAAGGAACTCGTAGTGTCTCCCCATGACCCATTCATGAATTTGAGAACGGAACTCTCCCCAAGCTTGACATGGGAGCCCTCCTCAAAATCCACACCAGAGACAAGTTGAGTAACAGAGGATTCAAGCTCAAGCGTTACGTTTGCGCCGATTTTTCCATGTTTGCCGCTCTGGCCTTTCGCTACATTCGCCCCAGCATCTCCCTCCTCAATGGCTCCCACGGTGACTTTCAGCGTCGCGCCATCGGTTCCCGCAGCAGTATAGTTAAAGCCATTTCCGCCTATGTTCCCTACGGAAAGTGTCACATCTGATACGTCTGCCTTACCTATGGTGATGGTGGCAAGGTCAAAGACGTTTATGCTGCCTGCAATCGTTCCTCCTTGTTCAAATATGATTGTGCCTTTGTTGTGATTTTGATCCGTGCAGACTCGCAGATTAACCCCTTCCTCCCCTGTCACCTGCCCTGCTATGGTGAGGGTGTTATCCACCGCACCGAACACCACTGCCGCATCTCCTGAACCTGTCAGAGTCAATGATGGAGCCTCTACAGCTGTGTTTTGCGCGTCTCCGACCGTGTAAGAAGTGCCACTCGCTATGCTTATTGCCTCCGCTGCAGCCAACGCGTCATTATTTGCTGTCATCAGCATGCTGCCATATCTGCGCAGGCCAGACCTCCCCATCACGCGTGCCTGCACATCGTCCTCCACGACAAGAATGGTCCCGTCCTCCTGCATCTGGAAGGAATACCCTTCCTCGTCTACCCAAGTCAGTCTGCCCTCATTTTCGAGTTCCGAAAGGGTAGATTTGAGATCTTCGTTGTTCTTGACTCCGAATAGATCCAACTCCCAACCACCGGATAATTCAGTCCTCTCGGCTGCTGCAAGGTATTCCCCTAGTCCGGTCAACGTGATCGTAAGCGAGTGATTCCCTGCATTCAACGTATTGATGGCAAGAGCTGTATGTCCATGAGCAGTGAACAAAAACTCGATTGCAGCATCGGCTGATAAATTAAGTGAGCCAAGGTGATTTTCCGATACACTTCCAGAGAGTAGCTTTAATTTACCCCCCTCCTTAAGATTAAGAGCAGCTCCATTCGCGTTCAGATGTCCTCCTACCGAGAGCTCGCCCCCAACGCTGAAATTTGCCGCTTCTGTGCTGATCGTAACATCATGAATCACTTCAGCGCCATGTTCCAACGACATAACGCCTCCGTTTACCGCGATACCTCCCTCCCCAGTGACAATCAGGTTGCCAGTCGTCTTTATTTCGCCACCGGTCTGAGAAATTGAACCGACTGTCATTGTAGCATACCGATTATATGTACAATTCCCCGTCCATTTGAAAACTCCTCCTTGGACGTTTAATTGTCCATCTATGCGAGCTTTCATTTCAGCCTCAGTCTTGGCCTCAAGAGTGCCTTGCATGACAGTTACGTTGCCACTAACGTCAAAAAAGCCATTCTTTCCGCGGTGCAAACTCTGAGAACCCGTGCCATTCATAATCACGTTCTTCGCCGAAAAATTACCATCGTAGTCAGCTTCATTATCATTGAAGAACTCTACTGTGGCGGCGTTGATCGATGGCGACCAGTTGGTACACATCAATCCATGGTGCAACTTGAGAATTCCGTTCGGTACAGACAGTCCAATTCCTATAAGATGCGCACTTCCACAATCCATCGTTAGCTCTCCCCGAACCTCTAAATTTCCATCACTCATCGTGTGTGAACCTGCATTGATCGTCAACCCGCCGCCGACTATCAACTCTCCCTCTCCCGTAGCCATTAGCTTCCCTTTATCCAGCGTCAGATCGTTCGTTACGAACAATGTATTGCCGTTCATCTGAACGATGGAATCTGCCGCGAGACTCATGTTATTCACTGTGAAGTTGGTTCGTAGATCAAGCACACCGGCTACCGCCTTCAATGTCCCCACCTCCAACGCATTCTCGCCGCTGACGGTGATGGTTCCTGCCGTCAGCTCCAAGGTGCCTCCATGCTTCCCGCCACCTGACAGAGTCAGATCCCCGCTCGTCAGTCTCAGGGTTCCGCCGGTGGCGTCATCCGTGTTACTCAACGCGCCGGAAATGACGGACCCCTCTCCTTCAAACTCCAAGACGCCTTCATCCACCTGCACGCCTCCTTTCAACTGGGTCGTTCCATTGCCCACCTCATTCGTTGTGGTCGATGTGGTGAACTTCTGCGTGCCTGCTCCCTTCTTCACGAGGGTAACACCTTCCTCAACCACCAAACCATCCACCTCTTTGACTCCAACTCCAACCACGTTGACGGCGAGGTTGGCAGTGACACCATCCTGGCTCAACACGGTGCGGAAGCGGTTGTTCTGGTTTCCATCCGTTGCAACCACCAGGTTTGCTCCATCAAGTTTCGTGATGCCTCCGACCTCCAAATTATCGCCGAGGCTCAACCTCGCTCCCCATTGAGACAACACCAGCTCCCCACTGATGCTGCCTCCCTTCTCCATGATCAGCGTCCTGGATGCCGGAGCATTCCCCGATGCCGCTGTCGCGACATTGAAGCTGCCCTTGCCGGTCAACTTGCCCTTCAGGGTATAGTTGTTGCCGGAGAATTGTACCACACCTTCCTCAATATCTAAGTCGTACGCCAGTGTTCCGCCTCCGTCATGGAAATATAACATTCCACTCCCTGTCTTTTGCAATCCCACACCCGAATCCGAATCAAGCGTCACCCCATCCAACTTGCCACCCACATAGGACTCAACTGTACCTGTAAAATCCAGCATCTCCCCTTCCACCTCGAATTGTACGTACACATCGCCTTCAAACCCACGCATCTTCTTAATCGTTCCGGAACCAGAGATCTTGCCGTTTTGACCCAGAGCAATGTTGCTGCTCATGGTCAGCGTGCTTCCTTCGGCCAGGGACGCCACACCTTCCAGCTTGAGTTGCACATCCTTACTGAAGATCAACTCAGCTCCTTCGGCAACTTCCATTTTGCTCTTGACGGTGAGGGTGTGCACATCTCCTTCTGTTGAGGAGGTTATGTTGTAGTACGCCGCTCCCGTCACTTGGAGATTTCCTGCGACCACATCGCTGCCCACCTCCACAGCATGATCTCCCTCGGTTGCTGTGAATTTCACAGAGGCGCCGTCCCTATACTTTTGATCTCCCTGCCACCCTGTGTCACTTGAAGAATTCGTATTCCAGTTCAGTGCTCCTGTGGTCCCATCATAGACGTAGTCATCGGCAAGCCCCTCAAAGCTCAATCTGCCTCCATCAGTGAGTTGTACGCCGTCAAGATCACCGTCCTCATCTTGGAAATCGAAGATGTCCTGCCACGTATCTTTAATACTTCCCCATAGCGTATTCCATTGATCGTCGTCACTGACAAACAGCTGGTAACCTTCTTCCTTGAAGTCCTCCCACCCGATGAGTTTGATGGTGAGCTTGCCCTCTTCACTTTGAGTAATGGAACTGAAAGAAAGCCTCGTATTGTCGTTCTCCGTGAGCGTCATCTCCAGTGTCGCGGTATTTTCACCCAACTCCAAGGTCTCCGCCTTCAAAGTTCCGGAAGTAAGTTGAATAGTGGAGCCTGTGGCGAGAGTGACTTTGCTCGCCGAGAATCCGCTGGTCATCTCAAAGATGCCGTTCTGCCCTATCTCTAAGGTGCCGCTACTCTGGAAATCTTCAGAAGTTGTGCCGCTCCAAGTCAGACGGTGCTTCTGGGAATCCTGTTCAGTGTCTGTGTAAGAGTTATGTGCAACACCTGCACCATCCACCTTCAAGGTTCCATTCCCTCCCAATTCGCCTGCAAACAAACTCACATTATCGCCCCAAGCCACGTTCGTGAACTCCGTTACACTGCCCGTGCCGAGCTTCAATTTAGAATTGCCCGAAAAGTCCACGCCAGAGAACCGCTGCGTGATGGTGTCTGACAACTCTACAGCCACGTGTGCACCAAAAGTGGAGTGCCTGTCTTTTTGCCCCAGAGCTCCCGCTCCTACATCACCCACGGTAATTTTTAGTGTTACTTCGTTCTCACCGGCGGCAGAGAAGCTGAATCCGTTACCGCCCAATTTGCTCACAGAAAGAGTCACGTTGTCGGTGCCTTCTTCGCCCAGTTTGATATCTGCCTGATCAAAGGCGGCAAAGGTGCCGGTCAGCGCGCCGCCATTCCGCAGCGCCAGAGTTCCCCCGCCGTTGACACGTAAATCAAATCCTTCTCCTCCTTCTTCCTTCAACTCGCCGGTGATGGTGGCCGTGTATCCGGAAAGAGTCAGTCCTGTTCTATCGTTGGAGGTGCTGGCCTTGACGACAAAATTTTCGTAGGTTTCATCCGCACTGAGAGGTAGACTGGGCTGCTCCTTCTCAATCGTCAGATTCCCCCCCTCAGCCAAGGCGGAGACCCCATCCGATTCCGTGAACTCCGCATACGCTCGCTGGTTCGCGACGAGGAAGACCGCGGCGAAGCCGGAGGCGGAGGCGAGGGTAGAGGGGAAGGAGGCGGCAGGCAAAGCTACCGCTGCAAGGCAAGCCAACAAAGCCTTGCGGAGACCCGAAGGTAAATGGAGTTTCATCGCTGTAGAGGAGAATCGAATGAACCTAGAACGAGGTGCAGCGCCCGCACACCGGCGCAGCACCGCACCTCCATCGTCTCGTCAGTATATCCTTTTTGAAAGGAGATGCGCAAGCTAAAAATCGCATATCGTTGAAAAAAATGCCAAAAAGCTTCATCACGGAACAGCTCGCTTGGGGAAGGAAGCTATCTTCTCGTTGCTTCCGTCGAGGCTGACGAGACTCATTTTACTCATCATAAACGAACAACAAACAATCAAACAGAGTGACCCTGCATACGACGGAAATGGTCTCTAAAGAATGACCGCTTGTTGTCATGATTTTTGATAGGCATCGACGATGATATCAATCAGTAAGAGCATTCTCTCTGTTGATGAAATTCTCTCAAATGGGGTCTCCGTCAATTTCGCTGGAGGCGCAGGAAAAAGATTTGGCGAGTTTTTAAGAATAGATAGTTAATGTTACAG
>CANQYL010000106.1 GCA_947628035.1 uncultured Akkermansia sp. | reverse complement strand
TTTTATATCTTCCTCCTCTCTCTCTTTTTCCCCTTCGTTTCCTCCCGATGAAGAGTTTTTAGAGATGGCAAAATCGTGAATAGGCAAACGCATTTCCAATGCGTTTGCCTTGAAGATATGCTTAAACGCTTTGACAATGGGGGAGAAGGATGTTAGGATGATCACAGGATGAGAGGTGCTCAAGTTGAGTTGCTGGCGCCGGCGGGTAACTGGGAAAGCGCGCGGGCGGCCGTAGCGAATGGAGCAGATGCCGTGTACTTTGGGACGGATCGCTTCAATGCTCGTATGCGGGCGGATAATTTTGCTCTTGAGGAGGTGACGGCGTTGATGCGTTACTTGCATGGGGAAGGCAAGCGGGGCTATGCTGCACTCAACGTGTTGATTTTCCCCCAGGAGGAAGAAGCCGCAGAGAGCTACTTGGGAAGGCTCGAGGCGGCAGGGGTTGATGGAGTCATTGTGCAGGATATGGGGTTGGCTGCTGTGATTGCGGAGAAAAAAAAGGAAGGCGTATGGAGGATGGAGTTGCATATCTCTACGCAGATGAGCGTGACAGGACCGGAGGCCGTGAAGCTGGTGGATGAACTCTATTCTCCGGAGCAGATTGTGTTGGCACGCGAGCTGTCCCTGCGAGATATTGCGGCTTGTGCAGCGGTGACCGATGCTCGTATGGAGGTGTTTTGCCATGGTGCTTTGTGTGTGGCGTATTCCGGACAGTGCCTTACAAGCGAGAGTTTGGGTTGCCGCAGTGCTAATCGAGGGGAGTGTGCGCAGGCTTGCCGCTTACCGTACAAGTTAGAAGTCGATGGAAAGCTGGTGGATTTAGGAAAAAGACACTATCTTTTTTCGCCACAGGATCTCTGCAGTATAGAACTGGTTCCGCAGATGCTGCACGCCGGGGTACGCAGCTTTAAGATAGAAGGACGCCTCAAGAAACCGGAGTATGTGGCGGCGGTAACCGGCGCCTACAGGCGTGCTTTGGATGCAGCTTTGGTCGGGGGAAGCCTCGATGAACGAACGAGGCAGCAAGATCTTTATGCCATGCGTATGACCTTTTCGCGAGGGTTTGCAACGGGCTGGCTCGAGGGAACCGACCACCCCAAGCTTACCCACGGGAGGTTTGGCAGGAAGCGAGGCATTTTGTTGGGCTTGGTCAGAGCCGTGGAGGAGGGAAAAATTACTTTGGATCGCAAACCTCAGATTCCATTGGCACCAGGGGATGGTTTTGTCCTCGAAACGGGAGAAAATGATGAAGAAGAAATGGGAGGATGCATATCGGATGCGCATGGAGACACTCTCTTCTTTCATCCGCGAGCCTGCAACATACGCTGGGATGAAGTGAGACCTGGACAACGTGTGCTGAAGAGTTCGGATCCGGCGCTGGAAAAGAGGCTACGCGCGAGTTGGATGTCACGGCGGGAGCCGGAGCGACGCGTATGCGTTCTACCGGTGATGTATGTGAGGGGGCGAATAGGGGAACCGTTGGAAATTGAGTGTGGTGGTGTGGTGGTGCACAGCGCGACAGCACTGTCAACGGCTCGGAAGCGACCGCTGACAGCAGAGGTTGTGAAGGAGAAACTATCTCGTATGGGAGGAAGCGGATACGCGACGGAAAAGATTGAATGCGGGTTTGAGGAGGGAGCGATTTTGCCCGTGTCAGAACTCAATCGTATGCGTCGAGAGTTGCTCAAACAGGTGACAGAAAATCATCCGGAAAAGAATTCCGTTGAGGTTCATCATGAGCGGCAATGCCTCGCTGTTGCCCCGACTCAGGTGTATGAGTTGCGCGTGCTATGCAGAAGTTTGGAGCAAGCTTTTGTATCAGCCGAGAGTGGTGTGACGGAGTTGTACTTGGATGCGCCAAAGCCGGGAGATTTGCCCCAGTGGGGACAGTTGTTGAGAGATCGTTTTCCCACAGTGAGGTTAATGCCCGCCACTTTGCGTATCATGAAGCCCCATGAAGCCGGCTATTTCAAGTTCATTCGCGAGATGAAACCGGATGGAGTACTCGTGCGAAATTTAGGAGCCGCAATGTGGTGGCTTCAGTATGAACCGCGGGTCCCGATCTTCGGGGATTTTTCCCTGAATACGGCGAATGCGAAAAGTGTGCAGCTATGGATGAAACTCGGTTTGTCGGGTTGCACGGTTTCGTACGATCTCAACACGGATCAAATCAATGATCTGTTGGATAGCGGCTGCGGGCCTGATCTTGAACTCACTCTCCACCAGCACATGCCGCTCTTCCATTGTGAACACTGCGTCTTTTGCACGTTCCTCTCCCCGGGACACAGTTATAAGGATTGTGGACGCCCCTGCGAGCATCACCATGTGAGAGTCATCGATCGTAAAGGAAGCGCTCATGAGTTGCGCAGTGACGAGGGCTGTCGCAACACTCTCTTTAACGCGCACGCTCAGACGGCAGCTCGGTGCGTTTTCCCAGCGATGCGGTCAGGGCTATCTCGGTTTCGTATCGAGTTGTTGGTAGAAGATGCCGACCAGACGAGGAGACTCATTTCTCTGTACCGAGATTTCTTAAACCATCAGCTATCCATTGAGCATCTTCTCGCGAATATAGAGGCAATTGATCGACCGGGGATTACAGAAATTGAACGTACGAGATGAAGACTAATCAAACAACGTCGAAAAGTCTGACGAAACGAGGGGGGCTCAGTCTGACTCCACTGCTCGTCTTTTTCTTTGTGTACGTGGGAGGGGCGTTGTGGTTCGGAGATTTTTATAAGATGCCGGTATCGGTGGCCTTCCTGGCAGCAGCTGCGTGGGCAATGACGTTGTTTCGTGATGTGCCGGTGGCAGAAAAACTGCAGATAATTTCCCGGGGTGCGGCGCATCGTGATATCATGATGATGATATGGATTTTCATGATGGCAGGGGCTTTCGCGCAGACGGCAAAGGGAGTGGGAGCTGTGGATGCAGTCGTCAACCTGACCCTGCATTTCATGCCGACGGGGATGCTCCCCGCGGGAATTTTTCTAGCCGCGTGCCTCATCTCTCTCTCTATTGGTACATCTGTCGGTACGATCGTGGCTCTCATGCCGGTTGCTGTCGGTATAGCGGGAAAGAGTTCTTTGGAACCCGCTCTCGTTGCCGGCATTGTAGTGGGAGGTGCTTTCTTTGGGGATAACTTAAGTTTCATCTCGGACACGACGATAGCGGCTACTCGTACGCAAGGATGTTCCATGCGCGACAAGTTTGCAGCGAATGTTCGTATCGTCATGCCGGCCGCAGTAATGGTGCTGCTCCTTTACGTCATCGTGGGGTGGAGGGAAGGAGGAATAATCATCCAGGAAGGAGCGACAGAGTGGAGCGAGGCAATGCCCTATCTGATTGTGTTAGTCCTGGCATTGGTTGGAACCAATGTGTTGTTGGCGCTCATGGTGGGCATCGTAGCGACGGGATTGCTCTGTCCTGCTTGTGCGTGGGAGGTAAGTGATTGGGTAAATTCGATAGGTGAGGGGATATTGGGCATGGGAGAGTTGATTGTGGTGACTCTCTTGGCAGGAGGACTTCTGGGCTTTATTCGACATTACGGAGGAATCGATTGCGTGGTACGTATCCTCATGAAGCACATCCACAGTGCCCGTTCCGGTGAATTCGCCGTGGCTCTCATGGTTTCCTTCTCCAACATCTGCACGGCAAACAATACTGTAGCCATTCTTACAGTCGGGGATATCTCTCGCCATTTATCAAAATGTTTTGGTATTCCGGCTTCAAGAGCTGCCAGTTTGCTGGATACATTTTCTTGTTTGGTGCAGGGAGTTTTGCCTTATGGTGTACAGTTGTTGATGGCGGCACAGTTAGGAGGCGTTAGCGCCACGGAGATTGTCTCATACTTGTACTATCCAATGCTGCTCGGCTTATCAGCGTTTCTATCCATTATCGTGGGGTACGGGAGGAAGGTTTGAGAAGGGATGACAAAAAGAGAACCGCTCCCCTGAGGAGGGAGCGGCTCCCGAAGAATCCTCTGTTCTGCCGCTTACAGCAAAGCTTTCAGATGCGAAATTATGTTGTCCTTGGAGGTAGCTCCGACAATCGTGTCCGCCAGTTCCCCATTCTTGAAGAACAGAAGGGTCGGGATTGATCGAATGCCGAAGCGGTTGGCGAGATCCTTGTTGACGTCTACGTCTGCTTTACAGACCTTGGCAACACCCGCCATCTCTGTCGAAACCTGATCCACGATCGGAGAGATCATTTTGCAGGGACCACACCAGGTTGCCCAAAAATCAACCAACACGGGTACGGCCGAACCAAGTACTTCGGACTCAAAATTCGCTTCTGTAATTTGCAATGCCATGAGAATTTTCTTTTTTTATTTGATGAGTTGTGGACGAGTCTTCGTTGACTATTTGTTTATTCTTCCTCTTCTTCGCTGGATTCATCTTCAGCATCGGAGTCCTCTGAGGATGACGAGGTGTCGATAGAATCGTCTCCGGTGGCTGCAGCGGAGGGTTCCCCAAAGAGGTACGCCGATACGCGGTTAGGCGTCTGATCTGCCGAGTAAACGGTATAAAGGAAGAAGAGAACCACGAGCAAAGCTGCTACGGAGATACCCAGTTGAACAAAATTCGTCGGAGTTTCCTCCTCATCCTCCTCCTGCGTGCGCTTCGCTGTCTGTCGAGAGAGACCGGCAGGTTTGGTAAAGCCTGAAGTTTTCGCCGAGGTAGGCGCGGAAGGTTTACCCAGCGGAGCCGTCGCAGTCGGCATCGAAATCGTCGGCGTCGAAGAAGAAGAACGCAATTTAGTGGTTTTTCCGGCCGCAGGAGATGGACTTGGGGCTCCCGGACGAGTCAGGGGCACGGTAGCTGCAGGAGCCGACCTCGGCTGCATCATGGGAGCCATGCCGGGTTGCTGAGGCATCATAGGCTGCCCCATGGGAACAGGAGCCGGACGCACAGGTGCCATGGGAGGTTGCATCGGCGGGATCACAGGGGGCATGGGTGCCACGGGGGGCCTCATTGGTGCACCCGGAGCTTGTGGCATGGGAGCCATCGGAACAGGCATGCCCACACCCGGAGGCAGGGGAATCCCCGGCTGAGGAACTCCGGGAATCGAGCCGTTCTGAGGCGTAGCAACCGAGGGGGGAACCGGCGCCATGGGGCGAGCCGGAACCGAAGGAGCCACAGGGACACCCGGAGGCGTCGGCATAGGAGGCGCCGAAGGTGGCACTGGGGGCATAGGAGGCTGGGGTGCGGGAGGAGTACTCATAGCAGTATAAAATGGCTACCCGATGCGATGGGTTTCCATTATATTGCACCTTTTTTGCATTAATGCAAGCTGAAAACGCATTCAAGAGAAAATTTTTTTAGAGAGCCTTGCGAACGTGACCGCCGGGTTGTACAGCCGAAGATCAAGCTTCCTCAGAGAAATCAAATTTTCGAAATTTCCACAGTCCGGAATCAGTTTGGTGTGAATCCCATAACAAGATGACCATGGCGACGAGAAGTAACACGCGAAGTCCTGTATCGGTCGGGTAGTTGATAACGCTGTGGGAGCTACCCAGACAGTTGCAGGTGAGATCGAGCCCGCGAATCCATCCCTGGACGTAGAGAAAGAGGAAAGTAGCGGTCATGAGCGATCCCCAAAGAGTGGCGCCGCGGTAAGCAAGACGAAAGAGGAGACAGACCCCAACCACGAGTTCCATACCGACGCCGATGCAGGCGAGGGGGAGAGAGACGGCTTGTGGCAACAAGCGACTTCGCGTGATGAAGTCGGCTGTCTCGCTCAGTTGGGTAATTTTGAGCAGACCTACCGTAAGAAAGAACAATCCAAAGCCAATGCGCAGAAGAAAGAGGAGCAGGCGTAGAATGAAAGGTTTGCGCATACAGTCTGAGTGTTATTGGATGGAGAGAGAGACAGGACAGTGGTCGGATCCTGTGATAGAATCGTGAATTGCAGCTTCCTTGACCCGAGGCATCAGACATTCGCTGACACAGAAGTAATCGATGCGCCAACCTACATTGCGCGCTCTCGCCCCACCGCGGAAACTCCACCAAGTGTAGGCATCCTTTTGGTCAGGATGCAGGCGGCGGAAAGTGTCGGCAAATCCGCTCGTGAGCAAGGCAGAAAAATTGGTCCTTTCTTCGTCGGAGAATCCGGCGCTAAAATGGTTGGCATCCGGGCGAGCTATGTCAATTTCTTCGTGAGCTACGTTGAGATCGCCACAAAAAATGACCGGTTTTTTCAGAGCTAGTCCGGTCACGTATGAACGGAAAGCTGTGTCCCATTCCTGGCGATAAGGCAGGCGGACAAGTTCATTCTGTGAGTTGGGTGTGTAGCAGTTCACGAGGAAAAAATCAGAAAATTCCATGGTCGCTACGCGTCCTTCGTTGTCGTGTTCTGGACGACCGATTCCGGTGGAGTAGGAGAGAGGAGCCACACGGGAGAGGATGAGGACGCCGGAGTAACCCGGACGCACGGCAGGGTTCCAGAGGCTTTGCGGCCAACTTGCGAGCCACAGGTCGGAAACTTGCTCCGGGCGAGCCTTTACTTCCTGGAGACAGAGCACGTCCGGGGCGAGCTCGTCCATGCTCTCAGGGAGACCTTTCCCCAGAGCGGCTCTCAGCCCGTTTACGTTCCAGCTTACCAATTTCATGACATGCCCAGGGTATCATAGACAGCTCACTCTGTCAACGTGGTTGAATCAAGGACCAGGGCAACCGCATTAGAAAATGCGTTTGCCTATTTACGATTTTGCCATCTCGAAAAACTCAATTTTATAGGGAACGAAAGAGCAATAAGAGTCGCCTTCTCCTCCTTT
>CANQYL010000105.1 GCA_947628035.1 uncultured Akkermansia sp. | reverse complement strand
GCGCCATCTTCGAGGGCAAATCCGCCTGGCATATGGCTCATTCCTTCCGTCACTATTTTACCCCTCTCTTCGCATGATCTCAACTCTTTCTGTCATATGTTGCATTTGTTCTTGCAATTCACAAACGCACAGCAAACGCGATGCGTTTGCCTATTTACGATTTACGATTTACGATTTACGATTTACGATTTACGATTTACGATTGAAAATAACACGCGCTACGCGCGTTCCAGCAGAGCGAAGGCGCAGCGGAATTTTGAAAATAATGCTGGTTGTTGGCTAGAAAGCGTCCGGAGTTACACCATGCCATCTTACAAGCTTTGCAACATCGTCCATAATCAACGGGTTATGTCACATCATCTGCCGTTAAATACCTATTAGGCATCGCTTTTTCTTGGGACAGATGTGTTTTAGACTGGAATTGGGGGGAGTTCTGTGGCATACTCGTGTGCGGAGGAAGAGAATCATGAGCGACGAGAAGGCTCCATCCCCGAAACGTATCCTGCTCAAATTGAGTGGGGAGGCTTTGCGCGCGCCCGGCAGCCGGGATAACATATCGCCGGAAATCGTGGCGCGCATAGCGCGAGAGATTGCGGAGGCGCAGCGGATGGGGAGTTTGCAGATAGCCATTGTCGTGGGCGGCGGCAACATCTGGCGTGGTGCGAAGGCGAGTGTGCGTGGAATGGATCGACCGACGGCTGATTACGTGGGAATGCTGGCTACGGTGATGAATGCGTTATCCATTTGTTCTGCTATTCAGGAAGCGGGAGTGCCGTGCCATGTGATGAGCGCCATTGAGATGAAAAATGTGGCCGAGCCGTACGTGCGCAACACGGCTCGCAGCATGCTTCGCGAGGGTCATGTGGTGGTGTTCGCGGCTGGCACGGGAAATCCCTTTTTCAGCACGGATACGGCAGCGGCGTTGCGCGCTTGTGAGGTGAATGCCGATATCATGATGAAAGCGACTTCGGTGGACGGGGTTTACACGGCGGATCCCAAGGTGGATCCGACAGCGACGCGCTTTGACACGATCACGTACGAGGAGTGCATTGCGCGCGATTTGAAAGTGATGGATCAGACGGCGTTCACCTTGTGTAAGGACAACAAGAAACGCATCATGGTGTTTGACATGCACAAGCCGGGGAACATAACGCGAGCTTTGCTGGGCGAGACAATCGGCACAATGATTTATGTTCAGGAATAAAATTTTTCTCAACAATCTCAAGAACGACTACAACAATGGATGAAGAAACACTGCTCCTCGAAGTTGAAACGGCCATGGACGATGCTCTTCAGCATATGCTGACGGATTTCGGCGGCGTACGCACCGGCAAGGCATCCCCATCGCTCGTCGATAACATGGATGTCTTTGTGGCATCATACGGAACCAGCATGAAGCTCAAGAGCCTCGCTGTGGTGTCAACGCCTGATGCTCGCAGCATCCTGATTCAGCCATTCGATCCGAGCACTCTCAATGATATTAAAAAAGCTATTGCCGAGAGTCGTCTCAATATAGCGCCTATCATTGATGCCCGCTCTGTCCGTCTCCCCATCCCTGAACTCTCCGGCGAGCGACGCAAGGAACTTGTCAAGTATGTCAAGAGTCTTGCGGAGGACACTCGTGTGCGGGTTCGCGCCGCCCGAAAGGTTGGCATGGATGGCGTCAAGAAGTTGAAGGCAGATAACATCCTCACGGAGGATGGAGTGCGCCTCGTCGAGGACAAGGTTCAAAAGCTCACCGACCGTTACGTCGAGAAGATTGACGAGCAGGTCGAGGCCAAGGAAAAAGAAATCATGACAGTTTAACAACATACCAAACATTATGAGTACCCCCAATACCAACGTACTAGCCTCCGGCATCCAGATTGTCGGTTCCATCAGGTTCCAGAATGATATGCACATTGATGGAAAAATTGATGGCAAAATTGAGTCTGAATCCGGCAAGGTGATTATAGGCGAACTCGCGGATATCAAGGGCAATATCAAGGCAGGAGATGTCCAAGTATTCGGACATGTAGATGGCAATGTGCACAGCGAGCGCTGCCACCTCGCCGGTCGTGCCGTCGTCAACGGCGACATCACAACAGCCGTTCTTTCTATGGACGAAGGCGCCCGCCTCTCCGGTCGCGCCGAGATCGGTTAAGCCATTCTTAAAAATCATTCTCACTGCAAGGAGTGACCCGGTTGGTCTCTCCTTGCTTTTTTATACTCTCGCGTACCGGGACTCCTGAGGGGCAAACGCAGAGTGCCCGGCTCCAGGGCAAACGCATTTGAGGGAAGTTAATCGATGGAGAAAATGCTCTTATTGATTGATATCATCATTGACGCCTATCAAAAATCATGACAACAAGCGGTCATCATAATGACGGATCTAAAGAACTCACCCGCATACGTTGATGATTCGAAAAATTTGCGCAGCGCGCTAGCATCCAAATCGTAAATGGCAACCGCATTTTCTAATGCGGTTGCCCTGTGTGTTGCTTATTTACAAATAGACGACGATTTGGGATGTTAGCGTGCCGTTGATGCGAGGCGGCGAAGCGGTTTTTTTTTAGAAACACGAGGGCGGGGAAAAGGGGAAAACGGCGGAGGCATATACGATGGAAGTAAAGCCGTACAGAAAAAATGTTACTTACGGGGCGATTTGTGCCGGTTTTGTTTCGTAAATTATTAAATATCAATAATAAAAAATTCCAAAACCGTTGTTCATCTCTTTTTGAAAGAGATGTCCAGACATTTTTTGTTATCATGTGAAAAAAATAAGGGCACAGTGGAGATGAGGTTTTTGATATTTTGAGCGAAGAAAATTTCCGAAGTTCGGTATGTGTTATGCCGACAAGATCAAAGAAAAGCAAATAAAGGTGCGAGAAATTACTTGCCTCCGCACTCAGGATCATACAGCGGGCTCACCCGCACCTTTGGTAGAGGGGAATAAAATCCAAATTAAGACCGATACTGAAAGGCTCCCCTATTCTTTTTTCTTACGCCGATAGGAGCTTAAGCAATTCACAAAGAATAGGTCATGTTGATGAAAAAAGGTATCTCTTTCAAAAAGAGATATACTGCCGCAGATAATTCGCAACTCATGGAGGAAAAGAGCCAACCAACGAATAATGTCCCCTACATCATCGTGCAAGCCGGAGGGCGCGGTTCGCGGTTGGAGACGCTCACCACGAACAAGCCGAAAGCTCTAGTGCCGGTGGACAATCGTCCGATGATTTTTCATCTCTTTGAGCGATACCCTCAGGCGAAGTTCCTGATCATTGCGGACTACCAGAAGGAGACCTTCAAGCGATATTTGGCGGCGTTCTGTGAGGCGGATTACGAAATGATTGATGCTGCGCACAAAGGCACTTGTTCGGGCATTGCCGAGGCCTTGCAGCGTATACCGTCCGGGGTACCCCTCATGCTCATCTGGTGCGATCTCATCCTCTCGGATGTCACAAGAGTGCCGGAGACTGTGGAGAGTAACTATCTAGGAATATCCAAGGACTTTCCGTGTCGCTGGTCGTACCGTGACGGACAGTTCATCGAGGAAGCCTCTGCCGAGAACGGCGTGGCGGGCATGTTCATTTTCCGCGACAAGGAGCAGATAGCCGACGTCCCTCAGGAGGGAGAGTTTGTGCGCTACCTGGCGGGAAAGGGTCTTCCTTTCCGTCGGTTAAATATGTATGGCGGGGTGGAAGTGGGCACCATGCTCTCCTACTTCCAGAACGAGTTGAATCGACCTAAATGCCGTTCGTTCAATAAGGTGGATTTCAAGGGCGACGTGGTCATCAAATACCCCGTCAACGAGCAGGGGAAAAAACTTGCTGTGGACGAAAGCAACTGGTACCGCAAGGCCAAGGAGCTGGGATATGAAAACATCCCGCAAATCTACGGCTATGCCCCGCTGGTGATGGAGAAGGTACGCGGCAAGAATGTGTATGAGTATGCTTTCCTGACTCACGGGGTTAAGCGGGCTTTGCTGGTGAAGATCGTGGATGCCCTCAAGCAACTGCACGCCCTTGCCCCCGCCATCCCGGCGAATCAGGCGGATTGTGAGAACAACTACATCACTAAAACCTTCGACCGCCTTGCCAAGGTGCAGCAACTCGTCCCCTTCGCGCAGGAGGAATGGGTCACTATCAACGGCAGGCGTTGCCGCAACATATACGCCATCAAAGACGAGGTCGTGGAGCAGATGCGCCGTATGTTCCCGAGCGAGTTCCACATCATCCACGGCGACTGCACCTTCCACAACATACTGCTGGAAACGGGGGAAGTGCGTCCGGTGCTCATTGACCCGCGTGGGTACTTTGGCAAGACAGCTCTCTTCGGTGACGCGGACTACGACTGGGCAAAGCTCTACTACAGCGTGGTGGGAGACTACGATCAGTTCAACCGCAAGAATTTTTCTTTGGAGATACGCGAGGAGGACGTGGAGCTTGAAATCGTCTCCAACGGATGGGGAGGACTGGAGGAGGACTTCTTTGAACTGTGCGGGGCAGATCGACGCAAGATCAAGCTGCTGCACGCGATTATCTGGCTGAGTCTCACCACCTACGCATGGGAGGATTACGATGCCATTTGCGGAGCCTTCTACAAAGGGCTACGGGAACTGCAATCCTACCTCGACGAACAACGCGCATGACCCCCGAATCTCTCACGCTCTCGCCCTTGCCGCACACCTGGATTCTGGATGTGGACGGCACACTCTGCGTACACAACGGACACCTAAACGGCGGCGACGAACTGCTGCCGGGGGTGAGGGAATTCATTGCGCAGTTGCCGAAGGAAGATATGGTGGTGCTGATCACGAGCCGCAAGGAGGAGCACAGACCGGCGTTGGAGACCTTCTTGCGCGAGCACGGCATCCGCCACGACCACATCATCTACGGGACGCCCATGGGGGAGCGCATCCTTGTCAACGACGACAAGCCCAGCGGATTGTGCATGGCGTATGCGGTGAGGCAACAGCGCGACAGAGCGTGGAATATTCATTGGAGCATTGATAAGGAGGTGTGATGATGCAGAAGGATATTAATCTATTTGGTTTGCCCATCATTCGGGTAAAAAGAACGGGATTGTGCGAGAAGCGCTATTTTCTGGGCATCCAGTACAAGGTGAAGACCCATCCCTGCTACACCAACTTTGTTGAGGCATTTGCCGGCAACGTGCATGGAGTTCACAACCGGAAAATTAAGGTGATGCTCAACAATCTTGGCGAAGCCGTCGTGTATGCGCGAACCCATGCACTCTGGTACAACCCGGAGGAACTCGTCTTTGGCAACCGTCTTCAGCATGTCGACATCTTTCGAATGTTCGCCCCCCAGATTCCGGTCTTTTACTGCGGTGGGGGGGCGCTCAAAGGAGCGCAAAACTTCGGCAGCAATCGAATTGAGCCTATCCTAGCAGATTCGCAACTCATCGCGCTCAACAACCAAGGAAAACCTTTCCTGCAATCATGGGCAGAGTACTTGCACGCGGATGCGTCTTCCCTCTCATATTCGCACGCCATCATCCCGCCGGAGGTGGAGAGCGCTGCACTTGCCAAAGCGGAGGCGCTGGGGATCACACTGGACAACTTTGTACTCCTCTCGCCCGGTGCGCGTTCCTGCGATCCGTTGCCACCCTCTTTTTGGAGCAACTTGGAGTCATCGTTGCGAGGCAAGGGTTACGATGTGCTCTACAATTCCACGGTTTTTCCCGTTCCGGAAGTCTACGTCCTTGCTTCCCGAGCCAAAGCTGTTGTTGCCCTGCGCAGCGGTCTGTGCGACGTCCTCTGCGAACTTCCCGTTCCTCAATTCTTCGTTTATTCCCACAACAAATTCCACAACGACTTGCAGCCTATGTACAGCTTTAAACATTTTCCGTGGGCACATTCATCGTCCATTTTCGAATATAACGCACTGAAGCAAGACATTCCAACTATTTCTGACTCGATCATTTCTCATCTCTAAGAATCATTTGCTATGGAACCAAACCGTTCAGGGAAACTCAATCATGATTCACGGGCATTTGACGCGAGGCCCGTTCCTGTGATTTCTTCTCGTTTAGGATTTATCCTCGGGACACCATATCTGCGGCATCGATGGACGGAGAGTAGATAAATACTTTTGGAGCTTCAATTAACTAATTATGAAAGTAGCCATTATAGGAACAGGATATGTGGGACTTCCCACGGGAGTTGGTCTGGCGAGGCTCGGGCATGATGTCACCTGCATCGATTGCGACCACGAAAAAGTGGAGAAATTGCTCTCCGGTCAGGTGACGCTTTTCGAGGAGGGTCTCGAGGAGGTCTTGAAGACCGAGTTGGAGTCCGGGAGGCTGACCTTCACGGATGGTATGAAAGAAGGCGTGGGCGGGGCGAAAATCGTTTTGTTGGCAGTCGGGACACCTGAAAATCCCGATACGGGTGAAGCCAATCTTTCCTACCTGTTCGGAGCAGTGAAGGAAATGGCGCCCTTTCTGCTGCCGGACGCCGTTGTGGCGGTCAAGTCCACGGTACCGGTCGGCACGGGGGATGAGGTCGAGAAACTTATCCGTCAAACAAATCCCGCAGCGCGCGCGGAAGTTATCTCGTTGCCCGAGTTCCTGAGAGAAGGCTACGCCGTGCATGACTTCTTCCACCCCGTGCGCATCGTCGTGGGCACGCAATCGCAAAAAGCCCGCGAACTAATCCGCGAACTCTACGCTCCCCTTCCTAACGTACCCCGATTCCTCTTCGTGGCTCGCCGTTCCTCCGAGGCCATCAAGTACGCCTCCAACGCCTTCCTCGCGGTGAAGATTCATTACATCAACGAGATGGCAGACTTCTGCGA
>CANQYL010000104.1 GCA_947628035.1 uncultured Akkermansia sp. | reverse complement strand
TTTTTTTATATCTTCCTCCTCTCTCTCTTTTTCCCCTTCGTTTCCTCCCGATGAAGAGTTTTTAGAGATGGCAAAATTCATCAGATTTTGCCACCCCCACGAGTGATTAAATCTCTCAATTAACTTCAAATCCATATTGGTCTATTTTGTAAACTCAACACAAGCCTAACCGATGGAAGTGACGAAGTCAATCTTGGAACAATTGACATACGCAGATCATGTCAGACACGAGCGCAGTGCGTTCCTGTTTGAACGCTATTGATTGATAAAAAGGTGTTCTCGTCGACTCATAAAGTTACTTCAGAGAAAACGTTGTTGCAATTTTAGGATAAACCCCATTAAAGTATGCCAAGCCGCAGCGGGTGGGAAAATTCAAGCGCGGATGATGGGGAATCGAATTAACGGATGATTGGCGGGGAGGAGGAAAAATCTTGCTATATTCTCCGGCAGATTTTACAATCGGGGCTGTCATGAAGATTTTCGGATTCGTCCTCGGCGTGTGTGCGCTGTTCGTCTCGTGCTCCCCAGCCCCGAAAGGCGGTACGGGGACGGGCGAGAGGAGCGGGAGCGACCCGGTTCCGGCGCGCGAGAGGAGTTTCATTCCATGGCGGTCCATGAACTTGTATGACCGGAACGGGACGAAGACGGGGTCAGCCAGGAAAAGCGGAACGAGCATCAATCAGTATGACCGCTACGGGGTGAAAACCGGCTCATTGAGGGAAACATCCGATGGGTATGCGTCCTACGACAAGTACGGAGTAAAGACGGGAAGCTACAAAACGACCGGCACCACAACCACGCACTACGACAAGTACGGCTCAAAAGTCGGGACTTACAGGACCGGATCCAATGGCGTCACGACCTCCTACGACAAGTACGGGCGGAAGACGGAGAGCTTCAAGGAAGACTCCTCGGGACGCATCACTGAATACGACAAGTACGGGAAAAAGGTCGGAACGATGAAGCAAACGCATTAGAAAATGCGTCTGCCCATGGACGATGGACGATGGACGATGTGAGAATTCGCGCGCCGTTGGCGCAATCTAGCGCAGCGGAACTTTCGGGAACAAACGTAATTGGTAGCTAGAAAGTGACGGGAGGAGACGCCGGGCCGCGTCAATTTACGATTTCAGGAAATTCGCGCGCTACGCGCGGGGTTGCGGAGGGGATTATCAGGTTCACCATGTGATGATGGAGTCGATGATTTCTCTCTGCTCGGCGTGGGTTCGACGCAAGTATATCCGAGTTGTCTCTATGTTGGAATGCCCCATAAGATCGGCGAGTAAGGCAATGTCATTGTACTTCTCGATGAAGTTCTTTGCGAAACGATGACGAAACGAGTGAGGATAGACCACGTGCGCATCCAGTCCATACTTGACGCCCAGTTTT
The DNA here is from genome assembly GCA_947628035.1 of uncultured Akkermansia sp. GTDB lineage: Bacteria > Verrucomicrobiota > Verrucomicrobiia > Verrucomicrobiales > Akkermansiaceae > Akkermansia. Next base: position 5,474 of record CANQYL010000104.1, on the reverse strand, counting down.
TTCAGTTTGTTTCCCAGACCCAGAGCGGACATCACTTTTCCCCGGTTGTTGAGGAAAATGAAACCGCTCTCTTTCTTGGTTTCTTCAAGCCATGCCAGCGCGGCTTGACGGAGCTTTTCAGGGATGTAGAGACGGCGGGTCTTGCCACCTTTCGAATGGATATCCAGATAACCGATCCTGACGTGCTCTACCTTAATTTTGAGCAACTCGCTGGCTCGAGCTCCCGTAGCTGCGAGGAATCGCACGATGAAGTGCCATTTGACATAACCATCGCGCAGCAGGACATCCCGCAAGTATTCATAGTCGGGTTGAGAAATGACGTTTTCGAGGTAAGGTTTTTGCTGGAGTTTGACATGGGGCAACTGCCAATCTTTTTTCCCCAGGAAATCCAAGTAGGCATTGATTCCGCATATTCTGACGTTAACCGTCTTTGTCTTGAAGTTTTCTATCAGGTAAAGCTTGTACTTCTTCAATTTTTCAGGAGAAATTCGACCGTATCGTTGCCGAAATTGAGCAACGGCGTAGAGGTACAAGGAGATAGTATTCTGCGCTCTGTTCTGAAGATGCAGCCAGCTTTCGAATGTAATCTTGGACATACAAACAATTATAATGGACGGTGTACGATGGACGATGGACGATTTGGAAAATTCCGCGCCGTTGGCGCAATCTAGCGGAGCGGAAGCGCAGTGGAATTTTGGCAGCAACGCGTGGCGTTAATGAGAAAGCGGCAGGAGGGGGCGCCGGGCTGCGCCTATATACGAGTTACAAAGCCCACGAGGGCTCGGAGTGGGATTGGACAAAAGCGCAGCGTTTGCCCGCAGGGCAAAATGGGAGGGGCGGAGCGGAATTGGGAGTCAAAATGTGATTCCGTACTTGCGCGCGAGTTTTTGGTCGGAATCGGAGAGGGAACGAAGGGTCGCGAGCGTGGGGGGAGAGGGAGGAGTGGAGGAGCGGCGAAGGAGGAGACGGATGAGAAAGTTGACAAGGCGGATGAAGCGGATGCGCTTCATGTAGCGACCGGCTCGGCGGAGGCATTTGGCGAGTCCGTCGGGATCTTCCACAGCGATGACAACGCCCTCACACACAACGGCGCTGCTGCCGATGCCGAGGGAGTCGAGTTCGCGGGCGAGGAAGAGCGCGTGGTCGCGGTCGGAGGAGAGAGAAGGAAGAGGCTGCTCCGGCTCGGCGGGGAGATCGACCGCATGCAGCAGGATGCCGTGTTCATTGCAGAGGCGCAGCACCTGCTCGCGTTGGAAAATGATGGTGCTATGAGCCTGCAGGGCGATATGGCGCACATGGCAGCGGATGCAATGGCGGATGGTATCCAGTCCGATGCAGGGAACGTCGAAACGCATATCGTGTCCGGGCTTGGAGACCTTGCAGAGCGTGGTCGGGGAATCCGGAGAACCCGCGCCCTCCCGGATGCACTCGTTGGTGCCCTTGTAGCCCTCCACGCAGACGACACGGTCGCCGCGCACGATGAGGCTCTGTCCGATATCGAGACGGGCGATGCGGCGGGCGAGGGCGAGACCGTGCTCAGCCTCCTGCATCTGCTCAGGGGTTGGTGACGGACCGGCAAGGAGTCCGGCTGCCGGCAAGAAATCCTCCATGAACGTGGTGGAAGGGAGTACCTCCCAGCCGCACTCCTGTTGGACGTAGCGACAGACGGCGCCGAAAATTGTATGCGCGTTGCGGCGGTCCATGGAAGCAAGCAAGCGGCGAGCCGTGGCATCCGGCCACATCGTGTAGATGCAGGCGGGCTTGATCTGTCCCGCCATCATCACATGGGTGACTCCCTGTTCGCGAAAGAAATCACGTGGCTTCTCCACCGCCCCCACGCGGAAAGAACGGAACACATCGCAAAGCGGAGGAAGATCGCGTCCCACCGCACCGCGAAAGCCGGCGCAAACGACCCGAACGCCGGCACGGCGAGCACCCTGAGCCACCATGAGGGGGTATTCGCCTGCACCGGCCAATAGACCGAGAGTCATACCGGCTGTGTTTGGAAAAAACATTGGAATGTACGATGGACGATGTACGATGTACGATGGAAAAAATTTGCGCGCCGGGCGGCGCCTATTTACGATGGACGGTGGGGAAAAACTACAGGAGTTCGGGGTGTTCGAGGTAGTAGGCGATGCGCTGCATGAGGCGGCCGATATCGCCGCCATCGACCACACGGTGATCGAAGGAAGCGGAGATATTCGCCTGCTCCACGGGGATGAAGCACTGCACTTCATCGCTCCAGACCGGAGTTTTTTGCACAGCGCCGACACCGAGAATGAGACTCTCGCTGGGCAAGGGCATGGGCGTGCCGAAGGTGAGTCCGAAGCCGCCGAAATTCGTCACCGTGGCAATGCCGCCGCCCTTGTAGGCGTCATCCAGTCTGCGGCTGCGGGCCTGGTGGACAATTTTATTGAACTCGTCGATCTGTTCATCCAGCGTGTAGCGATCCACATTGCGCATCACCGGCACCAGCACGCCGTCCGTCACCTGCACGGCCACGCCCAAGTCGATGCGCTTCGGCGTGAGGATACGACCGCCCACCATGTAGCCCGCGCATTCCGGAGCCTCGGCGAGGGCGAGGGCGAGGGCGCGCACGAAGTAGAGCGTGTAGCCGGGGCGGCGGGGGTGGCTCTTGCGGTGCATGATGATGGGTCCCATGTACACTGGGCGACCGGCGCTCGCAATGGGACGACGCCAGGTGCGCTGCATGCTGTCCGCCACACTGCGGCGCATGGGACTCGCCTGGCGAGAGGGCCAGCCGTCCACGTACTCCAGGAACTTTTCGAAATCATCAATCGTGATGCGCCCCCCTGCCCCGGTGCCGACGATGTAGGCCATATCCGCCTCCGTGATGCCGAGCTCGTCCATACGGGCGCGGATGCGCGGGGAGAGGTAATGGGCGCCGCGCACGCCGATGGGCACCGGCAGCCCCTTGCCTGAGGGGTGGATTCGGGAAGGCTCGCTTTCCTCGCGGTACTCGCCCTCCGTGCGGAAATGAGCCCCGGCGTCCGGGGTCGTTTCTGCGGGGGTGGCGGCATGAGGGAGAGGCGCGTGGGACTCCTCCAGCGTCTGCACGCCGCAGCGATCGACTTCCTCCTGGGATGCCTCGATAATCCCCAAAACAGCACCGACCGGAACGCATTCACCCTCGGCAACCGAGAAGGAAAGCAGCTTGCCGCCGCAGGCGGTCGTCACACCCATCACCGCCTTGTTGGTCTCCACCTCCAGCACCTCCTGATCCGCCTGTACCGTGTCGCCGGGTTGAAGCAGGAAGTGCATAATGGTCGCCTCCGTGATGGATTCGCCGAGTTGGGGCATGAGGATGGGGACTTGAGGCATAGGAGTGAGGGATGCGAGGGTGAGTTAAAGAGAGATGAGGTAGCGAGCGGCTTCCGCGATGGTGGAGCTGCTCGGACGATGCGCCCGCCAGAGGTCGGGATGGTAGGGGATGGGGCTTTCTTTGGACGTGAGCCGAAGCGGCGGTGCATCCAGCAAGTGCATCCCCTGCGCCACCACGCGGGAGACCACCTCCGACGCCACGCCGCCCCACGGGAAATCCTCGCTCACCACCAGCAGACGAGCCGTGCGCGCTACCGAGGCGAGAATCGTATCGGTGTCCAGAGGTTTGACGGAACGCAGGTCCACCACCTCGAGTTCGTAGCCGCTCTGCTCCGCGAGGTCGTGGGCAGCCTTGAGAGCTTCCGGCACCATGGCGGAAAAAGCGACCACGGTGGCGTGCTCCCCCTCGCGGGCGATGCGGGCGCGTCCGACGGGCAAGGGCTCGTCCTCCAGCCAGGTGTCCGCCTTGAGCCAGCGGTAGAGGAACTTGTTTTCCATGAACACAACAGGATCGGGAATCTGCACCGCCTGTTTGAGCATGAAGTAGGCATCCGCCACGGTGGCGGGGGTGAAGACGTGAACGCCGGGGTAATGCGCAAAGAGAGCTTCCACGCTTTGACTGTGAAACGGACCGCCGCCGGGTGTGCCGCCGCAGGGCATGCGCATGGTGACATTCACGGGGAGACCCGTGCGGAAGAAGTGGGCGCCGGCGTTGTTGCCCATTTGGTTGAGGGCGAGCGTGCCGAAATCCGCAAACTGCATTTCCACGATGGGATGCAGACCGCCGATGGCAGCGCCGATAGCCATCCCCATGATAGCGTCCTCGCTGATCGGGGCGTTGCGCACTCGGTCCGGGAAACGATCCGCGAGCCCCTTGGTCGCCTTGAAGGCGCCGCCGAACTTGCCGGCGATATCCTCCCCGTAGATGAAGACGAGCGGGTCCTCCTCCAGCAACTCTTCCATCGCCTGATGGATGGCATCTATGTAAGTCACGCTCATGCTCGTACGGGTTTCCAGGAAACGGCGCTCCAATCCATGGATTGCGGGTTGGGGGTGGCTTCTCGCTGCGCCTGAGCGAAAGCCTTTTGCACAAAATCGCGCACCTCTGCCTGCAGAGAGGCATCCTCCTGCTCATCGAGCCATCCCTGCTCCATGAGCTCACGCCGCGCCACCTCCAGGGGATCCTTGTGCGCGTACTTTTGTCGGACTTCATCCGGGATGTAGGAAGCATCATCGTGCTCGCCATGACCGCACATTCGGAGGGTATCGGCAACGATCCACTGGGGACCCTCCCCGCAGCGGGCGGCGGAAATCGCGCGCTGCATGACGTCCAGCGTCTGCAGCAGATCCGTGCCGTCGCACTCGTAAGCGGGCAAGCCGTAGCCGCGACCGCGATCCGCCAGAGAGGCACAGGCGAACTCCTGACTGTTCGGTGTTGAGTATGCGTATTGATTGTTGGAGACGATGATGACGACCGGGAGCTTTTCCACGGCGATCAGATTGAAACCCTCATGCGCGGCGCCGACGGACGTGGCTCCATCCCCGATATTGACCACGCCGACGCAGCCGTTGATTCCCTGCATACGCTTGGCAAACATCATGCCCGCTACGACAGAAACCATGGCGCCGAGGTGAGAAATCGGGGCGGGAATGCCCTGCGCGGGGATGCCCCAGTGCACATTGCCATCCTTGCCGCCCATGCAGCCGAGAGTCGAGCCGAAGTAACTGCGCGCCGCCTCCAGCACATAGCCCTCATCCCATACGCAACGTCCCGCCATCTCGCGGATGAAGGGATTATAGACATCCTGTCCCGGCTTCAGAAAAACGGCGGAGGCAGCAGAGATCGCCTCGTGCCCTTTCCCGAGGAACACCCCTCCGAATATCTTCCCCGCTTTGTACAGAGAGGACAGTTTCAAGTCAAACGCGCGCGCCATGCACATAGCGCGGTATGCGCGTCCGGCCTCTTCCTTGAGTTCACTCACGGCACGGATTATACAACCTGAATACGGTCAAATCAAGAGCAAACGCGGGGCAAAGGCCCAGCGTTTGCCTATTTACGAATTTGCCACCTCTAAAAACTACCAGGGTGAAAAACGAGAGAAAAACAGTTGAGGAGAAAGGAGTCAAAA
>CANQYL010000103.1 GCA_947628035.1 uncultured Akkermansia sp. | reverse complement strand
AAAACGCCTATGAGATATACGAGCGGCTGGACGAGCTGGACCCCTATTCCATAGACGACCTGCTGACAGCCCATGGGGTGATGACCCGGGGGCTGATGGAGGAATCCGGCGTGTTCCGCTCCCGGCCGGTGGGCGTGGTGGACCAGACCGGGCGGGTGGTGCATCTGGGAACGCTGCCTCAGTATGTGCCAGGATCGGTGCAAAAGCTGCTGGACTGGACCCGGGACAGCGACGTGCATATGCTGATCAAAAGCTGTGTGTTCCACTACGAGCTGGAGCTCATCCACCCCTTCGCCGACGGCAATGGCCGCATCGGGCGGCTGTGGCACACGCTGCTGCTGTCCAGGTGGGCCCCGATCTTCGCCTGGCTGCCGGTGGAGTCCATCATCCATGAAAACCAGCAGGGCTACTACGACGCCATCAACGCTTCCAACAACGAGGGCGAGTCCACAGCCTTTATCGAGTTCATGCTGTCAGTCATCAAGTCATCGCTCATGGAGGCACTAGATGAGAGCGATGAAATGAGCGATGGAGCGGCAGACAGAACCGCTGCCCGCCGGCGGAAGATCGAGGGGTATCTGCGGACCCATGACCATATCAGCAACGCGAATGTGCGCGCGCTGTGCGGCGTGTCCCCCGCCACGGCCAACCGTATCCTGGCCGCCCTGACGGCGGAGGGATCGCTGGTCAAGTGCCGCGTGGCGAACCACTGGGCGTATAGAAAGGGCGAGTGAAAACTCTTTTTACACATTCGACAGGCTGCGGACTTCCCTGTATGATAGAAGAAAAAACAAGGAGGTCTGCGCGATGGAACAGTACAAAGAGATCAACGGCATCGGCTATACGCTGGTGGGAGACTACTATTTGCCGAACCTGCTGCCGCATCAGGAGCCGGAGAGGCCTGTGGGCGTGTGGGGCCCGGCGGCATCTGCGGTATATCCGGGAGCACCAAAAGAGGCCACATCAGTTTGGCCCTCAGCGGGAAACTCAACGACTACCTTGCTGAGCTGAATGAGTAGGCAGAGGACATGTTTTTTCAGCTGATAAAAGAACTTGGCTGAGGAAGACGGTATCACAGAAAAGCTCAACAGGTAGAATCAGATATTTTGGGTACAGCGAATGAACGCATTATATTCTCAATCACAGCAGGTTTTTCAAAACGGCAACAAGTATGTAATATGCGTATTTATATACTTCAATAGAATTCTGATCCGGAAAAACCTCACCGTGCATCAGTGAGCACCTCAACAGATAGAGCACTTCTATGATTCCTCTGCTAACTTTTGCTCTTTCAGTGATAAAGACAATTTTATTGTCTCGATCTTTTTTCACGATGCTCTCTGTGACATACGGGCACACTTCCTTATAAAATGCCTTACATTGGCCTTTTTGCTCAAGACCAAGCCTTGCAAAATCAGGATGTGTATCTAATGAGGCTTCGTCATATACCTCCTGTTCAAAGCGGAAGTATTCCGTTGTAGGGTCGCCTTTCTTTGAAACAATTGTAATTGTCTTAGCATTCGTGCGCTTGATTGAGTAATGGGTGTATCGATAGTCCTCTTCAACTGTGTTTTTGGGATTATTTACTGCAATTTGTGAAAACAAGATTTGTTGAGTAGCTCCGCTGCGTTCTTGTGTTACAATTGCTGCTGAAACAAGGGCATTTTGAAGCTTGTCCAAATTGGCCTTGAACGCTATGGACTCGTCAGATGTATTATTTTGGTCCAGCAGTGTTTCAATATATCCTTTGAAATGATTGTTTTGAGTTTTGATTTTATCAATAATATCTCGGTCTGTCCTTTCGGCATATTCACTTCGATACCAGGAGTTAAAGGCAATCCAAGCTTTGATAAATACAGCAAAATAGTCTATGTCTATATCAATTTTTCTAATCCAGTCTTTATAGCTCGGCATTACATTATCCCCCCGTTTATTCTCAACCATTCCAGCGCGACATCTTCACCTTGTTCGATAGCCATTTCAACTGCCCGCTTTGCATATTCAAGAAGCTGCTTTGACTGCTTTCGAAGCGCAAAGGATTCCTGAACTTTTGCTGCGATTTCTTTTTGAACGTCCATATCCAAAACAGGAATAATGACGTTTTCAATTTCTGAAGGCTTCCAATGTTGGATGATAGCGCCGTTGGAATCCCGTTCTGCTTGAAGCTGTACGATAGGCGAGTTTAGCACCAAAGTCAGATAATCAGGAAGTACTTCTGCTTTATTGCGGACTGTCAGGTGCAGCAATGCTCTAGAGGTGATTACTGGCATGGTAGATTCAATTTTATAAGCTATACCAACGCTTCCATCCTTTGAAAGCAGAATCGTATCTTTCTGCGGGAATAGAGCCTCTGGGTTTGGTAAAATATCGCTACGCAACTTGATTTCCGGTTCGGTAATTTCAAATTTGCTAACATCGCTTACACGGACGAACGGAATTCCGACTTCCACATATGCTTCACTGCCTGGCTCGATTGATTTTGCAACGCTCACTAAGCCATAGGCACCGCCGAGCTTTTGCGTCTTGAATTTCGACAAGGCACAAAAAAGAGCTTCGTATTTTGGCTGGTAGTATTCTGCATCAAGGCGGCCAGATACAAGAAAACTGTCGCTATAGTTTTTGATTGATGATGAAAGGTTCTCTGGCTCACTGGCATCATCCCATATAGTATCACGAAGCATTTTTCCTGCATTGCGATACATCTCGGAAGCAGCTAATACAAATTCATGAGACAAATCTACAATCTTTTTCACTGCTTGTTGAAATTTTGCGCCAAATTTTGGAATAAATAACTGATCAAAATCCTCAAGCAGTAATCCTGTTTGTGCCGCTCCCCGCTTAAACTTCTGTATTTGATTTTGGCCATATAAGGATTTTATATATATCAATAGTGTTTCTGGAATAATGCCGGCATTTTTACTTCTGAGAATCGATAATTTACAGCTGCATGTTGCGTCATTTTCTGTAGATACTATGGCGCTATTGCCAATAATGGCACCAACAATCGACATCAAAACATCTCCAGCTTTCAAGTGAGAACGATACATGTGCGGATGCTCATAAGTCTTTTTGTTTATACAAATTGGTGACGCTTCTTCAATAAATACATGATAGATATCTTGACCACGATAATAGGGAATACCTTCGCTACAAAAGCTATCACTTATGGACATGTGATTACCATCAGATACGGAAAAGTAATCTGTAATAGGATGAAAATCAGTTTTTTTCAATTCTGCATCTATATGCAGGTTTTCCTTTTTGTAAAACTCTGCGTCGATTCTTGCAGTTCGCTCAAGGCAGGAAAGTCTAATTTCACTGCATTCCAGCCCATCCATCAAAACCTTATATTTGGCTTCATTGAAAGGTTCAACGGATGGGCTTATCGAAAAAAACTTAAACCTTCCTTTTTCGCAAATTCTGCAAAGGCTTCTGCTATGCCTGGCTCAAGCATAGTTTCTGTTCCGTCCTGCTTCATATAAGAAAGCTGGAACAGGTCATGATCGACAATTAGGTGATTGTGTTTATCCAACGCGGGCAGCCCTGTTTCAGGATCAACCAGATAAATCTTGTCACCGGAGTTATCCTTGCTGGTCTTTTGCATCGTCGCAAAGAAGATCGGGTAGTCTTCCTTCTTCGGGCACAGTTCATCGTCCCACTTCTGAACAAACAGAACTGAGGTTTTTGTTCCGGTATGCGGTTTGAATACATTTCCGTGCAAACCGACAACAGCGAGAACGCGGCAGCGTTCTGTGATATATTCACGGATAGCCTTATCGCTGCTATTATTGAAGCGTCCTTGGGGGAGAACGATTGCCATGCGTCCGCCCGGTTTCAGGAAGTTCAGGTTGCGCTCGATAAAGAGAATATCTCTGCCAACCTTATTCTGCCATTTTCCGGAAGAGTTTTTGCCCAGCTCATAACGGGAAATAATCGTATTTTCTTTAATATCTCCAGCAAACGGAGGATTTGCCATGACCAAGTCAAATTGGAACTGGCTATAATCACTGCTACCTTTCGGTTGCAGCTTTTTTAATTTCTTAAAGCCTTCATTATAGGTGTCGTTCCAATCTTCCTGCTTTGTGATTTCGTTCCAGCGGGAATAATCCAGCGTATTCAGATGTAGGACGTTCGTCTGGCCATCACCGGCGATCAGGTTTAATGTACGGGCAACGCGGACAGTTTTTTCATCAAAGTCAATAGCAAACACATTGTCGCGCACGAAGTTTGTTTCTTCAGGGATACGCTGTGCGGCGGTAAAGCCTTCACCCTCCGGTAATCCCTTTTCGCGGCGAATGTCTTTCCAGACTTTGAAAATACTATGAACCGTAAAGCCAGAGCTGCCGCAGGCTGTGTCGATGATCTTGTCATTTACAGAGGGATTCATCATTTTTACGCACATATCAATGACATAGCGAGGCGTGAAATACTGTCCCTTTTCGCCTTTTTGCGCCTTGCTCATCAAGTATTCAAAAGCATCATCTACAACGTCAAGGTTGTTATTAAAGAGTTTAATGTCCTGCAGCGTTGCAACGCATACTGCGAGGTGGGAAGGGGAAAGCAGAATCTTGCTTTCATCGGTGAAAATGCCTTCCCATTTTTTCTTTGCATCATCAAAGAGACCCTGTATTTTCTCTTTCAGCTCGAAATCTGTTTCGCCGGAATTACGGAACTTCAAATATGCACTAGAATCGCGTTCACAGATCAGCTCGTCATAGAGCTTGGCAAAGATCAACTTAAAAATCTCTTCGAAAGAATCCACTCCGGCGCTGGAAAGCACTTCATCTTCCATTTCCTGGATGAGAGAACGGAGAGAACGTTTCTGCTGGCTGATTCTGTCAATCTTTTTCAGATCTTCATAAGTAAATTTTTCATTGATAATATTGCTGAGCTTTTCGGAAGCTTTCGGAATATTTGTGATCGGCTCAAAATAGTTCGGGTCTTTTCTATTATAATAGGAAATCTGCTCGCCATTTGTCCAAACACCAATGGGCGCGCCTGTGGCGTTGCAGTAGGATTTGAGCTGCTCTTTACCATCGCTGAGCTTAGGTTTCTTGAGCTCCACGATGATATAGGGCACCATCGGACGGTCTTTGTCCATGATGGCAATATCAGCACGTTTGACTTCACGGCCAAAATGAATTGAGAATTCGACCTCGATACGGCTTGTGGGATAACCGTATTCGTGAATCAGCTTATAGAGATAGAGCTGACGCACGGTCTCTTCCGGCTTTAAGAGAATCTCCTTGCCGCGTTTCAGGCAAGTAATGAAAGGGGTTTCCTTGCCCCTGACTGTTTTAACAATGATAGCATCCTCAATAGATTTTCTCGCTTCTTCGGAAAAGAGAGAAACGTCATAATTTGTATTTTTTAATACTTCATTCAAAGTCATTTTATTTTCCTCCTGAAATTGCGGTTAGCATTTCTGCCCAGCGCTTGTCGTTTACGTTGTTTTCCAATCCGTAATTGATGAGATCAAGTAGCTTTCGATGTTTCATCAAATAATCCATTTGCTCACTAGGCAAGCGTCCTCGATCTGCGGAAGCCTTTTCCTTGAAAAGGGATGCCTCTTTATCAGAAAGTCCAAGTTTTTGTATTAGGGCTTCTATATCTGAAGAATCTGGGGGAGCGTTGTTTTTCCCTTTTTCGATGTTGCTGATATACTGTCCTGACTTGTTTATGACTGCTGCCAAATCATCTTGTGTTAGAAGAGCGGCTTTTCGCTTCTCTTTTAAAAACAAGCCGAACTCAGAAGGCTCAATCAAGGTCACTCCTCCTTTCAGAAATAAATAAACAAATTTATTTATTTAGTATAACGCAGCAAGATAGCTTTGTCAAGTTCTAAGCTTATAAGCCTCAGCAGACGGGTACATAAATACCCGGCTGCAGCTTTATGTATTACCGCCAAAATGTTTGATTTTGAGTACCGTCTCCTCCGGTACGCCAACCACCAGCGCCAAGGCAGCGGTGCGATTCCAATCCTGCTGTGCTTCATTGTCAGCCCGTATTTCCTCTGCCAGAGGATTGTTCTTGCCGATCTTCTTTGTCGGCAGATATACGCTGCTTTGGTTGAATACCGCGGGCTTCTCTTCCTCCTTGACATGAAGGTTGACCTGTTCAGTCAACAGCTCCTTTACCTCTGACAGATGGCCCTTGATTTTGAAAAGAGTGTCCTTTGTCGTAAATATGTGCCGCTCGTAGATTTCTCCTTTGGGAATTATAGTGTAAACAACAGCTCTGGCGCCACGACGGGGCTGCGCTGAGCGGATTGCTGGGAATGGTGTTCGGCAGGTTTTTATCAGAACGCGGCCCGCTTTCTTTTTCGGCTGGGTGGTTTATGGGACAGCGATGCGCGTAGGATGAGGATACTGGGAGGTGTTTTTATGAATCATAAGGTCAGAGCGCTGGTCCAGGTGGAGAAATACGGCCTGTTCGGCAAGAAGAAGGTCTTTGAAGAGAGAACCATCACGGTGGACGGCGAGACGTACAGAAAGATGAAGAAGGCGGAGCGGGACCGTCCCTTCAGCATCGGGGAAATGATGTTTTACGACTTTTTGTGGGACGACGAGGACTGAGGGCGGCCAACTTGGCGTTGCCGGATACACGGCTTTGCGGTAAAATACGGAAAGAGGACGAAAAATGAGCATTATATTGAGAAGCTATCGTGAGGTGTGGCGGGACGCGCTGCGTGCGGAGGCCGGACCTGACCAGGTAACACGCCTGCCCCTGCGCCGGATAGGGGCGAAGGATGGCATATATGTCATCACGGGCGCCCGACATGAGGAGGCGGCCCGGTATATGATAGAACAGCTGGCGGCGGACCCCGGCCTGGCGGCAGAGATCGTCCTGGCCGGCGAGGTGGAGGATATGTTCGGCGTAGCCGTGGACGTGGAGTACCCTGGCGTGAGGGCTGGGTAAAAACTTCGGCAGATTTTAGAGTTTTCTTAAAATCTGCCGAAAAATGATAATGCAGTGGGTGAGGTTTTGCTATGCAGAGATGTCCCTGGTGCCTGATGAATGAGCGGCAGACGCGCTACCACGACGAGGAGTGGGGCG
>CANQYL010000102.1 GCA_947628035.1 uncultured Akkermansia sp. | reverse complement strand
CTGTAACATTAACTATCTATTCTTAAAAACTCGCCAAATCTTTTTCCTGCGCCTCCAGCGAAATTGACGGAGACCCCTCTCAACTGTAGGCGGACTCCACCTTCTGAGCTACATCCCTGTAGCCGTAGTCGACCTCGTAAATAGTCTTGTAGTTCTCCAGCGCCTTTTCCTTGTTGCCGGATTTCTCGTAGAGGGAGGCAATGAGGTAAAGAAGCTCCTTCTTTGTGTCGTCCATCGTAACGTGCTCCGCATTGGCCTCTTCCAATTGACGAATAGCCATGTCAGACATATTCTTTGCGGCGTAGCAGCGTCCGAGCATCAGCATGGCTTTCACACGAAGGTTGGGGTTAGTGCGGGCACGCTGCAGAGCAGGGATGGCCTCCGAGTACTGCTCGGCATCGTAGAGAGCCTGACCGTATTTGTATTGCAGTTGCGCATCCGTCGGGTTGGCGTCCACGCGTGACTTCGCATCCGCGACAACAATTTGAGCAATCTCCTTCTTACGCTGGGCGAGGTTTTGTTTAGCCTCTTCGTTATTTGGGTCTGCACTGAGTATTTGCTGGAAGTTTTCCAACTCCGCCTGCAAGACCTTCTCGCGCATCTCCATCGCCTTATCGTTGATGGAAAGATCCGCATTCCCACTCAATTGGAAAGCGTATGCGTAGAAAGAATAGGCGTTGCCGAAGTCCTCCATCTGCTCATAGACGGCGGCAATGCCCTTGACAACCTGAAGATTCGTGTTGTCTGCCGCATACTCCTGAGAGAGCTGTGCCAGACGTGCCTCCAACTCCGCCTTGGTGAGTCCCACTTTATCGGCACTCTCTAGGTCGGCGGTGGCATTCTGGTTTTTCATCTTCGTGCGGAAATCTCCGGACCCCTCCCAATTCCCTTGGCGCATGGAAGCCCTCGCTGCGCAATCCTTCTCCCCACGCTGAGCAACAGGATCTGTGCGGTCAATCTTGAGGATACGCCGATAGGTCTCCGCAGCTTCTGAGAACTGCTCGTTCTTGATGTAGTGGTTGGCGAGGAGGTGCAGGTGTTTCTTCGGATTGGGCTGTCCCTGACAGATAGTCTCCAACGCAAATGCCGCCAGATCAGGCAGATTCAAGTCTGTCGCGGCAGCAAAAAGAGTCTCATTCGCCGGAATCGAATACGGATCCTTCTCCAACTCGTCCTCGATGGTAACTATCGTAGTCTCCGGATCGCGACGGGTTGTCGTAAGACGCACACCGCTGAAGATCGAGGTCTTACGCCCGGCATCGGGAGTAACCTTCACCTCACAAGCACGCAGCACCTGTCTTCCTTTCAAGAAGCCGGGAGCTCGCTTGATGAGCGTACGCAAGATACTCACTGCGTACTTAAAGTTCTTTGCTTCGACAGCTTGCTGAGCTTTCACCCAAAGCCCTGCTTCAGAAGCGGGAAGTTCCTTTTCTGTAATGATAGTAACCATAGGAAGAATCGACGTTGGTTCCCGAATTCGCGAGGAGTCGGAAATATAATGAACGGAGATAGCTCTTCCCTTATTACCACAAAGATGAGCGGATTTCAACCTTGTTTTTCAAAAAAATGATGTTATATTCACTCCGGCATGAGAGCAGACGCCCTTCTGAGCCGTTTCGGCTATTGCTCCCGACGCGAAGCCCCCCTCTGGCTACGCGCCGGTCGTGTGCTTTTCCGAGGCTCTGCGGTCACCTCTTCATCCGTCCAAGTGGATCCCCACGAAGTCAGGGTCGATGGAGCTGCCGTCACCTTTGTCGATGGTTTATACGTCGCTCTCCACAAGCCACTCGGCTACACCTGTTCTCACAACCAAGACGAAGGGTCACCAACGGTCTACGACCTCCTTCCGTCCGAATGGCTGCGCCGCAACCCCTCCGTCCAATCCGTCGGCAGACTCGACAAGGAAACGTCCGGTCTTCTCCTCCTCACGGACGACGGAGATTTCCTGCATACACTTACCTCCCCACGACACCACATCGACAAAAAGTACGAGTACACGACAACCTCCGACGTCCCGGACGAAGCAGAAGAGCTCTTTTCCTCAGGCTCTTTCCTGCTCAAAGGAGAAAAGGTCCCCTGCGCTCCCGCTACATTGGAGCGACTCTCGCCGCGACATGGCTACCTGACCCTCCACGAGGGTCGCTACCACCAAGTCCGCCGGATGCTCGCTGCCGTCGGCTCCCCTGTTGACTCCCTCCACCGTCTATCCATCGGTTCTGTCTCCCTCGATTTCCTCCATCTTTCTCCGGGCGCGTGGATTCCTTTTGACCCTCGCCTTTTTGCCGATGAGAAGTGAGGCTCCCATCGCCGTTTGTCCGGAGTTCTCCGTACTCTACGAGGATGCCGACGTCCTCGTGGTGAACAAGGCTGCTCCTCTCATCATGCATCCCACCGGCTGCGTGCGCAGCAAAGAACCCACTCTCCTCGGCGGTTTACGTCAGCTCCTCGCCTACGAACTCGCCTGCGGTGGCTCCATCTCGCTCATCAACCGCCTCGATCGCGAGACAAGTGGTCTCGTCCTCGTCGCTAAAAATCCACGCGCCGCTCACGAGCTCGGCTGCGCGATGCAGCGCCGCCTCATCCACAAACGTTACCTAGCCATCGTGCGAGGCTGCCCTATGTGGGACTCCGCCTCCTGCGCCGAACCCATCCTCCGCATGGAATCCGTCGCTCCCACCCGCATCCATATCCGCCAGACCTGCCACCCTTCCGGACGCCCCTGCCGCACGGACTTTGACGTGCTCAAACGCATTCCCGCCCACGGTTCCCTTCCCGACCTCTCGCTCCTCTCGTGCCGCCCCATCACCGGTCGTATGCACCAGATACGCACTCACCTCGCCTTCCTCGGCTTCCCTATCCTAGGCGATAAAATATACGGAGGGGATGAATCGCTCTATCTGGATTTCATCCGCTCAGGCTGGACCCAAAAACTCGCGCGTTCTCTCATCCTCCCGCGCCACGCTCTGCACGCCTGCGACCTGGAATTTCCGATGCACGGCGATCTTATTCGAGTCCATTCCGAACTTCCCGAGGATCTTGCAGCACTCCTCTATGTTTGAACGTGCTTGATTTTTCGGCAACGTCCCTTATAATGGCTCTCACTATGGACGACAAAAAGAACGAGTTGTTGCAGATATTGTTGAAGAAATCCATCAAGACGGGGCATTTTATTTTGGCGTCGGGGAAAGAGAGCGACCTGTACTGCGACTGCCGGGTGACGACCTTGGATGCGCGAGGCGCGAATCTCATCGGCGAAGTCGGCTGGGAGTTGGTGAAGAATGAAATTATGTCGCGCTTTCCGGAGGTGAAGGCCATCGGGGGGATGACCATGGGAGCCGATCCGATCTCCCTTGCCATCGGGATGTATTCTGCGGCTGACAAACCTTTAGGCATATTCACCGTGCGTAAGGAACCCAAAGATCACGGGAGAGGAAAACGCATCGAAGGCAATTTTAACGCCGGAGAACAAGTCATCGTTGTGGATGACGTGATCACCACGGGGGGATCAACGATCAAGGCTATTGACGCGATCGAAGCGGAGGGTGGGAAGGTCGTAGCGGCGTTGGTGCTGGTGGATCGCGAGGAAGGAGGACGTGAGGCTATCGAGGGGCGAGGAGTACCGGTGTACGCTCTCTATACACGCCGCAGTATCTTCGGAGACAAATAAGCAACGCGCGTGAGTCATGGTGCCCATCATCGCAGGCATTGAGGGAACGGAGCTGAGCGAACAGGAACAGCACCTCTTCACCCGCCTGCAGCCCGCAGGTTACATTCTCTTTTCCCGTAACATCGAAGATGTAGAACAAACGCGAGAGCTCACCGATCGCCTGCGGCTCCTGACCTCATCACCGGATGAGCCCATCATCGCTATCGATCAAGAGGGAGGACGTGTTGTACGCACGGCGAAGATAGGTGTGTCGCTGCCATCTGCCGCTGCCCTGGCTGCCACCCGGAGCGAACACATCATCACTCAAGCGGCACATTATACGGCAAGAGGGTTGCATGCCATCGGGGTGAACACCGTCCTTGCCCCGGTGCTGGATTATGGTTCACGACGAGAAAATGCGCTGGGCGGACGTTGCTGGGGGAGTGAATCCCAGCAGGTTATTTCCTACGCCGGAGTATGGAACCGCGTGATGCACCGCCAGGGCGTCATGACTTGCGCTAAACATTTTCCCGGCATGGGAGAAGCTCTGAATGACCCTCATTTCTCATTACCACGCATCCCCGGAACACGCAATGATTTACTGGCTGAAAACGGAGCAAGCACTCCCTTCCATGCACTCATGTCCGAGCTGCCTGCCATGATGGTGGCGCACGTGGTGGTGCAGGAGCTGGATCCTTTGCAGCCCGCAAGCCTGTCGGACGCCGTGGTCAAGGATTTTCTCCGTACTCAACTCGCCTACGAAGGAGTCGTTTTCACGGATGACCTATGTATGGGCGCCATCACCCAGAAGTACTCCCCTGCCCAAGCTGCCGCCTCATCTCTGTCTGCCGGTTGCGATGCGCCGCTCATCTGTCACCAAGCCACCTCGCACATCGAGGAAGCCGCGGCCATCATCAACGAACTGCCCCGGGTTCTGTTGCACGACGTTGAGTTCCGGCTGGAACGATTCCGCACCCATATTCCGCGTCCCCTTCCGGCCCCGCGTTTCATTGACTGGAACCTATACGTGGACGATGTGCACGCTTTCTGTGAGAAGGTACCAGAGACGGGGGAGGATGTCACATTCTCGCCGGTGCAGCATTACTGAACGGAGGCGTTAGAGATGCGACAAACGGGAAGAGGCATGGGAGCCTTTTCCAACCAGTGGAGGTGGGTGGTGGTAATCAAGGATTGAGACTCCGGGGGGAGATCGCTCAGCAAAGCCTGCCGTCGGTGGGGATCCAGTTCCCCGAAAATATCGTCAATGAGCAGAACGGGAGCCTGACCGGTCTCTGCGTAGAGCAGACCCGCTTGCGCAAGAATCAACGAAATGGCGAGGGTGCGTTGTTGTCCCTCAGACGCATACGCCGCAGCAGGAGCCCCATTGATTAGCAGCTGCACGTCATCGCGGTGAGGACCTGTGGTCGTGAAACCCGCCTGAATATCCGCCTCCAACGCACGATCCATAGCCTCTTCCGGAGATAATTCACTGGCCGGAGAATAAAAGAGAGAGATTTCTTCTGTCTCGCCGGCAGAAATACGCGAATGATGCTGCACCACGTGGGGAATCAGCAACTCAAGCATCCGCCGCCTCAGCAAGGTGAGCTGCTTGCCGTGCTGCACCAGGAGTGCGCCGTAACTCATGAGGATGTCCCTCTGCGGTTTGGGACGACGCAGGAGAACATTGCGGGATTTCAACGCTTTCCTGTAGGCCAGCAAATGCGCACGGTATTCCGGATGCCACTGCGTTCCCAGAAAATCCAAGTAATCGCGTCGATTCTCCGCTCCGCCACTCACCAAAGCCATATCCTTGTTCCCCAACCATACGACAGGCTGCGCATCAGTCAAATAATCCGAATAATCACGCATGCTGACACCGTCAACAGCTAACTCCAAATGCCGAGGCTGCCAAAGGATGCGGCGGGTACAAAAATCCGTATCCAGCGAGATACCGAATTCGGAGGAACCATGCCGCGCGAGACGCTGCAGACGCGAAGTACGCGGGCTGTGAAGAGTGAGAGCCACACAGATAGCCTCGATCAAACTCGTCTTGCCCTGTGCATTATCGCCAAGCAGCAGAGCTCCGCCTGTCGGTATTTCCCAAGTGAGTCTCTCGTAGCAGCGAAATTTTTTTAATCGCAGAGCGTGAAGCATGGGTCAGACCTCCATAGGCAGAGCGCGGATAGCATCCATGATTTTGTGACCTAAGGCGAGCTGAGCCTCGCGCCCCTTTGCTTGCAGTTCGTCCCGAGAGAAGGAGATAGGGTCACCGACACTCACAGTGATGGGGCAAAACTTAACAGACCTGCTATGGATAGGCAGGCAGTCGTAGGCTCCTTGGATGCGGATCGGTTGCACAGGGACGGAGGCGAGCTTGCTGATGATGAGTCCTATGCCGGGCATAGCATCGTGGATTTCTCCATCGGGACAACGCGCTCCCTCCGGGAAAATAACAATACGTCCCCCCGAGCGCAACAGACGTATCACACCCAGCAGACTGCCGGGATCCGGTCGTTTCTGATCGATGGGCAAGGCATTGCACAGCGGAAGGGCTTGCTTCATGAAAGGCGGATCAAAGAGAGTCTTTCGCGCAAGGAAGTGAACCTTTGTTTCGTACATTTGACCGAGCAAAGGCGGATCCAAAAAACTCTGGTGATTGGCGACAATGATACATGGACCGTCCTGAATGAGTTTCTCGTAGCCAATGATGCGCAAACGGAAAAGAGTCTCGTAGATGCAGCGGGCAAGCGAATGGCCGATAAAATAGAGAGGGTGCATGAAAAAATCAATGGGAAAGTTTGGATTCGATGTCGCGCGCGATAAGTCGGACAACCTGCTCAATCGTCAGATCTGACGTGTCAACCAAGAGTGCATCCGGGGCTTGAGTGAGGGGGGCACAGGAGCGGGAAGCGTCATTCTTATCACGCTCGGAAATGGAGTCTGTGAGACCCTGTGCCGCGCGTCGGGCGGCTCTCACTTCCGGGGAAGCCGTTACAAAGTATTTGAAAGGAGTGTCCGGAAAAACGACGGAGCCAATATCCCGGCCCTCCATCACAACAGCCTCAGAACGGTTGTATTCCCTTTGTTTGCGCAAAAGGAAAGAGCGCACCTCCGGTACGGCTGCAACGATGGAGACGGTTTCATTAACCGCTGGTTCCGTGAGCTCCGCAGTGAGCACCTTACCGGCAAAAAGAACCGTCGAACTCGAACCCTCCTTTCCGAACTCCAACGGTATATCCGGCAAAAGCTCCTTGATTTTTTCGACCTCCGTCGGGGCAATTCCGTGCCTGTGCAAATACCATGCGATGGCTCGATACATGGCACCTGTGTTGATGAAAGTATAGCCGAATTGGCTGGCTACAAGTTTAGCTACGGTGGACTTGCCGGACGCGGCCGGTCCGTCTATGGCAATGGCCGGAGGATTCATACTCAAAAAGTATAACTGCACCCCGTCTCCCTGTCCAGCACAAATGCCGACACGACGGAGCAAACGTCAGCGTTTGCTAGTTACGACATACGATTTACGATTGTGGCACCTCTAAAAACTCGAAATTTTTGACAAAGAGGAAGCCCATGATACCTCATCCCCGGACATTTTGTTCTTTTTCCTCAAAATCTTCCCTTTTCCCCTC
>CANQYL010000101.1 GCA_947628035.1 uncultured Akkermansia sp. | reverse complement strand
GAGGCATCAAGCTTTCGGAAAATTCTCTTTCTTCGTTTCTGACGACCCTTCGGTGACTTTATTTTTGAGGCAATGCGTCTAATGCGTTTGCCCCGGCTGTACAGCATTGCTGCTTGACAAAGCAGGCGCCAGGAGCTAGGATGGGGCAACAGACAGCCCGAACAAGCCAAGGTCATGCAACAGCTCGTCGAAACCATTGGGAAGTATCTCCTCACCGTGACATCGCCTCTCCTCAAGCACCCGGAGAAGGCCCAGTTGCGTGTGGCTCAGGCAAAGGATTATGACATGGTGCGTTTCCGCCTCGTGGTGGACCGAGAGGACGTACCTGTGCTGATCGGACGCAATGGGATGATGGCATCCGCGATACGTTCTCTGGCGAAGGCTGCCGGGGAAAAGCGTGGGGTGAGAGTGGTGGTGCGTATTCTTTCCAGCGACGAGGTCGAGGAGTGAGTCGGTGGCGTGGCGGAGCGTGCAACAAATGAGTTCCAGCCGAGCCATGCAGGATTTTTTCAATGAGGCAAAAGGGGCACGTGCTGCGCGTGTTTTGGTGGATGGTTTGAGCGATATGCTGCTCGACTATGTCGTGCCGGAAGGCCTGGAGGTTCAGCGTGGATGGAGGGTTGAGATCCCCTTGCGCAACAGGAAGACGACCGGAACTGTCGTGAGGCTCGTGGAGCAGTCAGAGCAGCTTCGGCACCGGATGAAGCCCATCCTGCGTGCACTGGAAGAGGTTCCGGTCGTTTCGAGTGTGTTGATGGATTTGGCGGAGTGGGCGGCCGCGTATTATGCCGTACCGGTGGAACAGATGGTGCGCTGTATCGTCCCGGAACCGGTGCGCAGTGAACGACACGAGGAGAAGACGCGTAAGGTCGTTTGCCTTGTGAAAAGACCGAGCGATGATGAGCTCAACAAGATCAGTCGCCGAGCTCCGCGGCAGGCCAGCGTCCTCCGGTATCTTATGGCCGGAGACGAGGGTAAGGAGCCTCTGTCCGACATAGGAGGTACTTCTGCCCTGGCTGCTTGCAGAGCTTTGGAAAAGAGGCAGCTCGTAAGTATAGGGGAGGAAGCTGTCCACCGAGATCCCACGTCCAAGGAGCAATTTGCTCCCACGAGTCCTCTGCCGCTCAATCCCGAGCAGGAGCACGCTCTCCAAGTTATTCTTGAGGCGAGAAAGGCAAGGGATACGCGTCCCATCCTGTTGCAAGGGGTAACGGGCTCCGGCAAAACAGAGGTGTATCTTCAGGCGGCGGCGCACGTCATGGAGCAGGGGGAGGGTGTGCTTATTCTCGTGCCCGAGATTTCTCTCACACCGCAGACGGTGGCACGATTTAAGAGCCGTTTCGCACAGCATCCCGGCGCCGTGGCTATCCTGCACAGCGCTCTGAGCGATGGAGAGAGGTATGACGAGTGGCATGCCATCCACCGCGGGCAGGCGCGCATCGCCATCGGACCTCGCTCCGCTCTTTTTGCACCCGTTCGCAATTTGGGACTCATCATTGTGGATGAGGAGCACGACTCCTCGTACAAACAGGAGAGCGCTCCACGTTATCACGGGCGTGACCTCGCTGTGCTGCGCGCTCGTATGGAGGGAGCTTCCATCATCTTGGGTTCCGCTACGCCGTCGTTGGAATCCCTGCACAATGTGAGCACCGGTAAGTACAACCTTGTGCGTATGGAAAAGAGGGCTGATGGGCAGAGGTTGCCTCTCACCCGCGTGTTGGATATGCGTACGGAGGCGAAGGACAAGAGATACATGGGAGTGCTTTCGGAGCGGTTGAGAGTTGCCATCGAGGATCGCCTTGAGAAGAAGGAGCAAGTAATTCTCCTGTTGAATCGGAGGGGATTTGCTCGAGCTCTGCAGTGTCCGGATTGCGGGTATGTGGTGACCTGTGAGCATTGCGCTCTGCCGCTCACCTACCACCTCACGGAGAATCGCCTCGTGTGCCATATTTGCGGGTATCGTTCGGTGGCTCCCTGTACGTGTCCGGAGTGCGGCAGCAAGGCCATTCTGCTGGAGGGGTGCGGTACGCAGAAAGTGGAGCAGATCCTCATGCGTTGTTTTCCGAGGGCACGCATTCAGCGGGTGGATGCCGACGTGACGACACGCAAGAATGCCCTGCGTGACATTTTGGAGAGTTTCCGTACGCACCGAATTGATATCTTGTTGGGCACGCAAATGATTTCCAAGGGGCTGGACTTTCCGCGGGTGACCTTGGTAGGAGTGCTCAATGCGGATCTCGGACTCAACGTGCCCGATCCGCGTGCGGCGGAGCGCACTTTCCAGCTTCTTACCCAAGTGGCAGGGCGTGCAGGTCGGGGTGAGGTTGACGGGGAGGTTATTATTCAGACGTACTCTCCTCAGGCGGCGGCTATCCAATTTGCACGACGACACGACACGGATGGGTTCGTGGAAAACGAACTCGGACTGAGAGAACAATTTGCTTTTCCTCCTTTCACCCACATGGCTGTGCTCACGGTTCGCTCGACGCAAGAAGACATGGCATCCTTCGCCGCGGAGACCCTCCACAAACGCCTCCTCTCCGTTCTTCCGGCAGAAGTTGAAATCAGCGATCCCATACCTGCCCCCATCGCCAAAGCCTACGGTCAATTCCGCTTCCAATGCGTTCTCAAAGCTCCCCGTGCCCGTACCATCTCCGATATCGTCTCAGCGGAAATTAAACGCCTCGCACCCGGTGAGGACATCACTGTCACCCTCGATGTCGATGCCTATAATTTCATGTAAGACCGGGGCATGAGCGGCGGGGGAGAAGAAGAGGAATGTCCCCTGTCACCCCATTTAAAATCGAAAGTGCACCCGGCGTTTTTCGAGGCTTAATTTGACCTGACCCAGGGAGCCAGGAATGAGGCGGGCGAGCCTCCGTTCCCGATGTGTCGGAGGAGGGCAGTGCCGATGACGGCGGCATCGGGACGAGCATCGGGTGGAAGGGCGTCAAGCTGCTCCGGGACACACAGACCGAATCCGAGCGCGAGCGGGACGTCAAAGACAGAACGTGCGCGACGAATCGTGTCGGCCACGGTCTCGACGTGCTTGTTCACTCCACCGGTTGTGCCGAGGACCGAGACTACATACACGTACTCTTTCGAGAAGGGAGCGTACTGCTTCATACGCTCAGTCGTCGTGTTGGGACCGACAAGGGTAATGAGAGTGAGACCGTAGGGGGCGATGGCTTCCCGGAATTCAGGGGTTTCTTCCAGCGGAAGATCCGGCACAATGAAACCGCTCACACCCACGGCGGAGCAGTCGGCGGACAAACGTTCCAGACCGTATTGGACAAAGGGGTTCATGTAACCCATGAGTACCAATTGAGCGCGGAAAGTTCCTTTTCGGGCACGTAAGCCGTCGATAACCCAGTCGAGCGTCATACCCTGCGCAAGCACCTGTCGGCTGATATCCTCAATCACCGGTCCGTCGGCGACGGGGTCGGAGAAGGGGATGCCGATTTCGATAATATCCGCGCCGGCGGCGTCCACCTGAGTCAGGGTTTCCCAGAAGGTGTCTCGGGAGGGGAAACCGGCGGTGATAAATGGGATGACGGCGCACCGCCCGCTCTTATTAGCTGCAAGAATGGTCTCTTTCATGGGGAAAATCAATCAAGTTTGATGAAGCGCAGGGCGTGAGCGAGGTCTTTGTCGCCCCGACCGGAGAGATTCACGAGCACCTTGCTGCCGGCGGCGAAATCCTTTGCATGGGCAAAAACCCACGCCAGAGCGTGTGAGCTTTCCAGAGCCGGAATGATCCCCTCTGCCTCGGAAAGTCTGCGGAAGGCGGCGAGCGCTTCGTGATCGTACGCCACGACGTAACGCACGCGACCAATCTCATGTAGGTACACGTGCTCAGGTCCAACGCCCGGGTAATCGAGTCCGGCAGAAATTGAGGAGGATTCCTGGATTTGCCCGTGAGAATCTTGCAACAAATTCATACGCGCGCCGTGCAGCACACCGGGTGTCCCGAGGTTGATGGAGGCGGAGTTGGCGCAGCCGGGTTCACCCGTTCCGCCGGCCTCCACACCGTAGAGTTTCACGGGTTCGTCCTGAACGAAGGGGTACAGCATACCGATGGCGTTCGAGCCGCCACCCACGCAGGCCACCACCGCATCCGGCAGACCACCCGTCCGAGATATCATCTGTTGGCGCGCCTCAGTGCCGATCACCTTCTGTAACTCACGCACCAGCGTGGGGAAGGGATGCGGTCCCGCCGCCGTGCCAAAGACATACATGGTGTCCGCCTGGTGCGAAATCCAGTACCGCAAAGCCTCGTTGATGGCATCCTTGAGCGTGCACGAGCCGCTTTGAACCGCCACCACCTGGGCGCCGAGCAGCTTCATGCGCTGCACGTTCGGAGCCTGACGTTCCACATCCTTCGCCCCCATGAAGATGGTGCACTTCAGACCGAACTTCGCGGCAGCGGTGGCAGTGGCCACGCCGTGCTGCCCCGCCCCGGTTTCGGCAATCACGTGCGTCTTGCCCATCATCTGAGCAAGCAGCGCCTGTCCCAGCGCGTTGTTGATTTTATGCGCACCCGTATGCAGCAGATCCTCGCGCTTCAAATAAAGCTCGATACCGAGTTCATTGGAGAGGCGATCGCAGAAGGTGATGGGCGTCGGGCGTCCGCAGTATTCCGCCAGCAGTTCGCTGAGCCTTGATTGGTACTCCGCGCTCGGCAAAATATCCGTAAGCGCATTCTCTACCTCCAACAGCGGAGGCATCAGTGTCTCCGGCACGTAGCGTCCGCCGTATTCCCCAAAGTAGCCCGGTCGATTCAATTGTGGTAGTTTCTTCATGACACGCGGAATCGCGCGCATTATAGCACAGCTCTTTCCACGCCGCAAGTGCGGCTTGCAGATTATGTTGAGATGTGCTACAATGCGCGGCATGCCGAGTGTGGATACGCTGATGATGTGGATGGGAGTTGAAAATCTGCCCGCCTTTTTGAGTGCGAGCGGGAAGGTGATTGTGGGGCTTATCCTGATAGAGGGGTTGCTGTCGGTGGACAACGCACTGGGCATAGCGGCTATGGCATCGCACTTGCCCAAACATCAGCAGAAAGCCGCTCTGAGGTGGGGGTTGTTGGGCGCATATCTCTTCCGCGGCATGGCGTTGGCGTTGGTGGCATGGCTCATGCACAATGAATGGGTGAAGTGGTTCGGGGCGCTCTACCTGATCTATCTGGCTGCCGTGCACCTGCAGCTGCATCCCGCTCAGAAGAAGAATTCCGACCTTGCCGGGCGCACGGTCGGCAAGGGGTTTCTCGCCACCGTCTGCAGCATTGAACTCATGGATCTTTCCCTCTCGCTGGACAACGTGGTGGCGGCGGTCGGCATGGTCAACGGCGTGCGCGAGATTCCGGAGAATCTCCACATTTGGGTGGTTTGCGTCGGCGTGTTCATCGGCATTGCGGCGTTGCGGGTGGTGGCCGGTTGGTGCATTGGACTGATTGAGCGTTTTCCCGTGCTCAAGTTGACGGCTTTCCTGCTGGTAGGCTTTGTGGGACTGGCTCTGTGTACGGAGATGGGGCTGGAGCTCGTCGATATCAAGTGGCACATGGGGATTGACGTGAAGTTTTACAGCATCGCGAGCATCGTCCTGTTGAGCATACTGTACGATTGCTGGGGAACGTTGCACCGTGTGCTGCATCCGGCGGTGCACGTATTTCGCGCATGTTGCACGTGGGGTGTTTTTTGTGTGGAGGGCGTGCTGATGCCATGGAAATGGTTTTCTGAATCATCAAAAAATTGAAGGACCTATGACTGATACACCGACCTTGACTCCGGCGCTCGTGCGTGCCGCTCTTACGACCGTGAAATATCCCGGGTTTTCTCGGGACATCGTCTCCTTCGGTCTTGTGAAAAACGTGCAGGTGAGCGACGAGGGAGCCGTGGTTATTGACCTCGTGGTGGAGAGTGCAAACTCTGACGTGCCGCGCTATATATACGAGAGTGTGATGGGGACGGTGAAGGAATTGCCAGGAGTCTCCAAACTGGACGTCAACATTGAGCACCATGCCCCGCAACCGAAAAAGAACCCGGCCGCCAATGATGATCCCGCTGCATGGAAATCCTCCGTCCCGGGCGTGAAGCACGTCATCGCCGTCGCCTCCGGGAAGGGTGGCGTCGGCAAGAGCACCGTTTCCGCGAACTTGGCAGTGGCTCTCTCGCGCCTCGGCTATCGTACGGGGTTGTTGGATCTGGACATTTACGGCCCCTCCATGGCGCTCATGTTTGGGACGAAGGAGCGTCCGGGTTGTTCGGACAAGGAGCAATTTTTACCGGTGGAGGTAGCGGGCATTAAGCTCCTCTCCATGGGACTGTTGGTGGATGAGGATGCACCCGTGGCCGTGCGTGGTCCCCTCGCCACGCGTTATGTCCAGCAATTCTTGAGGGATGTGGAGTGGGGCGGTTTGGACTTTCTCATTCTTGATCTGCCTCCGGGAACGGGGGACATCCAACTCACCATCGTGCAGACCGTCGATCTTGCGGGTGCCGTCATCGTGACGACTCCGCAGGAAGTAGCTCTTATTGATGCGCGTAAGGCCGTGGGTCTCTTCAACCGTGTGAACACCCCTATCCTCGGCATCATTGAAAACATGAGCTACTTCGTGTGTCCAAGCGATGGTCTGGTGTACCACATTTTTGGTGAAGGCGGAGGAGAAGCCGAGGCGCAAAAGCTCGGTGTGCCCCTGCTCGGCAAGATCCCTCTGGACATTGACACGCGCGCCGCCGGGGATAAGGGCGAACCCATCGCTTTGCAAGACCCCGGTAAGTCGCAAGTGGCGGCCGCTTTCAGTGCCGTAGCCTCTGCTCTGGCTTCTGTCCTCGGTGAGTAACGTGGCAGGTTTATTTTGCCTGCGAACAGAAGGACGTTCTGTCGCCTACGTTGTTGACGAGGTCCACAAGAGTGAAGAGGTCGGCTTCGGCCTCGATGGAAGACTCGATAAAATCGAGGAATTCCTCGAGCGCGGCGGAAAGGACGGATGAACGATTGATATCGTTTTGAGTCTGCAAATTCTGCTGCATCCGATCGAATTGTGCCTGAGTGCAGCGGAATGTGATGGATTTTTGTTTCATAGGGATCCCACTGTACCTCTAACAACTCGTCGGTGGAAGAAAGTTCTTTTGTCATATCCCGAATGCTAGATGGGAACGTCTCCGTTTCCTCGGATGCGCAACGATGGCGCCCGGCGGTGCCTATTTACGAATCTGCCATCTCTAAAAACTCTTCATCGGGAGGAAACGAAGGGGAAAAAGAGAGAGAGGAGGAAGATATAAAAAAA
>CANQYL010000100.1 GCA_947628035.1 uncultured Akkermansia sp. | reverse complement strand
CCGAGAATGAGATCAGCAAAATTTTCGATAACGAAGCGTTCGGCTACACGAAAATCACGGTAGAACGACCGTTGCGGGACGAAAACGGCGACTCCGTTCTGAAAAAGGGCAAGCCGCAACCCGATACCGCCCTGCGCGACACCGAGAACGTGCCGCTGACGGAGGACGTAAACGCCTATTTTTCCCGCGAAGTGTTGCCGTTTGCGCCCGACGCGTGGATCGACGAGAGCAAAACCAAAATCGGGTATGAAATCCCGTTTACCCGCTATTTCTACCGCTACGAGCCGCCCCGCTCGTCGGCGGACATTATGGCTGAGATTTTAGAACTGGAAAAGGAACTGGACGGAAGTTTGGAGGAGATTTTTGGCTGAAAACAAAAATCAAAAAAAGAGCAAAAATGAAGGTGTAACCGTGAACCAATACTTTGAAAATCAATTGACTACCCTTCTTACTAATACGGGACATTTTTCTGAAATTTCAACCGAAAAACAGATGCACTATCCTGCCCACCTATACAAGTATCGCACTTGTGATAACGGATTCAATTTTGAAATGATTGAACATGAATACTTATGGGCTGACATTCCTACAAACTTTTCTGACCCATTTGATTCTCTTGTCAACTTACAACTGACAAGCGAACTTCCAAAAATTCAAAAATGGCTATTTTCGCATTTGGGAGAACTTTTGTATTATTCTATTCCGCCTAAAGGTATGCCGCCCCATAAAAATGGGCAGAGTCTATCTAATTATATTAAGGCTCAAGAAAAATTCACAGACAAAAGCGGACGATATAATGCTCAAAAGGCAAAAACTGTCATGCTTCTTGAAACGGAAAAGCTAAATCCTACACAACGTCAAAAAACACAAAAAATGTTTGACAAATTTGAAAGTCTAGCGTTTGAAAGTGAACTGGGCGGCGCAATAAAGGCCCATCTGGAAAATGTGGTAAACAGCCTTCGTAGTGAAAACTTGGTCTGCTGTCTTACCAAGAAAAAAGATAACCTAAAAATGTGGGAGGACTATGCTGATAAATATTCCGGTTTTGTAATCGAATATGATATTGCAAAAGCCATTAAAAATTCGGCTTGCTCTGCTGTTCTTGCAAGTACCTTCCCTGTAACCTATTACAAACGCTTGCCGAAAGTTCCGTTGTTACCATTTATTCAAAAGAGCTTTGAAAAGGAATTATACTGTAAAGATTTAGATATATCCGAAGCTGAAAGACAGCTATTCAAACAACTGCTTATCAAGAAATATGATTACAGAGTTGAAGAAGAGTGGAGAATAATTTCTTCGGTCAATAGGATTCCTTTCCCCTGTATTTCGGCAATATACGCCGGGCAAAAGATTGCCGAAAATAATCTGCAAAAACTAATAGCCATTTGCAAAAAGAAAAACATCACCCTGTATAGACAGAAAATAAATTTGTTTAGAGGAACGGTAGATTTTCAAATTATCGTGTAAAGGTGTAATGATATGCGTAAAATGAAAGACAGCAGAATCGAGTGGATTGGGCTGATTCCAGAAGATTGGGAGATTAGCAAAATAAATGCTGTTTATAAAGAACGAAATACGAAAGTGACTGACAAAGATTATGTTCCTTTATCCGTCACCAAGCAAGGAGTTCTTCCTCAACTGGAAACAGCAGCAAAGACGGACAATGGCGATAACAGGAAATTGATTCTAATAGGTGATTTTGTTATTAATAGTCGTTCTGATAGACGTGGCTCTTGCGGTATATCAGAATATAATGGTTCCTGTTCTTTAATCAATATAGTATTACAACCTCGTCATAATATGTGTAATCGATTTTATAATTATGTTTTTCATTCCGAACCCTTTGCAGATGAGTTTTATCGTTGGGGCAGCGGTATAGTCGATGACCTATGGTCGACAAAATGGAATGATATGAAAAAAATCTATATACCTTTTCCTGCTCATGAAACCCAGTCCCGGATTGCGGATTTTTTGGACGACAAATGCGGAAAAATCGACCGATATATCGAGAAACAGCGGCAGATTATTGAAAAAATGAAAGCCTACAAGCAGTCGGTTATCACCGAGGCGGTCACCAAGGGTCTCGACCCCACCGTCCCCATGAAAGACAGCGGCGTGGAATGGATAGGAATGATACCGGCGCATTGGAAAATATACAGATTTGGCATAATTGCAAGTATAAAATCCAATTTGGTGCGCCCCCAAGACTACCCAAATTTACTGCAAGTGTCTTCTGAAAACATCGAAAAAAATTCCGGAAAATTATTAAAATGCAAAACGGTAAAAGAAGCGGGAATCATTAGTGCCAATCATTTATTTTTTAAAGGGCAAATACTATATTCTAAAATCCGCCCCGCATTAAATAAAGCGGTCATTGCACCTTTTGACGGACTCTGTAGTGCAGATATTTATCCAATTACAACTGTAGAAAATATAAAATATATTTTGTATGTCATTTTATCATGCCCTTTTCTTGAACAAGTGAAAACCGTTACTGCCAATCGCGTGAAAATGCCCAAAATCAATCAAAACGAACTGAGTAATATTCTAATTGCGTTTCCCGCCAAGAATGACCAAGCAAAAATTGCAGAGTTTCTCGATAAAAAATGCTTTGATATTGATAAAGCAATAAGTAAAAAGCAAAATATAATTGACAAAATGATTGATTATAAAAAATCCCTCATTTATGAGGCGGTAACAGGAAAGGTGGAGGTGTAAAAACGAATGCGAACACGAAAAAATTATCTTTGTTTAGCGCTGTTTGTAGTATATTTTATAGTTGCAATCATTCAGGCAAATCATAATGATTTACTTCCCGCATGGCTTTATATATCCATTGGTTTTGTAACCATTGATATCACCCTTTGTGAGGCAATACAAAATTTAATAGTCCAAATCATCATGTTGCATGAAATTCAGATCCAAGAAAATCATTGTTTCCTGAACAACATTATGCGTCATATAGATATATTTGGTAAATTCCCTCAATTAAAAGAAAAACAAATTGAATATATCCACATATTTAAAAAAATCAATGCTTCCACCAATGTGGAAAAATTAAAGCGACGAACAAGAATATTGGAAAGAATTTTAACCATATCAAAATTTGCTGAAATCCTTATATGCGCTCTCATTGTTCTTCTTGCCCCTCTCAAAACATTTCCATATAATGTGCAAACAAATAAACTCATTTCTGTATTGACATTGTTCTCTTTTTCATTTACATTTTTTGCTCTGACCTTTAACAGTTTTGTGAATTCCAACAAAATGCCACGCGACGTGAAAAATTGCGTAGAAAACTCAAAATACTATTTAGAAATACTTGAAGAACTTGCTGACGAGAACATTGATACTCCGCAAAAAATAAACAAAGGAGACAAAAACTAATGCCCGACTTGATTCTCACCGAAAAGCAATTTGAATCGGATATTGAATCTTCCCTTCTTACATACGGCGGATACGAAAAGGGCGACCCGAAGCGTTTTGACCGCGCGACGGCGCTCGACACCGAAACGCTCCTTTCCTTTGTGCGGGATACCCAGCCGAAATCATGGGAAAAGTACGAAACCATTTACGGCGCGAACTGTGAAAAAGCGTTTGTCGAACGGTTCTGCAAGGAGGTGCGCTCGCTGGGACTTCTGTCGATTCTGCGGCACGGCTTTCGTGACCGCGGGATCACGTTCCGCGTGGTCTATTGGAAGCCGGAGACTTCTTTCAATCAGGGCGACCGCGAGCGATACGAGCGCAATATTCTGCATTGTACCCGTCAGTTGCACTATTCCCTCGCCAACGAAAACAGCATTGACATCGTACTGTTTTTGAACGGCATTCCCGTGGTGTCGATGGAGTTGAAGAATCAATTCACCGGGCAAGACGTTGACAACGCGATTCGGCAATACAAATTTGACCGTGCGGGCAAAGACGCGATTTTTGAATTCAAAAACCGGGTGCTGGTGCATTTCGCGGTAGATCTGTACGAGGTATACATGACGACCCGCTTGCAGGGCGCGAACACCTATTTTCTGCCGTTCAATCAAGGCTCGAACGGCGCGGGGAACGTAGGCGGCAAAGGCAATCCGCCAAACCCGGACGGGTATCAGACCGCCTATTTATGGGAGCGTGTTCTGAATAAGGACAGCCTGCTTGAACTTTTGCACAAATATATGCACTTGCAGGTAGAGGTGCGGGAGGACAAGAACGGCGGCAAAACGCGAAAGGAAACGATGATTTTCCCGCGTTATCACCAATACGACGTGGTGACGAAACTGCTTGCCGACGTGAAGGCGCACGGCGCGGGAAGAAACTACCTTATTCAGCACAGCGCGGGAAGTGGGAAATCCAATTCAATCGCGTGGCTGGCACACCGGCTTTCAGGGTTGCATGACGAGGACGACCGCAAAATTTTCCGCTCGGTCATCGTCGTGACCGACCGCCGCGTGCTCGACAGTCAGTTGCAGGAAACGGTCTATCAGTTCGATCATGTGGACGGCGTGGTGCAGAAAATCGACAAAAACGCCGCACAGCTTCGCGATGCGATTCAGGCGGGCGTGCCGATCATCATCACGACGTTGCAGAAATTCCCGGTCATTTACCGTGAGGTTATGGGACAGCGGCAGAATTTTGCCGTAATCGTAGACGAAGCGCACTCTTCCCAAACGGGCGAGGCGGCGAAAAAACTCAAGAAAGCGCTGGCGGATACGTCGGCCGTGCTGGAAGAATACGCCCGCATGGAAAATGAAGCGGAGGCGGCGCGTTCCGACGACGAGGACCGGCTTTTAGACGAACTTGCCGCGCAAGGACAGCACGACAATCTATCTTTCTTTGCCTTTACCGCGACACCGAAGGACAAGACCCTGCAACTGTTCGGCACACCCGGCAAAGACGGAAAGCCCTGTGCGTTTCACGTCTATTCCATGCGGCAGGCAATCGAGGAAGGCTTTATCCTTGACGTTTTGAAAAACTATGTGACCTACAAGAACTACTATAAAATCATCAAGACCGTGGCGGACGATCCGCGAATCGAGACCTCTTCCGGCGTAAAGGCAATCAAAAGATACGAGAGCCTGCACCCGCATAACATCGCGCAGAAAACCGCGATCATGGTCGAGCATTTCCGGGAGATCACGCAGAAGAAACTGGGCGGCAGAGCCAAGGCGATGGTCGTCACGGCGTCCCGCCTGCACGCGGTGCGGTATTTCAATGAATTCAAGCGGTATATCAAAGCGCACGGATATCACGACCTCGACGTACTGGTCGCGTTTTCCGGCGAGGTGAACGACGAGGACGAAACCTATACCGAGGAAAAGATGAACGGGATCAAAGAGGGTCAGTTGAAAGCGGTGTTCCATGGCGACGAGTACAATATGCTGATCGTGGCGGAAAAATATCAGACCGGCTTTGACGAGCCATTGCTTCACACCATGTTTGTGGATAAAAAGCTGTCCGGCGTGAAGGCCGTGCAGACACTTTCCCGTCTCAATCGCACGACGCGCGGCAAAACCGATACCTTCGTGCTGGACTTTGTCAACACCGCAGGGGAGATTCAAAAGGCATTTGAGCCGTATTATGAGGCGACGGTATTGGAACAAGCGACCGACCCGAATGTGCTTTACGACCTGAAAAACACGCTCGACCGCTATCGCTTTTACACGCAGACCGAAATCGACGCCTTTGCAAATCTGTACTACTCCGCAAAGGAACAGGACGCGAAGTCGTTCGGGAAACTGTCGTCGGCGCTCACAGCGGCACGCGACCGCTATCTTGCGGCGGACGACGCGGATTCCGAGGTGTTCCGTACGACACTTGCTCGATTCAATCGCATTTACGGATTCATTTCGCAGGTGTGTCGGATGTTTGACAAGGACCTCCATCGGTTCAGCATTTACGCAAAGTTCTTGTACAAGGTACTGCCAAAGGGAAAAGGTCCGTATATTACGCTGGACGATAAAATCCTGATGGAATATTATCGTTTGGAAAAAGAGTTTGACGGTTCAATCTCGCTCGAAGGATCGGAAGGCGGTCTCGGTGGAATTAAGGGCGAGGCCGGAGCGCGTGTAAAAAAGTCAAATTCGCTTGCTGAAATCATCGCCGCAATCAATGAGAAGTTCGGAACGGATTTTACCGAGATGGACAAGGTTTTAGAGCAAATTCAAAACGATTTTCTTGCAGACGAGAGGCTGGTTTCTTTCGCGCAAAATAACGACGAAGCGATGTTCGGCCTCAAGTTTGAGCAGGAATTTGAGGCCCTCGCCGCAAAACGATATGAGCAGAACGACGCGTTCTTTGTAAAAATGTTCAGCGACTCTGCTGTGATGAAAGCAGTCATGGAAATGCTCAAGCCGCTTGTGTACCGCAAAATGCGAAAGAAAAAGTAAGCCGGCGTAGTTGAATTTCTGCGTCGCAGTAAACAAAGAAAAAGCCGGATCGGGTCGACAGCGTGACTTGATCCGGTTTGTTCATGCGTGAAATAAATAGTATTCCCACGATTTCGAAATCTTATTCATACCCCTTGACAAAAAACATTTGTTCTGGTATAATACTGACACAACCGAATAAACGTACATGATTCTGCATGAATCTCAAAGACCCTATTTACATATCCGGCACGAACCTTTGGACAGGTTTGCTTCTGTTTTCGTTGCCGCGAGATGTGAAGTAGGGCTTTTTGTTTTTCCTTACATGGCGCAAAAAGCGCTGAAATTCTCATCCGCATCGGAAAAGTTTTTGAAAAGAAAGGTCGTGAAGCCGACAGATTCGTTCCGGTATGGGTGAGAAAAAATTCAAGGAGGTATTTCATGAAAGAATCGGTCTACAAATCCTACGACGAGCTGCCGCTGTTCCTCAACGCGGAAACGGTGGCGAAGCTGTTGGGCATCTCCCCGTCCAGCGGATACGAACTGATGCACGAAAAGGGCTTTCCGGTTTTGAAAATCGGATCGCGGTTAGTCGCACCGAAAGAAAAGTTCCGCGCATGGGTGGAAGAGAATGTAGGGAGGTGAGGTGATGGCATGAAGAACTATTATCCCTATCCCAAACGCGATGCCGTCAAAAATTATTTTCCCATGCCGAATGAAATTTTCACGCTCGGTCTTTCGGCGGGCGAGATCGCGGTGTACGCGTACCTGCTCTACCGAGAAGATCGAAAAACTTTTCGATGCTATCCGAGTCACAAAACCATCGGGGATGCCGTCGGCATGAGCCGCAACACCGTAAAAAAGTATGTGGACGGGCTGATCAAGAAGCGGCTGATCGAAGCAGAACCGACGAAGATCACGACCAGACATGGACAGCGCAACGGAAATCTCTGCTACACCGTCCGCCCGATTGACGATGCGGTGCATGCGAATTACGACCGGCAGAT
>CANQYL010000099.1 GCA_947628035.1 uncultured Akkermansia sp. | reverse complement strand
CGAAGAGTATCCACGGTCCCCACGCCGTTCCACGGGGCTTGAAAAGGGCACATAGAGCGGGCACAGCCAGCGATATCGCTCCGAGATAGGGTGAGCTTACATTGGAGGGGACGATGATGAGGTATATCAGTGCGTTGGGTAAATAATAGGCCAACGCAACAACACCAACCCATCTGTATCCGCGATAGAGACCGCGGCTGTTGCGCCAGTTTTCCCCGGCCAGCCACCAGATCAACCAGAGAACGATGCTGATGTAGTAACAGATAATTCTGTGCTCCTGTGCGAAGTCGTGCATGGCCAAGGGAGTGTCCTCCTGACTATCGACCATACTCATCCAGAGGAGGACCGAAAGCCCCGCCACCAGACCGATCAGCAGCACCTGACGCGTGAGGAATGGGATGAAAACCAGACCTAGAAGCGAGACTGCCAGAAAATCCGGCGCCGTGCCATTAAGTTGATACAGAGTTGAAATGAGCATGATATTGCCCATCCACAGGATTCCCCCGAGAAGTGCCAAGCCCTGCGCTACCAGAGGACGTTTTTTCTGCTGCATATACCAACCGACCCAAGCCGCAGCCATAAGCAGTATGCCACCTGTGCAGCGTACTGTCGGAGAAAGCAGGTGCCAATACCCTTCCATCAGCATCCACCCGCCGGCTGCTACCAAAGCCGCCGCAAGCAGGGCTAAACACGTCGCCAGCCATCGGCGCGTGGCAGGGGGTTCTTTCTCTGCTTCCAGACGGATGCGATCCAGTTGTTTTCGCTGCAACACACCCTCTTCACAGAGTTGTTCGATGACTTTTATCTTCATAGAATTCGTGCTCTTCGTCTCTCGTTGTCCGTTGATTAATCCACGATAGGCGAATTTTACTAGATGGCTCCGTTGATAGCGAGGAAAAACTCACTTCTATTCCCTAAAAGTGCAACAATTTTACAAAAACACCAGATAAGTCAATTCTGAGAACATGGCGTTTCGGTTTCCGCTCGACACAAAATCAGCCCGTGTCACGGGAGAGACGGATAGGACAGCCTTTCTGGTGCCAAAGAAGCAGGCGCCTTTAATTTCACAATCCACAATTTTAGTTTATTCTTTTAAATTAAAATTGACAAGGATCTAATTTTAGGATAGGGTGAGGAAATGAGACAGGAGAAGACAGGGCGATATGTGACGGTCAGCACAGTGGGGGAGCGAGTTCAGGCATACGTGCCGAATCCTTTGCCGCCGGAGCCTTTGCCGGAATTGACCGGGACGGGGATGATGAAGTATGCGAAAGCGGAGAGAGCGCTGGGAGCGCTGGACGCTATGGGGGAGGAAGTGCCGTCTGCGGCGGCTTATCTCTACACCTGTGTACGCAGAGAAGCGGTGTTATCTTCGATGATTGAGGGGACCCAATCAACGTTGAATGATTTTCTTCTCTACGAGCAGGGAGGAAGTGAGGCATCGGGAGATGTGGAGGAGGTGAGTCGGTATGTGGCGGCGATGCAGCATGGGATGGCGAGACTGGGGGAGGGATATCCGATCACGCTGCGCTTGATACGCGAGCTGCATGCGGAGCTCCTGAGGAGTGGACGCGGCAACGGAAAGCAGCCGGGGGAATTTCGGCAGAGCCAAAATTGGATCGGAGGGACACGTCCGGGGAATGCTGCCTACGTGCCACCTCCGCCGCAGGAACTTATGTCATGTTTGGGCGACCTGGAACTTTTCATCAACCGGGATGACGAAACGATCCCTGTGCTCGTGAAGGCGGCGATGGTGCATGTGCAGTTTGAGAGCATCCATCCCTTTCTGGATGGCAACGGAAGGGTGGGACGTCTGCTGATCCAGATGATGCTCTGCCGCAGCGGTGTCCTGCACAAGCCTCTCCTCTATCTGAGTCTCTATTTCAGGCGACATCGCGGGGACTACTATCGCCTGCTGGATAGCGTGCGGCAAATGGGGGCGTGGGAACCGTGGCTGGAATTTTTTATGGAGGCTGTTGCGACCACGGCGAAACAAGCTGTTGATGAGTTGCGGCTGATCGGGCGCGCGGTGCGGGAGCATCATTCTTGGACGAACGGACTGGGACGAGCGCGGGAAAATGTTCACAAGGTGCTGGACATTCTTGAGCACGGCGTGATATGCCGTCCGCTCGACCTTGCGAAGAAATCGGATCTTGCTCCGGCAACGGTCTATAAAATCCTCGATAGGATGGAAAAACAGGGTATTGTGCACCAACAGACGAACTCTCCGCGCAACCGTATCTATGCCTACGCCCCCTACGCGGCGATGCTCAATGAGAGGTGATGCGAAGGGCCGTGTTTCCACAAGCGTAAGCATCGGGGAGTGCGAAATTCGAGTAAGGTTGCCGAAGGAAGGGGTATTCGGTATGATGGATATCCATCGTGTCGATTTCAATTTGTATCGGATAATCCATTTCTAATCGCATTTTCCGTTTTCCATATGCAATTTCCTAGACATGGTATGGAAAAAGGAGTATGTTGTCTTCGATAGCCGGATGGAGTATGGGTGCTCGGGATAATTCGTTAAAAACCTTATGAAAAGACTACTTAACAGGATTTGCAAGGTTGTGTCTGTGTGTGCGTACCTCATGCTCATGGGTGTGGTATTTGGGTTTGGCTTGTTTTCTTCAGTTGCCCAGGGGAATGAGAGTGGGGAGGAATATGTGGCAAGTTTGCGGACCAGAGCAGAACAAGGAGATGCAATAGCGCAGTATAGCCTTGGTCGGTGTTATGCGACCGGCGATGGAGTAAACAAGGACATGGCGGAGGCGGTGAAGTGGTACCGCAAGGCTGCGGAGCAGGGGGAATGTAATGCGCAGTACGACCTCGGTTGTTGCTATGCGACCGGCGATGGAGTGAACAAGGACATGACGGAGGCGGTGAAATGGTACCGCAAAGCGGCGGAGCAGTGTTATGAAGTGGCTCAGTATAAGCTTGGGGAGTGCTATGCCAACGGCTGGGGAGTGGACGAGGATCTGACAGAGGCACTGAAATGGTACCGCGAGGCAGCGGAAAATGGCTATGTGGAAGCGCAGTGGTCGCTCGGTAGCTGGTATGAGGGTGGCGAGGATGTGGGTATGAGTGAGGGAAATCTAAAGGAAGCGGTGAAGTGGTATCGTATGGCAGCGAAGCAGGGACATGTGAATGCGCAGTATGATCTAGGGAAGTGCTATGCGAGCAGAGAGGGAGGTATGATGAACTTGAAGGAGTCGGTGAGGTGGTATCGCAAAGCAGCGGAGCAGGGGGAAGGCAATGCACAGTGTGAGCTCGGTAGGTGTTATGAGTTTGGCATTGGTGTGAGCAAGGATATGGCGGAAGCGGTGAAGTGGTACCGCAAAGCAGCGGAACAGGGAAATTTGAATGTATTGGTTTCTCTTGGCTGGTGTTATGAGAATGGTGTGGGTGTAAGCAGGGATATGAAAGAGGCGGTGAAATGGTACCGCAAGGCAGCAGTGTTGGCGGCGTTTGCGGATGCTCAATATATCTTTGGTCGATGCTATGAGAACGGTTTAGGTGTGAACAAGGATATGACGGAAGCGGTGAAGTGGTACCGCAAAGCAGCGGAACAGGGAGACGACAATGCACAGTATGCCCTCGGTTGCTGCTATGCGACCGGCTCGGGAGTGAACAAGGATATGGAAGAAGCGGTGAAGTGGTATCGAAAGGCGGCGGATCAGGGAAATATGGAGGCGTTGTATAAGCTTGGCCTGTGCTATGCGAATGGCGACGGGGTTAGCAAGTACATGGCGGAGGCGGTGAAGATGTACCGCGAGGCAGCGGAACAGGGATATGCGGCGGCTCAGTATAAGCTGGGGGAGTGTCTAGCCAACGGCGAAGGGGTGTATCAAGATGTGATGAAAGCGGTGAGGTGGTACCGCAAAGCAGCGGAGCAGGGAGACGACAATGCGCAGTATGCCCTCGGTTGCTGCTATGCGACCGGTTCGGGTGTAAGCAAGGACCTGACGGAGGCGGTGAAGTGGTATCGCGCGGCGGCTGAGCAGGGAAATGCGGTGGCGCTGTGCAAGCTGGGGAAGTGTTATGCGACAGGCTCCGGAGTGAGCGAGGATATGAAAGAAGCGATAAATTGGTACTTTGAGGCAGCGTTGGTGGGATATGCGACGGCTCAGTATAAGCTAGGGAAGTGTTTAGCCAACGGCGAAGGTGAGGACAAGGATCCGGTGGATGCGGTGAGATGGTACCGCAAGGCAGCGGAGCAGGGACACGTGGAGTCGCAGTATGAGCTTGCCAGGTGTTATGAGAATGGCGTGGGCGTGAGTAAGGACCCGGCGGAGGCGGTGAAGTGGTACCGCAAGGCTGCGGAGCAGGGACACGTGGAGTCGCAGTATAGGCTTGGTCTGTGCTATGAGTACGGTGAAGGGGTGAGCAGGGATATGACGGAAGCGGAGGAGTGGTACCGCAAGGCGGTGAAGTGGTATCGTGCGGCAGCGGCGCAGGGGGATGCGGAAGCTCAGTCGGTGCTTATGGATATGTACCATAAGAAAGAGGAGAAATTGAGGGAGAACATGGCGGAGGCGATGAAGTGGTACCGTAAGGCAGCATTGCAAGGATATGCGGAGGCGCAGTATAAGTATGGCGAGTGCTATGATTACGCTTGGGGAGTGAAAAGAAACATGACGGATGCAGCGAAGTGGTACCGCAAGGCAGCGGAGCAGGGACATGCGGCGGCGCAGTACAACCTTGGCTTGTGCTATGGTTACGCCTGGGGTGTGACCGGGAACATGACGGAGGCGGTGAAGTGGTACCGTGCGGCGGCAGAGCAGGGGTATGCAGAGGCGCAGTATATGCTTGGCGAGTGCTACGATGGTTGGGGGTATGGTGTGAGCGAGGATAAGGCGGAGGCAGTGACGTGGTATCGTAAGGCTGCAGAACAGGGCTATGCGGAGGCTCTATATAAGCTTGGTTATTGCTACGAGCATGGTTATGGTGTGAGCGAGGATAAGACGGAGGCGGCGAAGTGGTACCGCAAGGCGGTGAAGAGTTATGGTGAGGCGGCGGACCAGGGAGATGCGACGGCTCAATATATGCTTGGTATGTGTTATGATTGGGGGTATGGTGTAAACGCGGATGATGATGAGGCGGCGAAATGGTATCGCAGGGCAGCGGAACAAGGACACGCGGAGGCGCAGTATGAGCTTGGTGAGTGCTATGAGAGAGGTGATGGTGTAGGGCAGGATTATAATGAGGCGGCAAAATGGATGCGCATGGCAGCGGAGCAGGGACATACGGCAGCGCAGTCCAGTCTTGGTATGTATTACGAGCAGGGCTTGGGAGTGAGCAAGGATAATGATGAGGCGGCGAAATGGTATTTTAAGGCAGCAGAGGGAGGAAGTGTGGAACTTGAGGAGTCATTGTCCTTGATCGGAGACGATGATATGGACAAGGCTATAATAAGGAGGTTTCACCAGGAGGCAGAACAAGGGGATACATGGGCACAGTGCTGGCTCGGTAGTTGGTACAAGGAAGGCAGGGGAGTGAAGGAGGATCCGGCGGAGGCGGCGAAGTGGTACCGCAAGGCTGCGGAGCAGGGGAATACGTATGCGCAGAGCGAGCTTGCCAGGTGTTATGAGAATGGCGTGGGAGTAAACAAAGATATGGAAGAAGCGGTGAAGTGGTATCAAAAGGCGGCGGAAAAGGGAAACGAGGCAGCGCTGGAGGCTCTAAAAAGACTCCATCTCTGAGGGAGGACATATTTGTCGGTATAGGACGATAGAGGCAATAGACCCCGTAAGGCAGGGCATGGAAGGAGTGTTTGTGTGAAGGGAGGAGATGTGTTCAATAAACCAAGATATAATTTTAATTTTCTTGCCTGAATTAAAATTAAGGGTAGGCTTATTTTAGGATAGGGTGAGAGAATAAGACGCGGAGACATGCAACGGCCAGCACGGTGGGGGAGCAATTGCCTGGGTACGTACGTCCATCCCTGATGTTTCCGTTACATGGTTCACGTTTTGCTCTGCTTGTCTCCTCCTCTGTTGAAGTTCGTTCTCCGTGGGGGTGGAACAAGACTATTCTACCATGGGGAACAAATCATGGAGATGTCTGAAGCTTCCTTCATGAGGAAAGTCAATGCTTCCATAAATAACGGGCAAAACAATTTCTGGCGAAGTTTTGAACCATAAATCAATGTGGCGCAGTTGTTCGGCTATGACCACTGATGTTTTCAGATAAAGCCGGTGTCCGAAATTCCACTCGGCCAGTTCGAAATAAGGCTGGTTGGAGCCGAGTAAAAGACAGATGAGTCGGATCTTTTCCTCCAATTCTTTAAGCTGCTCCTCGTAACTCTTGCCATCCGTGATGGGTATAATCCATGCCGTATCTCGGGTGAGGCCAGGTCCGCCGATTGCGCCGGTACAGCGTTTGATAAGTTCGGTATTTTCTTCCATCAGTTTTCTGATTACATGACCTTCTCCGGTGGAAAAACTGGCAGTAGGAGGTACTTCGCGCGTGATCTGTTTTGTCGGGAACTCGTAGAGTATGAGCGCTAGCAGTGCGGCATCCTTGAAAAAAGACTCTCTCCCCAAACGCTTCTTCTCTTTAATCAATCTCACGCAGATGGCACGTGCCCGATCCTCCTCTTCTCCAAATGAATAGACACTCCTTCCCGGATCAAAACGAATGCCCATCGACTTCAGCTCAAGCGCAACCTTAACGCGTAGAGTGTTGAACTCGCGCGCACGCTTGGCTAGTTCCGGAGTGACTGTTTGAGCTTGTTCAACATTGGTAATGGTACTGAGCATGTCTATCAACTTTTCGCGTTCCGATAGTACCTCAGCGATGAGTTCTCGAGCTTTGCTCATTATTCCTGGATCGAGAGCCTCCGGTTTGTGAACCAGGGTAAAGAGGGGAGTTATTTCCCCTCGCTGGATCTTTTGCGCAGTATTTTTTGACACGCGCTCCCACCATGTTTTCAATTTCTCTTTTTCCGTCGCATCCGGTTGCGCAGTTGCTGCCTGTGCTTGCTCTTTTTCCGTGTGCTCTTGTGTTTGTTGCTC
Source organism: uncultured Akkermansia sp. (assembly GCA_947628035.1). GTDB lineage: Bacteria > Verrucomicrobiota > Verrucomicrobiia > Verrucomicrobiales > Akkermansiaceae > Akkermansia. The sequence goes on along the minus strand of CANQYL010000099.1, from coordinate 368 downwards.
CCGGGTTTGTTCTTCCGTGTTGCCCTGCGTCGATTCTTGCGCTTGTTCCTGTAGCTGGACAGGGTTTTGTTCCTGCTGTTGAACAGGAGACCCTTCCTCGCTGACTCCTAACGCCACACTCAGCCCTCCTAATAGCACAAGAGCTGCTTTCAAATACGCTTTCATCTCTCGGACTTTATATGATTAAACAGCCTTTTGTCAATAAGATTTGTCGCTTCATCTCAGGATGCACAGAGGAAACATCCCCGCGAGAACACAGATCACCGCTCATCCGGGGAAGGAATGCCCAGGTGGCGGAAATATTTTTCGCCCCATTCGCACATGGAGAGGATGATGGGAACAATGCTTTTCCCGAGCGGGGTGAGGCG
>CANQYL010000098.1 GCA_947628035.1 uncultured Akkermansia sp. | reverse complement strand
GATTTACGATTTACGATTTACGATTTACGATTTACGATTTACGATTTACGATTTACGATTTACGATTTACGATTTAGGGAGTTCGCGCGCTACGCGCGGGATGCGGAGCGAATGCGCAGCGGAATTTTTGAAACAATGCGGGTTGTTGATCCGAAAGCGGCCGGAGTTTCGCCATGCCATCGTGTCGGCTTTGCTTCCATCGTCCATCGTCCATGTCTTGATTTACGATATGGAAAATTCCGCGCCGGGGACGCAATTTGGCAAAGCAAATGAGTGACGGAGTTTTATGGAAGCGACCGGGAGAGGTGACCAAAAGCGGCAGGAAGAAAGGGCAGCGGGAGCGCCTCCGACGCGCTGGCACTCAAATCGTAAATTGTTAAAGAGTTATGCTACATTATGCGGCGATAACCGCCTGTTGGCATCGCTTTTTTCTCGGGACACGTGTGTAAAAAATGAACTTTCCCGCATTTTTTGCTTGAATACGCATTGGGAATCCGTATGATTGTGTATGATCCGTTTTTAACAGAAACAGCTATGAAATTGCATTTACCATTAGGGCTTTTGATGGCAGTATTGGCAGCTACGTCTGCGGCAGAGGCTAAGACATTTCTGAGGGAAAACATCAATATCACGGGGAAGTGGGATACCAGCGGAGCGGCATATCACCTCAACATAGCTGAGGCTCTGGGACTTGAAGGCGGTCTGAGACCAGATATGCAATGGGCGGTGGACATCAAGCTGAGAGATTTCAGATCGACAGGGTACCAAATAACCTCGAAGCCCGATACCAGCTCTCCCGGGACCAACGACTTCAGCATCACTATCGATTTTGAGGAGGACCGCCTCTCGGGGAGTGGTTACGGGTGGGGTGGTGGGGAGGTGCTTGGAGAATCTTCTTCGTGGTCCGATACGTTTTCGCTGGTACACATGCGAACCCCCCAAGCGCTGAGTACGACATTATACGGCGTGTGGTCGGAAGATGCGCTGGACAGAGGACTTGTGGGATTCTACCCACGGGGACAATTTGAAAAGAACTCAATGTTCGCGCAAACAACGGGAAGTGAAACGACGGGTCCCGGAGAAGATTGGCAGGGGCTGACGGATTTGTACGTTCACTACTCTTTCTTCAGTGCGCCGTCGATTACGGTGACCTATTCGTACGATGCCGACAAGTTGAAAGACTGTTACTTCGTAGGCGGTGCAGGGAAACTTTCCGCCAAAGTTGAGTTTAACGGGCAGGAAATTGATGGTATGGGGCAGCAGTTCTTCGGGGATGCCGGCGTGTTCAGTGCGTACGGCAGTATGGCGGATCCGATCATTTCTGAGCAACAGTCGGACGCATTGACGACTCTGTTTGGGGACGGGACGAAATACATGTGTTTTGCACCGGAAGGGACGAGGAGGCAACTCAATGAAGGTGATCAAGCAAACGAAGGCACCCAGACAAGTAAGACGATTGGACCGGCGGGAACGTTGAATGTGGATTTTGGTCTGTACTTGAAAGGAATCGTTGCGATTGAGGGGACGGGGGATTACGTGCTGAATGCTCCCAACGTTCATTTCGCGGATGCAGGCGATGGCAATACCATCGAAATTCGAGGAGGGGGAGGAAGCTCATTTGAAATCAACGCGGCAGGTAGTGATGACAACCCCACCGGATTTACGTGGGATGGAGCCATCAAACTGGATATCGCATCGGGGAAAACCCTCACCTTGAATGGAACGGGCGAGGGCAGCGGAGACGTGACGATAACGGGTGGAGGAACAGTTAGCATTTCCGACGCAACAACGTTAGGGACGGGAGTCATAACGTTGAGATCAGCCTCCACAGGCGTGGGAGCGAATCTTCGCAATGCAGGGAGCCTGACGTCGGAGGTCAAGGTTGATGCGAGCTACGGCGGGAGCTACAACTTGGGCGGGCTGAACGGCAGCAGCCTGAAGGGAGCAACGTTCGGAGCCGAAGGCAACATAACGGGGGTGACCGGAACCGTGACGCTGACGGGCAGAAGAGACTTCGTGTTCTTTGTCGGGGCCGGGAATCTCACGGACGTGGCAAGCAGGGATGCGGCCGTATCCGCCGGTGGGACGTATCTCATGCAGTTCAGTGGCACAGGGAGACTTCAATTTGAGGAGGGGGCAAACGTGTCGCTTAAATTTTCCAACGATGCGATTACAAAAGTCAACGAAACGGATGGGTATCTGGATCTGTGGTTCAGCAACGCCACGTTTGAGGGGATTGGTGAGAAAATTCTCGAGGATCCGGAGGAACTGGTGAAATGGTTTGGGGAACACTTCACTTTGGAATCCGGAGTGGAAGCGATGGAGCTGGAGGGAATCCATGACATCACAACCGGCAAGAATGGAGGCGTGTTGAGGCTCCTGATCAGTGCGGATGGCGTCTGGATGGCGAGCAAGCACGGGAATCCTCTGTATGCAGACTACATCAGCGGCGATAAATGGCAACAGGTGCGTGTGGATGCGGACATGACCGTCGACTACACCGCGGGTGATTCTCAAGGTGAGATCATCCTGCGTAACCTCAATTCCGGTGGTGGCGAAGGGAATCTCAGGGTGAGGAACTCGGCAGGAAAGGGAGGTCTCACCCTGACAGTTGAGCAATCGGGTAATGTCCCATCGGACACACTCAATGGAGACATCATTTTGGAAGGCAAAGGGAACGCCATCGACATGGTGAAGACCGGAAAGGGCGATTTGCACGTCACAGGCGACATCAGGGGTGTGGGTGATTTGGCGGTTGTGGGAGAGGGAAGGCTGATCATCGATGGGAAGGAAAGCACTGCCAACAGCTTGAGCCTGGTTGAGTCGGAGCTGCAAATAAACGGGATGCTCACACTGGAGAAAAATACCGGCAGTTTGGACGGCGAAGGAGGCATGATAACCGGGAGTGGAATGCTGCACCTGCAGGGAGGCAGCTTGAACATGGGGAATACTTCGCTGGGTGGAGTGGGACTCTGGCTGGACGAATACGCCTCTTTGACCACCTACGGCGATCAGGATACCATCAGTGGTGTACACGGCGGAGACAGACACGGGAAGGGGGGGACGCTCAAACTTGGCGGCAATCTCACCATCGACAACACGAAATCCAGCACCGGCGCCTTCGACTTCAGCGGCACGATCGGAGGCAGCGGAACGGTCACGGTGCAGGGCAGAGGTACTCAACAAATGCTGCGCAGCGCGGGGAACGCGAGCGTGGGACTTACCGTGACGGACGGCGCCTTCCTGAGTCTTGCGGGGGGAAGTGTTGATTCGACGTCGGCGCCGATGACACAGACGATCACCTATGGGGAGGTGACAGTAGGGAAGGACAGCGCGCTTACGGTGCAGGCACAGGATTACGGGACGGCTTACGCGGCATCTACGCAACTTCATGCCACGAGCGTGAATGTAGAGTCGGGGGCTCAACTGAATGTTCTCTACAATCTTGCCGGAGCTGCTAATGACCTCCAAATGAATGTCACGGAAGCTTCCGTCACCGGCGACGGCAACAACGTTATTCACTGGGACAAGGACGCTACGCTTGGTTTGGGGACGGTGGGAGATAACCTCTACGATGTGGGCAATCCAACCGACCTTGAGGATTTCGTCATAATGGAAGGCGTCACCGGTTTGTCGGATGGCGACAGAGTGAAATTTGAACTTGGCGGTTCCTTCCTCGTGTATTGGCGAGACGTCGAGGTCACCTACCAGGACCACAACATCGTCGTGAATGCCAAAGCCAACAAAGAGAACGCGTTGTTGAATGCGGCAGGTGGGGATGAGAATCCCACGGCCGGAGCGGAGATGATGTGGGCGGCTCGGACGAGCAAAGCCATGCAAGAAGAGGGGAGTGAAATCCTCAAGTTCATGACTTGGTCCGCGTATCAGCTAAACGGCAACCCAGGGGAGGTGAAGAAAGCGCTTGCCGCCGTGGCGGGGAGTACGGTACCCATCATGGGGACGGCGCAGAGGGATGCCCTGCGCAGCCAGCTCACGCGTATGCGCGACCACGCCGGGCTCATGGGGTTGAACGATTCCTACACCTATACGGATCTGCCCTACGTGCACTTCTGGGTGGAGGCCAACGGCGACTTCAACAAGCTCGATGATGGCGATGGCTACGAGTCCGGTTACAACTACAACGCTTGGGGCGGAACCATGGGACTCGAGATGGACGTGGACGAGACGACGAGCGTAGCGGCGGGCATCACTGCACTGTATGGCGACATTGATGGAGGTGTAGCCGATCTGGCGGACGGGAAGTTGGACAGCTACTATCTGAGCGTGATGGGGCGCTTCCAGCGCAGGCGTTGGGGGCACACGGTGGTGGGAGTGGTGGGGCTCAACGAGGCGAAATTGAGCCGCACGGTGTCCTACCCGGAAGGTCGCTACAACACGCACGGCAGCACGGATGGCTACAGCGCGGGGCTGATGTATGAAGCCACGTACGACATACCGATGGATCAGGAGATGACGAGTGTGGTGCAGCCGTTGTTGAACTTCTCGGTGATGAAGACATCGTTGAAGGGCTACAACGAGAACGGACAGGACGGACAGGGAGTAGGGCTCAACGTGGAAGATCAGGATTGGGTGACGGCGACAGTGGGGCTGGGTGCCAGGTGGATAGCGACGGTGGGAGAGAGTGGGTTCAACCGGGCAGCTCAACTTGAAGTGAGAGCCAATGTGGCGCAGGATCTGGGGGATTCGCAGGGCGAGGCAGCAGTGGCGCTGCAGGCCAACCCATCCGTGAGCCGGAAGGTGAAGGCGGCGGAAGTGGGCAAGACCGCGTTGCAAGTCGGGGCATCACTGAGAGTGCCGGTCAACGAACAGGCTCTGCTCTATTTCAATGCGGACGCCGATTTTCGTGACGCGATGACGAGCTGGAACCTCGGGGTCGGGATGCGCTATGATTTCTAAACCAAGGGCGGGGCACCGGAGGTGCCTATTTACGATTTACGATTTACGATTTACGATTTACGATTTACGATTTACGATTTGAGAAATTCGCGCGCTACGCGCGAGATATGCGGAGCGAGAGCGCGGCGGAATTTTTGAAACGATGCGGGTTGTTGGTCCGAAAGCGACCGGAGTTTCGCCATGCCGGGTGCACTGCTTTGCTTCCATCGTCCATCGTACAAAACTGCCGACGGCTGTAAGGCAGTTTGGACAAAAGCGCAGCTTTTGCCCGCAGGGCGAACAGCCGTGGGGCGGCTGTGAGTCAACGTCCATCGTCCATGTCTTGATTTACGATTTGGATGCTAGCGCGCTCCGCGCGGGGATGCGGAGCGGAGGCGTAGGGGAATTTTTAAGCAACGCGGGTCGTTGATGAGAAAGAGGCGGGAGGAGGCGGTGACTCGTCGGCACCGCACTGCCGCCCCACCCTGCTGGCAACGCTTACGCGCTGTCCAATCGGTTTTACCGCCCGCTTCGCGTGCGCCCTAACGGGGCCGTCGACCGCCTTGCATCCGCGCCGGACGGCGCGCTAGCATAATCCATCGTCCATAACCCAAAATTGCGTGTTGGGGAATAAATAGGAATGTACAAACGACGGGTAGGATGATAGACTCGTGAGACGGTGTTGTGATTTTTTTTACAGCCAGTTTTGTCGTTTTTTACCTCCTTGTACTCTGCGTCGGATGGATGATGCGGGAGGGTCATCGGGCGGCGTACCGCAATTTTTTACTGATGGCGAGCCTCATCTTTTACGCATGGGTCGCGGGGTTGGGATACGTGCCTCTCGTCTTTATCGTGGCGGGACTGAACTGGTGGTGTGTGAGGGCGATGGAGGGGAAGGGGATGAGGAAACGCAAGCAGTTGGTGGGGGTGACTGTGGCAGCGCACATTGCGTTGTTGGCATTTTTCAAGTATTATGGGGTGGCGGTGGAGGGATTGGCCGGATTGTTTGGAGGAAGTGGGGAATGGTTGCTCACCGGCCATGCGATCTCCCTGGCGTTGCCCATCGGATTGTCCTTTTACAGCTTCCAAGGACTCTCTTACACACTGGACCATTACCGGGAGGATTCACTCGCCGCGCGCGGCTATGCGGACGTACTCTGCTTTGTCGCTTTTTTCCCTACGGTGATGAGTGGTCCCATCATGAGAGAGAACAACTTTTTTCCGCAGTTACGCACCGGATTTGCCGGCAGGGAAGATTTGCCGGAGGGAATCACGCTCATCCTCAGCGGGCTTTTCAAGAAAGTCGTGATGGCGACCTATCTGGGACAAGAGTTGGTGGACGGAGTTTTCGCAGCGCCCGGGGAGTACAGTTCAGCAGCGGCGCTCATGGCTGTGTACGCGTACAGTGTGCAAATTTACTGTGATTTTTCGGGATATACGGACATGGCGATGGGGATAGCACGTCTGATGGGGTTCCATCTGCCGAGGAATTTCGACGCACCGTATCGGGCTCTCAGTTTGCGGGATTTCTGGCAGCGCTGGCACATCACCCTTTCCACCTGGTTGCGCGATTACCTCTACCTCCCGCTCGGTGGAACGCGCCGCGGCAGACGTTCCCTCAACCTCGTCATCACCATGACTGTCGCCGGCATCTGGCACGGCAGTTCCCTCGGCTTCCTCGTTTGGGGAATCCTGCACGGTGTCGGACTTGCCAATGAGTACGCGTGGCAGCACGTCACCTCACGAGTGCGCTTGAACATACCGGCTTTGAAGTGCGCCGGTGGAGTGCTGAGTTGGCTGCTGACGCTTCACGTCGTTGCTGTGCTGTGGGTGTTTTTCCGTGCTGAGAGCGTGGGGAGGGCGTGCGATTTACTGAGACGCATCGGTGACGGGGATCAGGTAGGAAACGGTTTTGCCATGGGAGTGGTCGTGGTGACTCTGTGGGGCTTTTTGTTGTCGGGTGTTGGCGGCAAATTGTACCGTTTTGCCGTGCGAATCTTGGGGGCCCTGCCTTGGCCTCTGCAGGGCATCATCGCCGGACTTTTCATCTGCTTCATCATGAACATGGGGACAGAGAACATCCCTCCCTTCATCTACTCACGCTTCTAATGAAATTACGATTACCAGGAATGCCTGCCAGTCTCGCTACGTGCGGGGCGGCTTTGCTGGCTGCCGGTGTTCTTTTACTGCAGCACTCCCCTCGCTTTGCCGATGAGTTGGAGAGAACACTCTATACCCATTCGCTCTACACCTCTGCCCATCAACTGCCGCGCATTCTCCGATCCCTTGGGGATACCTCACGGCTCTACCTTCTTGATTGCGCTGAACGATCCCTAGTCGAGACGATTGGAAAACTGCTGGATTGGCACCTTTAGCAGCCTAGGTTCGGATTACGGGCTGCACCTATTTACGATTTACGATTTACGATTTACGATTTACGATCATTGTCATCCCATAGGAAAATGAGAAGGGATAAAAAAAATGGTGTT
>CANQYL010000097.1 GCA_947628035.1 uncultured Akkermansia sp. | reverse complement strand
TCAGCAAAATCCAGATAAGCATTCACCAGGCGATTGAGCTGTCCCATTTCTTCCGCTGACAGGTAATTTTTCGCTACAACAACATCGCTCTTGATGATTTTGCCCTCCGGCGCATCCTTCCATGTGGTCAATCCCATGTGCTTTGTCGAAGCATCTGCGCGATCCACAATCAACTCCGCCGCCGTGTGCCCATGCACAGCGTAGTGCAGCTTATTTTGCACAGACGCGTAGAACCGGCGCGTAGCGGCAGCCGTGCGGTCGTAATCGGTCGCGGTGGCGTAAATATCCGTGATCTTCTGATAAAATCTCCGTTCGCTCGCGCGAATCTCCCGCACGCGCTCCAGTTGTTCCTCGAAGTACTTATCGGTCAGGTACGAGCCCTGCTTCAGTCGCTCATCATCCATCACCCAGCCTTTGATGGTGTACTCCATCGCAATCGCGTTGACCCACTTGCGGAACTGGACGGCGCGTTCGGAGTTCACCTTGAACCCCACCGCTATCGCCATCTGCAACCCGTAGTGATTCACGTTGTACTTCTTCCCATCCGGGGCAGTTATTAGAAATTTTCGAATAACTGAATCTTCCTGAAGCTCAGCGTCTTCAAAAACTTTCTTGATGTGGTAATTGATCGTGGGCACTTCCACACCGTATATCCCCGCCAGCATCTTCTGCGTCAGCCAGATATTTTCATCCTCGTAGCGGATTTCAAAACTCTCCCCGCCATCACCGACCGATGCCACATAGGTCAAATACTCCGCCGCAGAACTGCGCAAACTCACCTGTGCCTTGCTTCCCTTCACACTGCCATTATACGCGCACACCACCACCCAAGTCAACCTCGACATTCGGCGATCATCACGTGCAAAACAGCCTCTCCTGAATCGTCAGACTCCGAAAAAATCGTGAACAATTTGGTTAAGCTGAGCAGCAATCTTTGAGAAGTCCTGGTTCAAGTCAAGAGAACGGACGCATATTTTATTGCCGCTCATGGAGTACATTTGGTCGGGATGTATTTCCTCATCCGTCTTCGCGTAGAGCAACATCCCTGCAACCGTATGCGCGGCATCCCCAAATTCAAGATCCTTGTTCTTCACGTAAGCAAAAATTTGGTAGAGATTGGCAGAATGTTGTGTGGGCGTATCATGCCGAATTTGGAGGGCATGTGAATAATACTTTGCATCTATAATCAACACCTTATTACCCTGTGAAAGAGTAACATCGCTCTGCATGACAGGAAGGAATTCATCGCTGTCATCATCAAGCGCCCATGGGATCTGTGAAGCTCGTACGTTGATCTGCGGGAATTCCTTTTTATAGTATTCTAAAATGAATTTCTCGTAGAGCCGGTGCATTCTGCGTTCGTCGAAAAAGTCCATCAGCTTAGTTGTCCCATCGGATTGAGTCTGCAGCAGACCCTTTACGATCAAAAAGCAAACAGAAATCAGCATGCGATACGTTTGATTGTTTCGGTTGTATTGTACGTTCCATCCGACGGAATGAATGTCAACAGTCTCTACTTCATCAAAGAATACCAACAATTTCCGCAAGCCTTTTTTCCTTGTTTTGGAGATATTGGCTCTCATCAGAAGCAGAAGAGTGGATTTAATGATTCTATTCATCGGTGAGTCAACCGAAAACTCATCGTAGGTACAGGTAAGCTGTTTGCGGAGTACCGTTCGCGATTTGATGGACTCGGTGACCTCAACTTTCCCTCTCAAAGAAGAGAGATCTTCCGTTCTGGGAATATATTCCATTCCCAGCCCGCGTTTAATTTGCTTGGTGATTCCCCTCTCAAGAATCGCTGCGCACAGTTCGACAGCATTTGCAAAGCTCTCTGTGGCAATACTCTTATATCCCTGCTCGTTGAGCGCCTGAAAGGCGTAGGCGAGCATATAGTAGATATTTTGTATCCGAATCATTGAATGGTCTTCCTTAGCTTGTCGCTCCACTCCTTAACCTTAGATGGCTCATCAAACCAGTATTCTTTTAACATGGGAATCAACTCATACTCCACGATGTTGTCCAGCTTGGCATTATTCAGATCTTCTGCATCAATATTGCAAAAGTAGCTGTGCCCGATACAGAATCCTTCTCCAAGTGACTCATCCTGTTCAATCCGGAGATTGAGTTCCTCAACACTGCGGATCAGCGCATCCAGCTTGGGATGTCCGAGTGATTCCCGGTAAGCACGAAAACCGCCCGACTCAAATGCCGGCTTCAGATCGAAAAAGGCAAAACGTCTCCGCAGGGCGTAATCCAGCATGGCAAGGCTGCGGTCAGCTGTATTCATCAATCCGATGATATAGACATTGGACGGCACATAAAACATCTCATCCGAATAAAGCAACTGCAACTTATTTTTACTACCCCGTTTGTCATTTTCAATCAGCATAAACAGCTCGCCAAAAATTTTACTCAAGTTCCCGCGGTTGATCTCGTCGATAATAAAGAAGTAGTCATTCTCCGTGTCTTCCTCCGCTCTCTTGCAAAAGCTATAGAATACGCCTTTTTTGAGTTCGAACCCGTTTTCTTTCGGTCGAAAGCCCATGATAAAATCCTCGTAGCTATAACTCTGATGAAACTGGATCATCATGACACGCTCCACATCCTTGACGCCCATCATCGAATACGCGAGTCGTTTAGCCAAGTAGGTCTTTCCTGTACCGGGCGCACCTTGCAAAATCACATTCTTTTTATTCTGCAGGAGCCCAACAAGGGTCTTGTAGCGTGCATCGCTCAAATAAACTTCCCTTAAGAAATCCTCCGGACCGTACGACGGAAACCTGACGACGCGTTCTTCTCCCTGTTCCGCACTATCTTCATCGGCAAAGAAGGAGGCTATCTCATTCACCATGCTCGGGAAATTGGTGATATCGGTCAGGGCCTTAATATGGAACCCCTCTTTCATACGCCGGCTCATTTTGTGAGTCCATTTGACTCGCCGCACATGAGGATATAATTCGTGACCGGAGTCATCGAATTCATACCCTCCCTCAACAATTCCCCGTCCAAGAATCTCATTGTGTCCCCGTTTAGCATATACCACATCGCCAGGCTTGAGATCATGCACAAACTGCCAAACTGCACATACCGTATTCGTGTGTGAAGACGAATCTCCACGTAATTCGCACAGCTGGTCTCTGATTTCTGTTTTATTGTTGTACTGATTCAAATCTCCCAATTCGGGCCAACCAAGTCGCATTGTACCATTAGAGTAGAACTCGTTCCACATCGTAGAACCCCTGCCCGGAGAGTAGACCCAATAATGCACGGTTTCTACGTCAGCATCGCTGAGGGCGTTCTCTTTTTCCGCCTTTTCAGTTTGCCTTGCCGCTTTCCTCTTTTGCTCGTTGACCTCTTCCGTGGCCTGCCATGCAATTGCAGAAAGCTCAGGAAATGACTTTGCGGCACATTGCCCAGAGGAAAAAGCCATTGCACATTTAGCTCGTATTTCAAGGTATTTTTCTGCCGATGGAACTGCAGAAAGATCAGTTACCTCATTGGATATCTCTGCCGCAACATTGGCAGGATTTGCCATATACCAACGATTTCTTGAATCGAGGCTCAGATAGAAATATGGACGAATCCAAAACAACCCCATCGTTAAATTCCATCGCACAGCAAATTGCGTCAGCACCGTATCGTAGGCGTCGCAAAATCTTGCTCTATTCTCATCGTTTTCCTCATCTGCCAGAGCCAATGCTGCCTCAAAGGTCTCCCATAAATTGTCAATATCGTGCTCGTGGCGCGCCACTCCCTCAAATGCGTAAAAGGTGACTTTTTGGTTGTTGGCCAGTGGCACACCTAAAAACTCTTCCGGGGCTTCTGTCTGCATTCCAAATTCGGAGATAATTCCCCGGATAAAAGTCACGCGGTTTTCGTCTTTTATTCCCCTGTTAAACAACCCAAAGACCGTAAAAGGATCGATATCCGACGGTGCACCGTTGCTCTCCAGTGTAGGTATTCTCATCTCCATGTCGGAGAATACCTTTAGAATTTTCCGGACAAGAGTTTCCCGATCATTCTTGTATTCTAGTAGACGATCGGCAAACGACATGTAAAACCCGACCCAAGTGAACTGTCCTGTCGTTTCCATCTTTAATTTTCTATGTATCTTTTTCAACCTTTATGCCCTGACACGTGATTCCCGTATCTCGTCAGCTTCGTAGTTCATGGTAAGTATTCTAACGGGAAAGCAGCGACGATTCAAGCAGGAAAAAGCGAATCAACAAAGGCCGGACATCCAGGGCAAACGCATTTGGGAAATACGAAACAACGGAGAGAATGCTCTTATGGATTGATACCATCGTTGATACCTATCAAAAATCGTGGCATCAAACGGTCATCATGGTGACGGATCTAGCGAACTCATCAGCAGACGTTGATGATTCGAAAAATTTACGCAACACACACATTATTAATAAATTGTACATCGTAAATCGTACATAGCAACCGCATTTTCTAATGCGGTTGCCCTGGACGGGCATCAAAATTATTTGACATAAAATCCTCTAGATTGTATCCTGTGTCCAACAAAATCTTTTACCATGAGCCACAACGAAAAAGGGTACGTGTACATTCTTACTAATCCGAGTTTCCGCGAAGATTGGGTCAAGATAGGGAAAAGTGCGCGCGCGATTGATGTACGCGCCAAGGAACTGGACAACACGGCTGTTCCCCTGCCCTTTGAAATATTCGCTACGCTTGAAACCAAGAAATATGGAGAAGTCGAGAAGCTGGTTCACAAGACCATCGATCGCCTGACGGATCTGCGTATTCGTCAAAACAGGGAATTTTTCAACATCGAGCCAAAAATTGCTCTCGATATTTTCTACGACATTGCCAACACGATTGAAGACGCCCAAGTGGTCGAGTACGAAAACAACAAACCCATTGCTCCTGCCCCTGTGTGTGAAAAAAGCCCTGAAGACGAGGTCCGAAACGAAAATACTCCTGCCGAAGAATTGAAAACTCGCAAATCACGCTTTAAATTCAGCATGGTTGGAATTGGGATTGGTGAGACCATCGTGTTTGCCCCAACCGGGATTGAGGTAAAAGTTGCCTCTGATGATTCCGTAGAATACGAGGGACGCATCTACAAACTCTCGCCCTTTGTCGGCACCTTCATGCCCGCAGATGAAAGGAACACTTCCGGCGCCTATCAAGGTCCGAAGTACTTCACCTACAAAGGCAAAATCTTGCATGATATGCGGATGGAGTCAGGGCATTGAAACGATGCCCACTATGGATCTGAGAGCTGTCTAGGAATTTCAAGGCTTCACTTTACAGCCAAACCAAACAGTCTTCATTCCTAGCGGCTCGTCCTATCGAACGCTATTTCCCTCCTTCAGCGGCTAAGTTGTAACTTATAATCTCCAGACATCTATACCTCACACTCATTGTTTAGATAATTTGTGCGAGCAAACCTTTTGAGGCGAACAAGTTTCCTAGTATGTCCTTTTTTTGCGATGCTTTCCTGATACTTTTCGTAATATTCTGCAGCAATCGTTCTGTATAATTTTCGAGAGTTCCTCTCTAGGCGCGTCTCTCTTAATTTTTTACATACTACACATTTACACTGCCAAAATCTATTACCTAGTCTCTGTGGGCATAAATACTTATTTGCGACTCTTTTCCTCAGACTCAGTATATGGAAGAAAATACAAATTTGAGCTAATGACAAGTTTAAGCCATATCCATCATAAAAATCTTCTATTAACCCTTCTGGGCCATGGCTTAGTTCGCCACTGATAGGTTCTCTCTTCCCCTCATTTTTACGAATCATTTGAGCAAAAAAAGGAATAATATTGTTATAGGCATACTGCGTCAAACTATGGTCAGCATGAAGAGACTCCAGTAATACGCGAGGAGAACCAAGGCAAAACCCTGTTTTTTTGTCATTATGGAAATCTTTTTTTTGAGGAATACGCAGACTCTCTCCAATCTCAAAAACCCTTGGAAGCGAATTAGGATAATTGCCAGGGACTTCTATTCTAATTTCAATTTCCGTGTCCAATGGAGGCTGAGACCCGTCCTCCCACTTTGCCACCACAGGCATAAAGCCCTCAATCAGATAACTTCCCGTATCCGAGGGCTTCAGTGCCATCTTGGGAAATTCGGCTAAAAAAGGCTCTATAATCTTTTCTAGCTCTCTGGGCTCCATGGTTTGTTTGTTTTTCCCGAAATTATGACCTGTGGTTTTGGCAAGGAGTTAACACCATGTTGAATCCAGTTTAACTGACTTTCAAGCTCAGCTGAGTCTTGCAGGCGAAAATGTTTCTGGATGATATATCTTAGTTGGTCTCCTTTTGTTTTCGAGCTGATAAGTTGTCCAAAGGTAATTTTCGCTTGCATAAGCCAGCATCTGAATTCTTCTTCATACCTTCTGTCATCCTGCCATTTATCCGCGAAATTTTCCAATTCTTGGGTGGGATTTACTATCCTTCGCCCACACTTGTTCAACTCTATCTCCATGCCTGTTATTACACTAATTATAGACTGCTCAAGATCAGCATTCCCATCATAGGCATCTGCTGCCAGCTTAGATATTATTACTGAAATAGGTCTGTGTTTGCGATTTTCATCGTACATTACATCCCTATGCCTTTTAAGCAACCTGACAATGTTATGGAGTACCGTGTTATTTTGCTTAGACTCTATCGGTAAATATGCAATCCTGCCTTTAAACCGAGAGCCATTTGTTGTCTGTTCCCAAAGGTATTGCAATGATTTAGATTTAAACCATTTGGCAAACCCTTCAGGATTGCTTTGATTCCATGCCATGCATATGGAATCATAAGAAGGGCTTTCATTGTCTGTAATATATACGGTTAATTTTTTCCAGTTTTCTATGTTTTCATTACTGCCAATTAGCTCTTGTTCATCAAAGCTATCCTCATAAAATCTGGAATGCACCATTGCCATTGTTTGCTCTTTTTTTATACAAGGTACAACATCCATGTGAAAATTCATTCCATCCTGGTATTCAAGTCGCCAGCACCTTCTTTTCTCCTCTATTTCGTGTTTTATATTGCGGGCTTTAGCGTAGGATCTTAATTCTGTCCCTAACATATCTTTTAACTGATGCTGTGTTACATCAAAAATACTGATCCCTTTTGTAAATCGGCAGCCTAAATCTAAATCATAACTGTCTGTTTCCCTCAACGGCTTAATTACTGTATTTAAAAGAAATGATCCCTGCGGAAAAACATATGAATCATACTTTTTAATACTCGAATCCTCCCGATTTAACCACTCTGCTAAATCTCTGTAGCGCTTTATTGCCTTCTCTTTTGTCTCATCGGACAAATTAATTCCCTTAAGTATAATATCGATTAGGTTTCTGTTCATTTTTATTTTATGGAAATCGTTTTAACGAAGTTAGTAGTGTCTCTCGTTCGTTCATAGATTACCCATGGATTATGAGAGGCTGTACGAATGCGACCAAACTCTACACATGCAGA